>DATCSE010000125.1:0-2546 GCA_036568605.1 Burkholderiaceae bacterium | reverse complement strand
GGCGCGGGCGGCGCATGGCGACGCTCGGCGGATGCGGGCGCCGCGGCGTCCGGCGCGCTCCATGAGGGTAGAGCCTTCACGATCGCGGTCGACCCGTCGCCGACGCCAATCGGGCCGGAAGCCGCCGCAGCGATCTCCGGTGTCCAGCTCTGGGCCCATGGCTCGATGCGCTGGCGCCACGACAACCCCGCGACAGGTCGCAGCGGCTCGGTCGCGCTGAACACCAGCCGCTCGCGGGCGCGCGACATCGCGACGTACAGCCCGTTTAGCTCCTCGCGCTCGCGCGCATCGCGCTCGACGGCCAGCAGGCCGCGCAGCGAGGCGGGGCAGTACGTCTCCGAATAGACGAAAGCGCAGCGGCGCGGCGCGGAGGCGTCGACCGGCCATTCGACCAGCACGGTCGCGGTCTCGCCGTTCGCCGCCTGCGGATCGGCGTCCATCACGAACACGACGCGCGCTTCCAAGCCCTTGGCGCCGTGGATGGTCAGCAGTTGCACCGCATCGGGCCGGTTCGTCGGCGCGACGCTGATCGCCCGGCGCCGCAGCGCACGCACGAAGCCGTACGGCGTCGAGTAGCGGGCGCCGTCGAGCAGCAGCGCCTGGCCCAGCACCGCGTCGACCGCCTCCAGCGCAGACGCGCGGCGCTCCGGCGCGACCGTCGCCGCGACCCGCTCGCGCAGCGCGCCCTCGTGCACGATGCGATCGAGCAGGTCGTGCGGCGGCAGCCGCTGGGCCGCGTCGTGCCAGCGCGGCAACCACTCGGCCGCGCGGCGCAGCGCCGGACCGGCCCAGGCGTCGGGGCCTTCGCGACGCCGGCACAGCGCCGGCCACCAATCGGCGCCGATCGCGTCGGCGCGGGTCGCGAGCTCGACCAGCTCGGCATCGCTCGCGCCGAACAGCGGGCTGCGCAGCACCTGCAGCAGCGACAAGCGATGGCGCGGCGACGCGAGCAGGTCCAGCAGCGCGATCAGGTCGCGGGCTTCCGGCGAGTCCGCCAGCGCGATGTCCTCGACCGCGACGAACGGCAGGTGCACCCGCTGCAGCGCCGGCGCGACCAGGCGCAGCGACTCGCGCTTGCGGCTCAGCACCATGATCTCGCCGGGCCGCACGCCGTCGCGATCGACCAGCTCGCGGATCGCTGCGGCGACCCATGCCGCTTCGCGCTCGCGCAGCACCGTCTCCGGTTCGAGCCGGGGCGTGCGCAGCGAGTCGCGCCAGACCGGCAGCAACGTGCCGGCACTCGTGTCGTTCGAGGCGGCCGGCGGCCGGGGTACCCGCGGCAGCATCCAGACGCCGGCGGCCGCCGCAGCCTCGGGCGCCCGCGCGGCCTGCTCGGTCGTGTGCGCACGAAAGCCGCTGAAGTCGCCGGCCGTCTCGGCCGCGCCGAACACCTCGTTCAGCGGCGCCAGCACCTCGGGTGCGTTGCGTCGCGTGTGGTCGCACGCCAGCCGCGTGCCGCCGAACGCCTCGGCGACGAACCGTGCCGCTTCCTCGAACACCTTGGGCTCGGCGCCGCGGAAGCGGTAGATGCTCTGCTTCGGATCGCCGACGATGAACAGCGCCGGGGGCCGCTGCCCGCTCGCGCCGCCGCCTGCCCCGGCATAACCGGCCAGCCAGGCATGCAGCGCCTGCCATTGCAGCGGGCTGGTGTCCTGGAATTCGTCGATCAGCACGTGACGCACCCGCGCGTCGAGCCGCTCCTGAACCCAGGACGACAGCGTCGCATCGCGCAGCAGCGCGAGCGCGCAGCGTTCGAGGTCGGCCATGTCGGCCAGCCCGCCGCGCCGCTTGTAGGCCGCGTATTCGACCAGCAGCACCCGCGCGAGCCGCACCATGCGGCCGTGCTCGAGGTGCGACTCGTGCTGGTGGATCTGGTCGGCCACGCGCTGCAGCCGCTCCTGCAGCTCGACGACCGCCGGCGCGCTGCCGAGCTGGCGCGGCCGCGGCCGGTCGTGCGCGGTGTAGAGCGCGGCCCATGCGGTGTCGAACGCCGCCTGCGCCTGCTCGAAGGCCAGCGCATCGACCAGCGCATCGGCCGCCTTCTTCTGCGGCTTGCCCGTGCCCGGTCCGGCGAGCGCAGCCGCGGCCTCGCGCAATGCGATTCGCCACGTCGGCGTGAGCAGTTGCTGCACCGGATGATCGAAAGCCGCAAGCTCCGGCCAATGCACCGCCGCGGCGACCACGCCGTCGTTCAGCGTGCCGGCGGCCTCGGCCAGTTCGATCTCGACGCGCCGGTTCCACGCCGCCTCCAGCCAGCGGCGCACCTGCTGGCGGCCGCGCCGCGCGATCAGCGCAGCGTGATCCTGGCGCAACGCCGCGTCGTCCAGCAGCGCGGCGTGGAAGCGGCGGAAGACCTCGGCGCGGTGGTCCTGCGGATCCTCGATCAGCTCGACGTCGTTCTGCAGCCCGATCTCGGCCAGCAGCTCGAGCGGCGCGGCGCGCAGCAGTTGCGAGAACCAGCCGTGGAAGGTGCGGATCTCGACGCTACGGCCGGCATCGAGCACGCGCTCGTGCAGCCCGGCCAGCGCCGGTGCGAGCTTGACGGC
>DATCSE010000124.1:0-2523 GCA_036568605.1 Burkholderiaceae bacterium | reverse complement strand
CTCGTAGGCCAGCAGCGTGTAGTGCGAGTCGCCGCTCAGCGTGGGCACCAGCGAGACCAGCGCGGTGCTCGAGCCGTTGTCGGCAAGCTGCAGCGTGTTGCTGCCGCTGCCGGTCGTGACGTAGCTGCTGATGCCGTCGGTCGCGGTCGCCGATGCGGCGACGCTGGAGTTGACCAGCAGGTCGATCGACGAGTGCGTCAGCGTCGCATTGATGACCCGCACCGAGGAATCGGACGAATCGCTGCTGCCGCTGCCGCAACCCGCCAGCGTGACCGCCGCGGCCAACGTTGCCAGCATCGAGCCGATGGCCGGCCACTTCCTCAAATTCATCACGGCTTGAATTCCTCGAATTGCGTTGTTTGTTCGAATCGGACCTGCGCGTCTGCCCGTGGATCGGGCGGTGAATCGGAGACGGAGCGGGCCACCCTCGGCTGCGGGCATGATTGGGCCGGTTGCCGGCGCGCCGCTGATTGCTGCGGCGATTCGCGATGCAAAGAGTTGTCAAGCAACGTTTCTTTACCGACAACGGGGCATCGCTTCACGCCCGCGCCGTATGCTGCGCAGCGTGCGGGAACGTTTGCACTTGAAACGGATCAAGATCTTGCATTCCAGCGGAGATAGGAGCTCACAACATGATGAACCGCCCTCTTTCCAGGACCTCCAGGACCGTGCGCCATGGCGCGCTGTTCACCGCGCTGGTCGGTAGCGCCTTGGCGAGCCAGGCGGCCGAGTTCGGTACTGTGATCTCGTCGACGCCGGTGAACGTGCCGATGACGGTCTCGCAACGTGTCTGCGACACCGAGCGTCAAGTCGTCCCGGCGCAGCAGACCGGCGCCGGCGCGGTCGTCGGCATGATCGCCGGCGGGCTGCTCGGCAACACCGTCGGCGGCGGCAGCGGCCGTGCGCTCGCCACGGGCGTCGGCGCAGTGGCGGGCGCGATCGCCGGCAACCAGATCGAAGCCAACACGGCGGCCGCCAACAGCACCGAGGTGCCGGTGCAGCGTTGCCGCATCGTCAACACGACGCAGCAGCGCACCGTCGGCTACGACGTGATGTACGAGTACCACGGCCAGCGCTACAGCACGCGCATGTCGTACGACCCGGGCTCGCGTGTCGAGATCGACCCGAAGCCGCGCGACAGCATGCCGGTGCCGCTGGCCCAGGCCGAGCCCGAAGCCACGAGCCCCGCGCCGGTCTACACGACGCCGGCGCCCGTCTATGCACCCGCACCGGTCTACGTGAGCCCGTACCCGGTGTACGCGCCGTACTACGTGGCGCCGTACCCGGCGGTCAGCATCGGCTTCGGCTACTACGGCGGCGGCCACTACCGGCGCTGGCGCTGAGCCCACTGCGCCGCAAACGAACGGCTGCATAAAAAACGCGCCCCTCGGGGCGCGTTTGTTTTGGGGTGATCGCTCCCGCTGCCGTTCAGCCGGCGACGACCCGCACCATCTCGAGCACCTTGTTCGAGTAGCCCCACTCGTTGTCGTACCAGGAGACCAGCTTGACGAACGTGCCGTCCAGCGCGATGCCGGCCTCGGCGTCGAAGATCGAGGTGCGCGGGTCGCCGCGGAAGTCGGTCGCGACGACCTTGTCCTCGGTGTAGCCCAGCACGCCCTTCAGTGCGCCTTCGCTCTGCGCCTTGAACTCGGCGCAGATGTCCTTGTAGCTCGCCTCCTTCAGCAGCTCGACGGTCAGGTCGACCACCGAGACGTCGGAGGTCGGCACGCGGAACGACATGCCGGTCAGCTTCTTGTTCAGTTCGGGGATCACCACGCCGACCGCCTTGGCCGCACCGGTCGACGACGGGATGATGTTCTCCAGGATGCCGCGGCCGCCGCGCCAGTCCTTGTTGCTCGGGCCGTCGACGGTCTTCTGCGTCGCCGTCGTCGCGTGCACGGTCGTCATGAGGCCGCGCTTGATGCCGAACGCGTCGTGCAGCACCTTGGCGACCGGCGCCAGGCAGTTGGTCGTGCACGACGCGTTCGAGATAATCGCCTCGCCCTGGTAGCTCTTGTCGTTGACGCCGAACACGAACATCGGCGTGTCGTCCTTCGACGGCGCCGACATGATGACCTTCTTCGCACCGGCGGCCAGGTGCTTGCCGGCCGTCTCCTTGGTCAGGAACAGGCCCGTGGATTCGACGACGATGTCGGCGCCGACCTCGCTCCACTTCAGCTCGGCCGGGTCCTTCAGGGCGGTGAGGCGGATCTTCTTGCCGTTGACGATCAGCGTGTTGCCGTCGACCGCGATCTCGCCGTCGAAGCGGCCGTGCACCGAGTCGTACTGCAGCATGTACGCGAGATAGTCGGGCTCGAGCAGGTCGTTGATGCCGACGACCTCGACATCCTTGAAGTTCTTGATCGCGGCACGGAACACCATGCGCCCGATGCGGCCGAAGCCGTTGATGCCGATCTTGATGGTCATGGTGATTGCTCCTGTGAAAGAAGAAGAGGTTGAAGAGCGAGCTACCGGCGGTCGACCGAGAACGTCATGCGGAAAGGATAGCCCATGCTGCAGGGT
>DATCSE010000123.1:0-4880 GCA_036568605.1 Burkholderiaceae bacterium | reverse complement strand
ACCGCGACCGCCGCGACGAGTTGCTGGGCCTGCATCTTCAGCGACTCGGCCGCCGCGGCCGACTCCTCGACCAGCGCGGCGTTCTGCTGCGTCATCTGGTCGAGCTGCACCACGGCGCCGTTGACATGGCCGATGCCCTCGCTCTGCTCGGAGGTCGCGGCGGTGATCTCGCCGATGATGTCGGTGACCCGCTGCACCGACGCGACGATCTCGGTCATCGTCTGGCCGGCGTCGGCGACCAGCTTCGAACCGGACTCGACCTTGTCGACCGAGGTGCCGATCAGGCCCTTGATCTCCTTGGCGGCTTCGGCGCTGCGCTGCGCGAGGCTGCGCACCTCGCCGGCGACGACCGCGAAGCCGCGGCCCTGTTCGCCGGCACGCGCCGCTTCCACCGCGGCATTGAGCGCGAGGATGTTGGTCTGGAACGCGATGCCGTCGATCACGCCGATGATGTCGGCGATCTTCTTGGACGAGGCATTGATCTCGTCCATCGTGCTGACGACCTGCGAGACCACCGCACCGCCGCGGGCCGCGACCTCGGCGGCGGAGGCGGCGAGCTGGTTGGCCTGGCGCGCCGAGTCGGCCGACTGGCGCACCGTGCCGGTGAGCTGCGACATCGAGCCGGCGGCCTGCTGCAGGCTGGACGCGGTCTGTTCGGTGCGGTTGGACAGGTCCTGGTTGCCCGCCGCGATCTCGGCGCTCGCGGTGCCGATGCTGTCGCTCGAATGGCGCACCTGGCCGACCAGCCGCTGCAGCGATGCCTGCATCGCCTTCAGCGCGCCGAGCAGCTCGGCCGCTTCATCTTGACCGTCGGCCTCGATCGGGCGGGTCAGGTCGCCCTCGGCGATGGTCTGCGCGACTTGCCGCGCAGCGACGATGGGGCCGACGATGGTCGAGGTGTTCAGCAACGTGGCCGGCACGACCGCCAGAACGACCAGGCCCATCACCGCTGCGAAGGCGTACAGCGTGCGGTACATCGAACGGTCGAACTCGGCGAGCGCGAACTCGGCCTGTGCGTCCTGCAGCTTGGTGAGCTCCTGCACCGACTGCTCGACCGCGATGATGTTCGCCTTCGCGCGCTCCAGCATCTTGTCGGCGACCCGCGCCGAATCGAATCCGCCGTTCTGGATCTGCTGCAGCACCGGCTCGGAGGCCTTCGCATAGGCTTCGAGCTGCTCGATCGCCTTGCCGCTGACCTTGCGCGTGTCCTCGCCGCCGGCCAGCAGCGCCTCGAGCGGCTTGCGGCAGCGCGCGATCGCCGCGGCCCACGCTTCGCGGGCCTTGAGCACGGCGATGCCGTCCTCGTAGTTGATGATCATGTCCTTTTCCCAGCGCCGCACATCGCCGAGGGCGCCGCGCAGCTCGGAGATGCTGCGTCCCTGCTTGACCGCGCCGTCCATCGCCTCGCCGTTCAGCGTCTTCAGGCGCGCACCGCCGAGCACGGCGGCGGCGCCGATCAGGCCGAGCGCCAAGAGCATCAACACGACCATGCCGCGCATGCGCGTGCTGATCGAGAACTTGCGGAACAGGTGTTGAAAAGCGGACATCGGTCGCTGACTCCACGGGTGACGGGGACGGAACACCCCGTTATCGGCAGCGACCGATCAACCATGAGCAATTGTCATGGGCGCTCCGTCGTGCCTATTTCGCGGTTGATATCGCGCAAGTGAAACGACCCGGGGCACGAGAAGTGCCTCGGGTCGTCGCGAGGAGTTGCGCGAGCGTGCGTGGGTCAGAACGTTTCCCAGTCGCCGTCGGACGCGGTCGCGGCGGGCGCCGGCGCGGCGACGGTCGCGGGCGCCGACGGAGCGATCGCCGTCACTGCTTTCGGCTTCACGGCCACGGCGGGCGTCGGCTTCGGCACCGTCGGCGCGCGCAGGGGCGCTTTCGGAGCCGGCGCGCCGGCGGCGTTGGGGGCCAGCGCGGCCACAGGCTTGTCCAGCACGGCGGGCGCCCTCGTCTCGGTACTCGAGATCTTGAACGTGCCGACCACCTGGGCGAGTTTGGCGGCCTGCTCCTTGAGGCTTTCGGCGGCTGCCGCCGACTGCTCGACCAGCGCGGCGTTCTGCTGCGTCATCTGGTCCAACTGCACGACCGCGCCGTTGACCTGGCCGATGCCCTCGCTCTGCTCGGAGGCTGCCGCGGTGATCTCGCCGATGATGTCGGAGACGCGCTGCACCGAGCCGACGATCTCCTTCATCGTCTGGCCGGCGTCGGCGACCAGGCGCGAGCCGTCCTCGACCTTGTCGACCGAGGTGCCGATCAGGCTCTTGATCTCCTTGGCGGCTTCGGCGCTGCGCTGTGCGAGGCTGCGCACTTCGCCGGCAACCACCGCGAAGCCGCGGCCTTGCTCGCCGGCACGCGCCGCTTCGACGGCCGCGTTCAACGCGAGGATGTTGGTCTGGAACGCGATGCCGTCGATCACGCCGATGATGTCGGCGATCTTCTTGGACGAGGCATTGATCTCGTCCATCGTGCTGACGACCTGCGAGACCACCGCACCGCCGCGGGCTGCGACCTCGGCGGCCGAGGCGGCGAGCTGGTTGGCCTGGCGCGCCGAGTCGGCCGACTGGCGCACCGTGCCGGTCAACTGCTCCATCGACGAGGCGGTCTGCTGCAGGTTCGAGGCCGTCTGCTCGGTGCGCGAGGACAAGTCCTGGTTGCCGGTCGCGATCTCGGCGCTCGCGGTGTTGATGCTGTCGGTGGACTGGCGCACGTTGGCCACCAGCTTGCGCAGGTTGTCGTTCATCGCGCCCAGCGAACGGGTCAGCTGCGCGATCTCGTCGCGGCCCTCGCTGTCCAGGCGCTGCGACAGGTCGCCTTGCGCCACCGCATCGGCCAGCGCCGTCGCACGGGCGACCGGCACGGTGATCGAGCGCGTCAGCCGCCACGCCAGCGTCGCACCGATCGCCAGCGCGATCGCCCCGACGACGGCCATCAGCGTGCGGCTGCTCTCGGCATCGGCCTCGATCGCCTTTGCGGTGGCGTCGATCGCCCGGCGCTGCAGGTCGAGGAAGGCCTGCATGCGCTGCAGGTAGGTCGCGGCCGCGGGCGTGAACTCGGCGTCGAAGATCTTGTTCGCTTCGTCGGCCTTGCCGTCGCGCTTGGCCTTGCTGAGGGCATCACGCGAACCGACGTAGACCTTGCGGATCTCGACGATGGAGGCGACGACCTTGGCTTCCTCGTCGCTCACCGGCATCGTCTCGAGCGCCTTCTGGATCTCGTTGCCGCGCGTGGTCGAGGCCTTGGCATCGGCGGCGAACACGGTTTCGAGGATGGGGTCGCTGCTCTTCGCGATCGCCGTCGTGCGGCGCACGCCGGACGAGATGTTGCGATACCACTCCTCGGCGAGCCGCTCCTTCGCGAGCGATACCTCCATCATCCGCTGCAGCGAGCTGGACGCCGCAGACAGGCGCCAGACGCCGATCAACATCATGGAGGCCAGCAGCACGAGGATGACCCCGAAACCGCCGCCCAGTCGAACCCCGATACGCATCCCGTTGAGTTTCATGGCTTGCAGTTGAACAACACTGCTGGCTATATCGGTGCGGGGTGGCTGATCTTGAGACACCGTTCACCCCGGCGGTGCCGACCCGTGACGGATCAGGCACCGCAAACGTGCGCGGTCAGTGACGCGCGCGCCGCACCAGGCTCGCGACGTCCAGGATCAGCGCGACGCGGCCGTCGCCCATGATGGTGGCGCCCGAGATGTCGTCGACGCGCCGGTAGTTCGCTTCGAGGTTCTTGACGACGACCTGCTGCTGTCCCAGCAGCTGGTCGACGACCAGGCCGACGCGCCCGCCCTCGGCTTCGGCGACGACCATGATGCCGCCGGCCTTCTCGAAGTCGAAGCGCGGCACGTCGAACACCTGCTCGAGCTCCAGGACCGGCATGTATTCCTCGCGGACTTCGACGACGCGGCCGCTGCCGCCTATCGTCTTGATCGTGCCCGGCTCGACCTGGAACGATTCGATCACCGAGGACAGCGGCAGGATGTAGACCTCGTCGCCGACGCCCACCGACATGCCGTCCATGATCGCCAGCGTCAGCGGCAGGCGCACCTTCACGCTCATGCCGTAGCCCTCGGCCGAGTCGATCTCGACCGAGCCGCCGAGGGCGGCGATGTTCTTCTTCACGACGTCCATGCCGACGCCGCGGCCGGACACGTCGGTCACGACCTCGGCGGTCGAGAAGCCCGGTGCGAAGATCAGGTCCCACACGGCGGCATCGCTCAGCGTATCGGGCGCGTCGATGCCGCGCTCGCGAGCCTTGCGGATCAGCTTCTCGCGCGACAGGCCGCGGCCGTCGTCGCGCACTTCGATCAGGATGGAGCCGCCCTGGTGCGAGGCCGACAGCGTGATCGTGCCGTGCTCGGGCTTGCCCTTGGCGAGCCGCTCGGCCGGGCTTTCGATGCCGTGGTCGCAGCTGTTGCGCACCAGGTGGGTCAGCGGGTCGGTGATCTTCTCGACCAGGCCCTTGTCGAGCTCGGTCGCCTCGCCGTGCGTCACGAACTCGACCTTCTTGCCGAGCTTGCTGGCCAGGTCGCGCAGCATGCGCGGGAAGCGGTTGAAGACGATCGACATCGGAATCATCCGAATCGACATCACCGATTCCTGCAGGTCGCGGGTGTTGCGCTCGAGGTCGGCCAGACCGCCGACGAGCTGCTGGTACAGGCCCGGGTCGATCTGCTTGCTGTTCTGCGCGAGCATCGCCTGCGTGATCACGAGCTCGCCGACCAGGTTGATCAGCTGGTCGACCTTCTCGACCGAGACCCGCAGCGTCGACGATTCGAGTGCCGCGGCCGGCGCCTTGTCGGCGCGCGCCGCGCGGGTCGCAGCCGGCTTGGCCGGTTCGCTTGCGGCATCGGCCGGCTTGGCCGG
>DATCSE010000122.1:0-6362 GCA_036568605.1 Burkholderiaceae bacterium | reverse complement strand
GACCGCGCCGCCGCGCAGGAACCACGCGCGATAGCCGGGCCAGCTCTGCTCGAACTGCGCCTGCCACTGCGGGCCGGGCGTGTCTTCGATCAGGGTCTGGAACGTGATCGTGCGTGCGATCGCCATGCGGGTCAGAGTATCTTGAACGAGCCCGGTTCCGGCGCCGTCTCGTGCTGCGTCGTCACGATGGGCTTGCCGTCGTAGTGCTGCTTGATGCCGCGGATCCAGTCGCGCGCCCGGATGTTGAGCTTGAAGTTGTCGTCCATCGAGCGGCCGCGCGTGATCAGGATGCCCAGGTCGGCGCCCTCGTAACGGTAGTCCCCCGGCCCGGTGATGCGCAGGAAGAACGCCTCGCGCTCGCTGTCGATCGCGCGGCGCTCGTAGTCGAAGCGCTGGTAGCCGATCGAGCCGTCCTCGTTCATCTTGTAGATGCCGGTGGCCGGTGCGCGCGTGACCTGGTCCACCTTGTCCTCGGTGAACTTGATGACGACCTGCGACCACGAGTCGATGAAATGCGGCTGCGCCCAGCGCTCGTTGATCTCGCGCACGTTCAGATCGAACGGCACGCCGCTGAACTCCAGCAGGTGGAACAGGAACAGCGGCGCGTCGGCATACGCGAACGCGGCGTGGTTGGTCATCGGGCTCGCGCCGCAGATGCGCGGGTTCAGCTCGCCGAGGTACACCTCGCCCGAGTCCTGGTCGATCAGGAAGTCCAGGTCGAAGTAGCCGCGGTAGCCCTCCTGCAGCAGCTGGTTGCCGAACTTCTCGGCCATCTCGCGCGCCTTCGCGCGCACGCCTTCGCTGAACGCGCCGGGGAACACCTCGTTGCCGCACCAGCCGCCCTTGTACGGCGTCAGCTCCTTCGCGCCGACGACCTCGGTCAAAAGCGGCCCGACCAGCGTGCCCGACTGCGTGGCGCACGCTTCCAGCGTGGCGCCGCGGCAGTTGATGCGCTTCATGATCTTCACTTCGGGGTCGTTGACGATCTCGTCCTTGTGCTTCTCGAAATCGGCTTCGCTTGCGATGAAGAACGTGGTGTGGCCGGAGTCGCCGAACGCGCTCTGGATCACGAGGTCATGGCCGAGCTTGTGGCGGTCGGCGATCTCGAGCAGATGGCTCCAGCTGCTGACCTTCTCGAGCGCGTTCGGCACCGAGTACACGCCGGCCTTGTTGCCGATGCGCACGGTCTCCATCTTGTTGTCGCAGCGGGTGCGCAGCTTGGCGGGTGGGAACCACACGTCCATGCCGATTTCCTGGGCCAGCGCCTCGGTCTTCTCGTCGAACATCAGGAAGGTCGCCACCGGCTTGCCGCCGCGCCGCTCGATCAGGTCCACGACCTCCTTGTGCTGCAGCAGGTAGTTGTTGATGTCCTCGATCGACTGGAACTCGTCGTGCGGCGCTTCGCTGGGCACGAACACGTTCGGATGCCGGCCGTCGAAGCAGTCGATGTAGCTGATGTAGCGGAAGCGGTTGACCCAGCGGTCGATGCCGAGCAGGTTGAAGTTGGTCGCGCTGATGAAGTAGATCGGCCGCTCGTTGCGGTGGAACATCAGCAGCAGATCGGAAACGTTCTGGACTTTGTTCGACATGGTGGTGTCTCCTCTCTCCTTCAGTGGCGATGCGTTCAGGGCTGGACAGCGGGCTTCGTGGACGCGGCTTCGACGGAAGACTTGCTCGCATCCTGGTCGAGCGGCTGCGCCGCGCGGCCCGACAGCGCAAGCGCCGCGCGCGCCGCCGTGGCCTGGCCGACCCGCGCCAGCGCGGCGTCGTTGAAGATGCGGAAGCCCAGCTCGGGACGGAAGCCGTGGATCTCGCGCACGTCCAGCGCCTTCATGAACTGCAGGATCTCGGCGCTGATCACCTGCCCCGGCACGAGGATCGGGAAGCCCGGCGGGTACGGGATCACGAACAGCGCCGAGACCACGTCGCGCCCCGCCTGGATCGCCTGGGCGGCCTCGTCCATCGTGATGTAGTCGCAATTCGCATCGTCGTACGACAGGAAGAACGCGCTGCGGATGTCGCCGTCGCGCGTCTCGGCGCGGCCCTCGACGCTGCGCCCGCGGAACGCGAAGTGGAAGCTCGAGAAGTCCGGCAGCGGTGGCTGCTCCAGCGTCAGCGAACGCACCCGCTTCTCGTGGATGCGGCGCTCGATCGCGCTCATGTCGGCCACCCGCGCATCGACCGTGCGCGCGATCTTGACCAGCACCTCGATCAGGTAGGCCACCGCCGAGCGCGTGCTGCCGATGTTGGTCATGAACAGCACGGTGTTGCGCGAGGTCTTGTTGATCTGGATGCCGTACTTGTCCATCAGCTCCTTGTTCTTGAACGTGTCGCCATCCAGCCCGGTCGCGCCGATCGACAGGGTCGCGCGGGTCGGGTCCAGCGCGAACTCGTCGGTGCGCCACGCGGCCTCGAGGTTGTTCCAGCCGGTCTCGTCGTTGTAGTAGGACTCGACACCTGATTCGCGGTATTCCTTCGGGACCACGTCGCCGACACGCAGGAAGCGGAAGTAGCGCTTCAGCAGCGGGTGGTTCAGCACCTGCTCGCGCAGGCTCATCGCGAGCTCGAGCTGGCGCTGGATCAGCTCGTAGCCCTCGAGCTCGACCTGGCGCCGGCCCACGTCCAGCGACGCGAGGATCTGGTAGTTCGGCGAGGTCGACGTGTGGGTCATGTAGGCCTCGTGGAAGGCCTCCTCGGCCTTGTCCTTGAAGTCCTGGTCCCACACGTGGATCATCGAGCCCTGGCGCAGCGCGGTCAGCGTCTTGTGGGTCGAATGGGTCGCGTAGACACGCACCCGCGTCTTCGCCGGGTCGGGCAGCAGCCGCGTGTTCAGGATGCGCTCGTCGTCGCCCCAGTCGAAGCTCGCGTTGAATTCGGCATGGCGCTGCGCGTACGCAGGGTCCCGCAGCGTCTCGGCGAGCTTCGCGGCGCTGGCCATGCCGGTGCGCTGCCGGTAGATCGGGTGGCAGCGTGCGAACGCGAACCAGGCCTCGTCCCACAGGAACACCAGATCGGGCTTGATCGCCAGGCACTCCATCATCACGCGCTCGACGTCGTAGACGATTCCGTCGAAGGTGCAGTTGGTCAGCAGCACCATGCGCACGCGGTCCAGCGTGCCGGCCTTGCGGAAGTCCAGCAGCGTCTGCTTGATGTGGCGGATCGGCACCGCGCCGTACATCGAGAACTGGTCCAGCGGATACGAGTCGAGGTACGCGACCTGCGCCCCGGCCAGCACCAGCCCGTAGTGGTGGCTCTTGTGGCAGTTGCGGTCGACCAGCACGATGTCGTCGGGCCGCACCAGTGCCTGCACGACGATCTTGTTGCAGGTGCTGGTGCCGTTGGTCGCGAAGTAGGTGCGCTTCGCGCCGAACGCGCGCGCCGCGTACTCCTGCGCGAGCTTCAGCGGGCCGACCGGGTCGAGCAGCGAATCGAGGCCACCCGAGGTCGCGGACGTTTCGGCCATGAAGAGATTCATGCCGTAGAACTCGGCCAGATCGCCGATCCAGTTCGAGTTCATGATGGACTTGCCGCGCGCCAGCGGCAGCGCGTGGAACACGCCGGTGGGCTGCTTCGCGTAGTCGCGCAGGGCGTTGAAGAACGGCGTGCGATGGCGCTCGCCGACGCCCTTCATGATCGAGCTGTACAGCTCGATGTGGTCCTCCTCGCCGAAGAACACGCGCTTGAAGACCTCGCCGACGCGCGCCGCGATGTCCTCGACGTTGACATCGGTGACGAGGTACAGATCGAGCTCGGGGCGCAGTTGCGCGATCTGCCGGCCGAGCAGCGGGCCGCGCTCGAACTCGGGCATCTTCTCGATGTCCTGGTCCAGCCCCTCGAGGAAGCGCCGCAGCATGTCGTTGTGGTAGACCGAGCGGAACGGGAACCCGTGCCGGATCACGACCGCCTGCAGGTTGAAGTTGACCAGGGTGGCGATCAGCGCGTCCTCGAAGCTGGGCACGACCACCACGTCGAAGATGAAGTCGTCGTCCGGGCCGCGCTTGCGCTGCACGCGGCGGCGCAGCGCCTCTTCTTCGCTGGCCGACATCTCGTCGACGATCAGCACCTCGAAGTACGGGCGCGCGAGCTGCGCCTGGCGCTCGCTGTCGGTCTCGATCTGCGACGGCAGATCGCCGTCACCCTCCAGCGCGTTCGACTCGTGACGGTAGGTCCGCGCGGCCAGCACGCGGTGGATGCGCCGCGCCGCCTGGTGTGCGCGCGACAGTTCGCCGCGTTCGATCCAGGTGCGCAGTTCGCCGAACACGCGCCCGCCGGGGAACGCCCAGTAGTGCTCGATTGGCGCGAGCGACTCGATCAGCACGTTCACGTGCGCCAGCCGCGTCTGGCGCTCCGGGTGGTCGGGCGCGAGCATCGCCAGGCGGCTCAGGTCGTCGACCAGCCCGATCCAGCTGTCGGAGCGCATCTCCCAGACGCTGCGGTGTCGGCTCAGCGATGCGTTGCGGCCGGGGGCGGTGGTGTTCTCCGTCATGTTGTCTCCTCGAGCGCTCAGCGGCGCTTCATCGTCGTTGTGGGGAATTTCTACTCGGGCTTCTCCAGCGGCCCGAGCGTCTGCAGGTAATCGGCATGGGGACTGCCGCGGCGGTAGACGTCGAAGTCGACATCGCGGTCGCGGAAGCTCTTCAACGGCTGCCCGAGGTTGCTGCGCAAGCCGCGCTCGCGCTCGCGCCGCACGCGCGCGAAGTCGACCTCGACCGGCACGATCTCGGCGCCGGCCTCGGACTGGTGCAGCACATAGCCGGACGGGTCGCAGACGATGGAGCGGCCGACGCCGCCGTCGCCCACGCCATTGATGTCGAAGAAATAGACCTGGTTCGTCACCGCCGATGCACGCGCGATCGACAGCTCGACGTCGCGGTCTATCGTGTCGGTCATCGTCGGGTGCAGGATCACCTCGGCGCCCATCGCGACCAGCGTGCGGGTGGTCTCGGGGAACCACATGTCGTAGCAGATCGAGACGCCGAAGCGGCCGACCTCGGGCACGTCGAACACGCAGAAATCCTTGCCGCCCGCCACGCCCTTCTCGTAGGGCCGGAACGGGAACAGCTTGCGGAACCGCGCGATCACCTCGCCGTGCGGATTGATCACCGGCGTCGTGTTGTAGACCACCTCGCCGGCCAGCCCCTCGACCTTCTCGAACAGCGAGCCCGGGATCAGCCACAGCCCGGTCTCGCGCGCCAGTTCGCACAAGCGCGCCTCGGTCGGGCCGGGCAGCGGCTCGGCCTTCGCATGCTTGGGGCCGAGCGCGGCGAGTTCGGAGAACAGCACCATGCGCACCCATGGGAAACGCTGGCGGATGTGGCGCAGGTACGCGCCCATGCGTTCGACGTTGCTCTCGAACGCCGACACCTGCATCTGCACCCCGGCGACGCCGAACGTCACGCCACCCTGGATCGAGCCCGTCACTTGTCCAGGCCCCCGAGGCAGATGTACTTGATCTCCAGGAACTCATCGAGCCCGTACTTCGAGCCCTCGCGGCCCAGGCCCGACTGCTTGACGCCGCCGAACGGCGCCTCGGCGGTCGAGATCAGCCCGGTGTTGACGCCCACCATGCCCGACTCGAGCTGCTCGGCCACGCGCATCACGCGGCCGATGTCGCGGCTGTAGAAGTACGACGCGAGGCCGAACTCGGTGTCGTTCGCGAGTTGGATGACTTCGTCCTCGGTGTCGAACGCAAAGATCGGCGCGAGCGGTCCGAAGGTCTCTTCCTTCGCGACCAGCATGTCGGCGGTGGCGCCGGCCAAAACGGTGGGCTCGAAGAACTGCCCGCCCAACGCATGGCGCTTGCCGCCGGTCAGCACCTCGCCGCCCTTCTTGCGCGCATCGGCAATGTGCTCCTCGATCTTCGCGATCGCCTTCATGTCGATCAGCGGGCCCTGCACGACGCCGGGATCGACGCCGTTGCCGACCTTCATCGCCTTGACCTTCGCGACCAGCTTGTCGCTGAAGGCCTTCAGCACGCCGCGCTGCACGTACAGGCGGTTCGCGCAGACGCAGGTCTGGCCGGTGTTGCGGTACTTGCTGATGATCGCGCCCTCGACCGCGGCGTCGACATCGGCATCGTCGAACACGATGAACGGCGCGTTGCCGCCGAGCTCGAGACCGAGCTTCTTTACGGTAGGCGCACACTGGGCCATCAGCTTGGCGCCGATCTCGGTCGAGCCCGTGAAGGTGAGCATGCGAACGTCGGGGCTCGACGTCAGCTCTTTGCCGATGACGCTCGCCTTGCCAGTGATCACGTTGAACACACCCTTGGGGATCCCGGCCTCCTCAGACAGTGCGGCCAGCGCCAGTGCGGTGAGGGGAGTCTCGGAGGCAGGCTTGAGCACCATCGTGCAGCCCACCGC
>DATCSE010000121.1:0-4439 GCA_036568605.1 Burkholderiaceae bacterium | reverse complement strand
TACTGGGCCTCCATCACGATGCCGCCGGTGAACTCGATCGAGAAGTGCAGCCCGCGCGTCGCGAGGAAGAACACCGCGGCGAGGAAGGTCACCGCCGAGATGACGTTGAACACCAGCGCATGCCGCATGAACGGGATGTCGCGGTGGATACGGAAGAATTCCATGATGCTGCGTCAGCGTAAGGGGGAGGTCAGGCCTTGGCCGAGAGGTCGGTCGCCTGCTGTTGTGGCGGCTGCGGCTTCCAGACCTGCCCGATCGACACGCTCTTGAGCTTCTTCTGGCGCCCGTACCACAGGTTCACGAGGCCGCGCGAAAACACGACCGCCGAGAACATCGAGGTCAGGATGCCGAGGCAGTGCACGACCGCGAAGCCGCGCACCGGCCCCGAGCCGAAGATCAGCAGCGCGAGGCCGGCGATCAGCGTGGTCACGTTCGAGTCCAGGATCGTCGCCCAGGCGCGGTCGTAGCCGTCGTGGATCGCCTTCTGCGGCGAGGCTCCGCCGCGCAGCTCCTCGCGCACGCGCTCGTTGATCAGCACGTTCGCGTCGATCGCCATGCCCAGCGTCAGCGCGATCGCCGCGATGCCCGGCAGCGACAGCGTCGCCTGCAGCATCGACAGCAGCGCGAGCAGCAGCAGCAGGTTGAAGCCCAGCGCCAGCGTCGAGATCACGCCGAACAGCAGGTAGTACAGGCACATGAACAGCGCGATCGCGGCGAAGCCCCACATGACGCTGTGGAAGCCCTTCTGGATGTTCTCGGCGCCCAGGCTCGGGCCGACCGTCTTCTCCTCGATGATCTCCATCGGCGCGGCCAGCGAGCCGGCGCGCAGCAGCAGCGCGGTGTCGTTGGCCTCGGCGGTCGTCATGCGGCCCGAGATCTGGAAGCGCGAGCCCAGCTCGCCGCGGATCACCGGCGCGGTCACGACCTCGCCCTTGCCCTTCTCGAACAGCAGGATCGCCATGCGCTTGCCGATGTTCTCGCGCGAGACGTCCTGGATGATGCGCGCGCCCTTCGCATCCACCGTCAGGCTGACGACGGGCTCGTGGGTCTGCGGATCGAAGTTCGGCTGCGCATCGGTCAGGTTGTCGCCGGTCAGGATGACCTGGCGCTTGACGATCAGCGGGCCGCCGTTGCGGTCGATGAAGCGCTCGGTCCCGAACGGCACCGGCCCGGTGCCGGCGGCACCGGCCGCGGCCTCGGCGCTGTCGTCCACCATGCGCAGCTCCAGCGTCGCGGTGCGGCCGATGATGTCCTTCGCGCGCGCCGTGTCCTGCACGCCGGGCAGCTGCACGACCACGCGGTCGGGCCCCTGCTGCTGGATCACCGGCTCGGCCACGCCCAGCTCGTTGACCCGGTTGTGCAGGGTCGTGATGTTCTGCGTGATCGCGCTGTCCTGCACGCGCTTCATCGCCTCCGGCTTCAGGCTGCCGCTGAGCTTGAAGTCGGTGCCGTCCTGGCTGTCGACCCACAGCAGGTCGGCGAGCTGGTCGTTCAGCAGGTTGCGCGCGGCGGTCAGCGTGTCGCGGTCGCGGAAGCGGATCTCGACGTTGTTCGCATCGCGCGTGATGCCGGCGTGGCGCAGGTTCTTGTCGCGCAGCAGCGTGCGGATGTCGCCGGTCAGCGCCTCGGCCTTCTTGGTCAGCGCCGACTTCATGTCGACCTGCATCAGGAAGTAGACGCCGCCGCGCAGGTCCAGCCCGAGGAACATCGGCAGCGCGTGCAGCTTGGTCAGCCACTGCGGCGAACGCGACAGCAGGTTCAGCGCGACGATGTAGCTGGGGTCGTTCGGGTCGGGGTTCAGCGCCGCGCCTATCGCGTCCTTGGCCTTGCGCTGCGCGTCGAGGTCGCCGAAGCGTGCCTTGACCGAGTTGCCGTCGAACTGGACGAAGTCGGCCTTCAGGCCGGCTTGGGTCAGGATGCCCTCGACCTTGGGCGCCAGCGAGGCGTCGAGCTTCAGCGTCGCCTTGCCGCTGCTGACCTGTACTGCGGGCGCCTCGCCGAAGAAGTTCGGCAGCGTGTAGATCAGGCCGATCAGCAGGGCGACCGCGATGATCGCGTATTTCCAGGCGGGATATCGGTTCATGCGCTTCTCGTGTGGTTCACGCGCCTCTCATGTCGCGTCCGTTCGGGCTGAGCTTGTCGAAGCCCTTCGCGCGCCACGGGCCCTTCGACAAGCTCAGGGCGAACGGTGGATGGCGGGCCAGAACGGTGGGTTGCGGGTCAAAGAATCACTTCACCGTGCCCTTGGGCAGCACCTGCACGACCGCGCCGCGCTGGATCTGGATCTCGACGCCGTTCGCCACTTCCAGCGAGAGGTAGCTCTCGCCCATCTTCGTGACCTTGCCCAGCATGCCGCCCGTGGTGACGACCTCGTCGCCCTTCGCGAGCGCGTCGATCATCGACTTGTGCTCCTTCTGGCGTTTCATCTGCGGCCGGATCATCACGAAGTACAGCACGACGAACATCAGCACGATCGGCAGCATGCCGGTCAGGCCGCCGAACGGCGACTCCGCAGCGGCGGTGGCGGCGGGCGCGGCTTGCGCAAAGGCGTCGGAGATGAAAAACACGGGCAGGCCCTCGATTTGACAGTACGAAGACCGGGGCCAAACGCCCCGGCAAAACTTGCGGATTGTACGGTGGGCAGTTCCCCGAGCTCAGCCCGCCACCAGCCGCAGCCGGGTGATCTCGGACGGGGCGCCGAAGCGCTTCGGCGGCCCCCAGTAACCCGTTCCGCGGCTCGTGTAGACCCAGAGCCTGCGCAATCGGTTCAGTCCGGCCGTGAACGGCTGCTGCAGCGGCACGAACAGGTTCCACGGCCAGAACTGGCCGCCGTGGGTATGACCGGAGAGCTGCAGGTCGAACCCGGCGCGCTCGGCCGCTTCGGCACTGCGCGGCTGGTGCGCGAGCAGCACGCGCGCGCCGACACCGCCGGGCGCGCCGGCGAGCGCGGCCTGCGGGTCGCTGCGCTGCGCCGGGTCGAAGTGGTGCGCGCTGTAGTCGGTGACGCCGGCGACGATCATCTCGGCGCCCTCGTGCCGCACGACCACGTGCTCGTTCATCAACACGTTCAGGCCGATGCGGCGCAGCTCGGCAACCCAGCCGGCCGCGCCCGAGTAGTACTCGTGGTTGCCGGTCACGAAGTAGGTGCCGTGGCGCGACGCGAGCTCGGCCAGCGGCGCGACATGCAGCGCGAGCTCGGCCACCGAGCCATCGACCAGGTCGCCGGTCACCGCGACCAGGTCGGCGCGCAGACCGTTCACCGCGGCGACGATGCGGCGCAGGTACTGGCCCTTGATCGTCGGGCCGACGTGGATGTCGCTGATCTGCGCGATCGTGAAGCCGTGCAGCGCCGCAGGCAGCCCGGCGATCGGCACGTCGACCTCGACCACCGCCGCGGTGCGGCGCGCGTTCCAGAAGCCGATCGCGGTCGCGAGCAGGCCCAGCAGCGGTACCGCGAGAGCGCTGTCGTGCTCGACGGCCGGCAGCCACGCGATCGGGAACGCCAAGCCGGCGAGCGTCAACACCAGCAGCACGACGTCGCGCAGCAGCGTCAACACGAACAGCGAGGAGAACAGCCCCATCGCGAGCGAGCCGGCCCAGGCCAGCCGGTCGGCCAGCGGCTGGCGGCCCACGCGGCGCGCCAGCAGGGTCATCGGCATCAGCATTGCTGAGGCGACGAGCAGAACGGAGAACGCGATGCCGGCGCCCGGCGCCAGCATCGGGACGATCCGCCATCCGACATAGAGGTGCAGCAGCGCGGACAGCAGAACGAACGGACTCATCGATGGAGCGGGCGCGGTGGCGCGCCGCGGGGTGCCGGCGTGGCGGCGGTCGATCCCATGTGGTTGCGGCCGGCGCAACTTCAACGTCCGGCGTTACCGCCCGGCGCCCACGGCACCGCCGGCCCGGGCCGTCCGCGTACCGGCCGGCTGCAGCGCGCCGGCCATCGCGAGGCTCAGCGCCACCAGCGGCAGCCCGATCCCGAACGACCAGCGGATGCCCCAGTGCTGCGCGATGAAACCCAGCAGCGGCGGGCCGAGCAGGAACACCACGAACGAGGTCTGGGCCAGCGACGCGACGTTGAGCGCGGCGCTGCGATCGGTGCGCTGCGCCGCGGCCGACATCGCGAGCGGAAAGATCACGCTGGTGCCCACGCCCATCAGCGCGAAACCGGTGAACGCGATCGCCGGCGACGGCGCGAGCAGCACGGTGCCGGCGCCTATGCCCAGGATGGTCAGCAGCACGCGCGCGACGCCGACCGGGCTGTAGCGCTCGACGAACCCGTCGGCGAAGAAGCGCGTCGCCGCCTGCATCGCCGCGCCGGTGGCGACCGCGGCGCCGGCCGCGAAGTGCCCGGCGCCGAACACGTCGCGCATGTAGATCGCCGACCACTCGGCGCCGGCGCCCTCCAGCACCATCGCCGCCAGCGTGACCACGAC
>DATCSE010000120.1:0-2741 GCA_036568605.1 Burkholderiaceae bacterium | reverse complement strand
GCTGCACCTGATCCAGCAAGGCGGTCGCAGCGCCGACGACGTGGCGCGGCTGCTGTATCGCGAATCGGGGCTGCGCGGCCTGTCGGGCCTCTCGAGCGACATGCGCGAGCTGCAGGCTTCCGCGGCGCCGTCCGCGCGGCTCGCGGTCGACTATTTCGTCGAGCACGTGCTGCGCGAGCTCGCCGGCATGGCCGCGGCGCTGCGCGGCCTGGACCGCGTCGTGTTCACCGGCGGCATCGGCGAGAACGCGGCCGGCCTGCGCGAGCGCATCGTCGCCGGCGCGGCGTGGATGGCGCCGTTCGATGTGCAGGTGCTGCACACCGACGAGGAGGCGGTCATCGCGCGGCACACGGCCGCGCTCGCTTGAGACCCGGCCGTTCGCGCCGCGCGTGGTTTCCTTGCCCCCTTGCATTTGCGCGTTGCAAGCCTAGAGTTGCGTGGACGTGCGCGACCCTCGCGCCGTGGCGGAGGACGACATGAGCGACGATCCGTTTGCGGACCTGAAGCAGCGCCAGCGCGAGATGTGGGCATCGTTCGCGCCGACCGCGATGTTCACGACCCCGGTCGCGGCGCGGCTGGTGAGCTTTGCGCAGATCCAGCCCGGCGAGGCGGTGCTCGATGTCGGCACCGGGACCGGCGTCGTCGCGATCACCGCGGCGCGCGCCGGTGCCCGCGTCTGCGGCCTCGACCTGACGCCCGAGCTGCTCGCGCAGGCACGCGAGAACACGAAGATCGCGCAATGCGGCGCGATCGAGTGGACCGAGGGCGATGCCGAGAACCTGCCGTACCCCGATGCGTCGTTCGACGTGGTGGTCAGCCAGTTCGGCCACATGTTCGCGCCGCGGCCGGACGTGGTCGTCGCGCAGATGCGCCGCGTGCTGAAGCCGGGCGGCCGCATCGCGTTCGCGACCTGGCCGCCCGAGCACTTCATCGGCCGTTTCTTCGCGTTCGTCTCGAAGTATGTGCCGCCGCCGCCCGGCGCTGCGCCGCCACCGCAGTGGGGCAACCCGGGCATCATCGCCGAGCGCCTGGGCGACCGTTTCGAGCCGCCGTTCTTCGCACGGGGCACGATGCTGTTGCCGGCGCTCAGCATCGCGCACTACCGGGAGTTCATGGAGCATTCGGTCGGGCCTATGCAGAAGCTTGTCGAGAGCCTGGCCGGCGACGCCGCGAAGCTCGCCGCGGTTCGTGCCGAGTTCGACGCGCTGACCGCCCCGTACTACGCGGACAACCAGATGCAGCAGGACTACCTGCTGACGCGCACGCGGGCCCGCTGAGGCCAGGCGTCGGGCCCGCGGCGCGGACTACGCTTCGTAGTTCAGCCGCAGGCCCGGCACCGGCCAGTCGTCGATCGCGATCAGCCGGCCGCTGCCCGACAGCGTGACGAACGCGGTGCGCCGATCGCGCCCGCCGAAGCACAGGTTGGTCGTGAAGCGGTCCGGCAGCGGCACGTGGTGGGTCGAGCGGCCGTCGGGCGAGACGATGCTGATGCCGCCGTGCAGCAGCGTCGCAACGCACAGGTTGCCGAACGCGTCGACCGCCATCGAGTCGAAGCGCTGCCAGTGCCCGCCCGGCGACGCGGTGACCATGCGCGCGCCGTTCAGCGACGGCCACGGCTGCTTCCGCACCTGGCCCGGCGCCGCGATGTCGTAGGCCCAGACGCGCGCGCCTTCGGTCTCGGCGTAGTACAGCGTCCGGCCGTCGGGCGACAGGCCGATGCCGTTGGGCGTCATCACCGGGCGCGCGATCGCATGCACCGCGCTGCCGTCGGGCCGGCCGTAGAAGAGGCCGCCGCGATCCATCTCGGTCTCGCGCACCTTGCCGAGATCGGTGAAGTAGAAGCCGCCGTGCGCGTCGAACACGATGTCGTTCGGGCCGCGCAGGCCCAAGCCCTCGACTGTGTCGTACAGCCGCTCGAAGCGGCCGGTGTTCAGATCCACGCGTTCGATGCGCCCGCCCGAGTAGTCCTCCGCCTGGCCGATCGGCCGGAACGTGCCGTCGATCTCGGTGCCCCAGCGGAAGCCGCCGTTGTTGCAGACATAGACCGCGCCGTCGGGCCCGATCGCCGCGCCGTTCGGCCCGCCGCCCAGATCGGCGACGACCTGGATGCGGCCGTCGGGCGTCACGCGGCTCAGCGTGCCGCGTGCGATCTCGACCAGCAGCACCGACCCGTCGTCCATCGCGATCGGGCCTTCGGGGAACTGCAGGCCGCGGGCGACCTCGCGGATCTTCATGCTCAAGCCTTGAACGAGCGTGTCTTCGGATCGTTCGTGTTGCTCGAGAACTCGAGCGTGCGCACGCAGTTGCGGCCGGCGGTCTTGGCCGCGTAGAGCGCGGTGTCGGCCTCGTGGATCATCCAGTCCAGCGACGGCAGCTCGCGGCGGATCGGCGCGACGCCGATGCTGACCGTCATCGCGATCCGCTGGCCGCGCCAGTCGATGGGCGTGGCCTGCACGCGGCTGCGGATGCGCTCGGCGACGTCGAGCGCGCCGAAGCTGTCGGTGTGCGGCAGGAAGACGATGAACTCCTCGCCGCCGAAGCGCGCGAGCAGGTCCACATGGCGCAGCGAGCCGGAGATCACCTTGGCTGCTGCGCGCAGCAGCTCGTCGCCGCACAGGTGGCCGTGGGTGTCGTTGATCGCCTTGAAGCCGTCGGCGTCGATCAGCAGCAGCGTGCCGATCGACGAGTGCCGCCGCGCGAGATCCCATTCGCGCTGGATCGTCGCCATGAAGTGGCGGCGG
>DATCSE010000119.1:0-3429 GCA_036568605.1 Burkholderiaceae bacterium | reverse complement strand
GCTCACTTGACGCTCACCGGCGTGCCGTTGGTCGCCAGTCCGGACGAGGCTTGCGACGCGCCCGGGTCGACATAGAACTTCACCTTCTGTCCCGGCGTCAGCACGTGCACGCCGGCGGTGACGACGACCTGCCCCGGCGTCAGGCCCGCACCGATCACCGCCTCGTTGCCGTCGGCGCCGACGAGTTGCACCGCTTGCGACTTGACCGTCATCGTGGCCTTGTCGACCAGCCACACGGTGCTGCGACCGTCCTCCTCGCGCAGAGCCGACAGCGGCAGCTTGGCGATACCGGCGACCTTCGGCAGGTCGACGATCACGGTCGCCGTCTGGCCGAGGCGGATGTCGTTGCCCGCCGCCGCGCCGATGTCGGCCTTGACGAGGAACGTGCGGGTCGTCGCGTCGGCCGCGGCCGAGATCTCGCGGATCGTGGCCGGCAGCGTCTTCTGCTCGGTTCCCCAGAGCCGCACCTTGAATCGGTCGGGCGCCTGCGCGAGCTGCTTGATCAGCGCGACCTTGTCCTCCGGCACCGAGAACACCACGTCGCGCGGGCCGTCGTGGGCGAGCCGCAGCACCGGCGCGCCGGCCGCGACGACCATGCCGGGCTCGGCATCGACGCCGGTGATCACGCCTTTCGCGTCCGCGAGCAACGCCGAATACGCCGCCTGGTTGCCTTGCACGTTCGCCTGCGCCTGGGCCTGGTCGAGCTGGGCCTTGGCCGCTTTCAGCGAGGTGTCGCGACGCTCGAGGTCGGCCGAGCTGATGAAGCCCTGGTCGCGCAAATCCTTGTAACGCTTGAAGTCGGCCGCGTTCTGCTCGTAGCTGACTTGCGCGGCCGACACGGCGGCGCGCGCCGCTTCCTGGCTCAGGCGCAGATCCTGCGGATCGAGCTGGGCCAGCACCTGGCCGGACTTGACCGTGTCGCCGAGGTCGACCAGCCGCTTGACCATCTTGCCGCCGACCCGGAAGCTCAGGCGCGATTCGGTCCGCGCCCGCACTTCGCCGGCGTACTCAGAGGTCCCGCCTGCGCTCTGCGCCGCCACCACGGTCGTGCGCACCGCGCGCACCGGGTCGGGGGCCGGCTCGGTCTTCGAGCAGGCGCCCAGCGCCAGTACAACGGCCCCACCGACCAGACTGCCCCACAGGGCTCGACGCACATCAGGCATGACGACAACTCGCAAATGACTAATCGGTCAGTAATGTAATTCGGCGCCCTCGGACATGTCAAACCGAAATGGCTACGCACGAACGATCTCCGGCTGCGTGGACAATCGCGCCCGTGAGCGTCGATCACTACGAAAACTTTCCCGTCGCCTCGATCCTTTGCCCGCCCGCGCTGCGGCCGGCCATCGCGGCGATCTACTGGTTCGCGCGCACCGCGGACGATCTGGCGGACGAAGGCGACTCCAGCCCCGAAGCACGCCTGCAGGACCTTGCCGACTACCGCGCCGATTTGCTCGCGGTGGTTGCCGGCGGCGCGCCGTCGCCGCGCTGGGCACCGGTCTTCCATGCAATAGGCGACAGCATCCGGCAATACAAGCTGCCGACGGAACTGCTGACCGATCTGCTCAGCGCCTTCGAGCAGGATGTGGTCAAGCAGCGTTATGCCGATCGCGCCGAGCTGCTGGACTACTGCCGGCGCTCGGCCAACCCGGTCGGGCGGCTGTTGCTGCACCTGTACGGCATCGCCGATGCGACCTCGCTGTGCCGGTCGGATGCGATCTGCACCGCGCTGCAGCTCGCGAACTTCTGGCAGGACCTGAGCGTCGACACCTCGCGCGGGCGCCTGTACGTGCCGGACGCGGATGCGGCCCGGCACGGCATTGCGCCCGAGGAACTCCTCGGCCGCCAGGACACCCCGGCCGCCCGACGCGTAATCGCCGAGCTCGTCGCCTGGGCCGCCGAGCTGATGCACGCCGGCGCACCGCTGGCGCTCACAGTGCCCGGACGCGCCGGCTGGGAGCTGCGGCTCGTCGTGCAAGGCGGGCTGCGCATCCTCGAGAAGATCGAGCGCTCGGGCCACGCCAGTCTCGCGCAACGACCCAGCGTGCGCGCGTTCGACGCACCGTTGCTGCTCTGGCGCTCCTTGTGGATGCGCGCCGCTCACCTGCAGGACAAGGCCATCGCATGACCCCCGAGGAGTACGTGCAGGACAAGGCGGCCAAGAGCGGCTCGAGCTTCTACTACGCCTTCCTGTTTCTGCCGCCGCCGCGCCGCGCCGCGATCACCGCGTTCTACGCGTTCTGCCGCGAGGTCGACGATGTGGTCGACGAGGTCAGCGACCCCGGCGTCGCCGCGACCAAGCTCGCCTGGTGGCGCAGCGAGGTCGGCTCGGCATTCGCCGGGCAGCCGACGCATCCTGTCATGCAGGCGCTGATGCCGCATGCGCCCGCCTACGACATCCGCGCCGAGCATCTGTCGGCGGTGATCGACGGCTGCCAGATGGACCTGGAGCAGTCGCGCTACCTGGACTTCCCCGGGCTGGCGCGCTATTGCCACCTGGTCGCCGGCGTCGTCGGCGAGGTCGCCGCGACGATCTTCGGCCGCACGCAGCCGGAGACCGTCGCCTATGCGCACCGCCTGGGCCTGGCGATGCAGCTGACCAACATCATCCGCGACGTCGGCGATGATGCGCGGCGCGGCCGCATCTACCTGCCGATGTCCGAGCTGAAGCAATTCGACGTGAAGGCGCAGGAGATCCTGAATCGCGGCTACAGCGAACGCTTCACCGCGCTGATGAAGTTCCAGGCCGAGCGCGCGCACCGCACCTACGATGAGGCGTTCGCGCTGCTGCCCGAGGTCGATCGGATCGCGCAGAAGCCCGGGCTGATGATGGCCAACATCTACCGGTCCCTGCTGCGTGAGATCGAAGCCGGTGGGTTTCAAGTGCTGCACCAGCGCACGTCGCTGACGCCGTTGCGCAAGCTGTGGATCGCGATGCGCACCAACTGGCGCAATGGCTGATCCGCGGGCGAGTCACCCGCGACCGAGCCCGCGCACCGGCGCCCTGCGCATCGCGGTGATCGGCGGTGGCTGGGCCGGGCTCGCCGCCGCGGTCGAGGCCACCCGGCGAGGCCATGCGGTGACCTTGTTCGAGATGGCGGCGCAACTCGGCGGCCGCGCGCGCAGCGTCACGGTCGACGGCCGCACGCTCGACAACGGCCAGCACATCCTGATCGGCGCCTACAGCGCGACGCTGTCACTGATGCGCACGGTGGGCGCGGCGCCTGAGCAGCTGCTCGAGCGCCGGGCGCTGGCGCTGGTCGGTCCGGACGGCATCGGCCTGCGCCTGCCCGGCGGCGCGCCAACGCTGGCATTCGTGCGCGGGGTGCTGGGCCAGCACGGCTGGCGCTGGCGCGAGCGCCTGGGCCTGCTGACGGCGGCGACCGGCTGGATGTTGCGCGGCTTTCGGTGCGAGCCGCGCCTCAGCGT
>DATCSE010000118.1:0-2030 GCA_036568605.1 Burkholderiaceae bacterium | reverse complement strand
TCCGCGAGAAGCTGGACGAGCTGAAGCTCGGCGAGGTGCAGGTCGCGAACTTCGGCAGCACGCGCGACATCGTGGTGCGCCTGCCGGCGCCGCCCGGCACGAAGAAGGACGAGCAGGCCGCGATCGTCGACAAGGTGTTCGGCGCGATGTGCGAGGCCGAGGGCGGCAAGGTAGCGCCGGTGGCGAGCGGCGAGAAACGCCAGGCCTGCAACGGCGCGGATGGCGTCGAGCCGGTCAAGCAGCAGCGCGTGGACTTCGTCGGGCCGCAAGTCGGCCGCGAGCTGGCGGTCGACGGCGCGAAGGCGCTGGCGATGGTGGTCGCCGGCATCATGCTGTACCTGGCGATCCGCTTCGAGTGGAAGTTCGCGGTCGCCGCGATCGTCGCGAATCTGCACGACGTCGTGATCATCCTGGGCTTCTTCGCGTTCTTCCAGTGGGAGTTCAACCTCACGGTGCTCGCGGCGGTGCTGGCGGTGCTGGGCTACTCGGTCAACGAGTCGGTCGTGATCTTCGACCGGATCCGCGAGGCGTTCCGGCGCTTCCGCAAGATGACGACGCACGAGGTGATCGACCACGCGATCACCAGCACGATGAGCCGCACCATCATCACCCACGGCTGTACGCAGGCGATGGTGCTGTCGATGCTGATCTTCGGCGGGCCGACGCTGCACGGCTTCGCGATCGCGCTGACGATCGGCATCCTGTTCGGCATCTACTCGTCGGTGTTCGTCGCCGCGGCGATCGCGATGTGGCTGGGCGTCAAACGCGAGGATTTGATCAAGGCGACCCCCAAGGATCTGGACCCGGACGACCCGAACGCCGGAGCAGTGGTGTAGAGTCTGAAGCCATTCCCCCTCCCAGGACGCCGTAGCCTCCATGCCGACTCCCGCCAACCCGTCGAACCCGTCGGTATTGGCCCAGCAGGCGAGGCGGTCGTACACGGAGGGTCTGCTCAACGGCCTGCCCTCGGTGGTGCAGGCGGTCGACAACGGGGCCCGCATCCTGGTCAGCCAGGTCGCCGAGCCGTCGGTCGTGTTCAAGCGCCGCGACCTGATCCCCGATCTGCAGAAGGGCTCGGCGCTGTGGCTGCACGGCATGACGTCGATGCTGCGCGCGGGGCTGGCCAGCGGGATGGTGTCGGCGTCGCGGCCGGGTGACCTGCCGCTGAGCGCGTCGCGTCATGCCAAGCTCAGCCTTGTCGACGACGACACGATCGAGGTCGAGATCATCGGCTCGCGCTTGGCGCTGGCGATGATGGACCGCGCGTCGTGGGAGTTCACCGACTTGCGCTCGCGCATGGCGCAGCTCGAGGGGCGCGAGGAGCTCGACACCAACGACGTGCTGCGGCCGCACGTGCTGGCGCGCATCGTCACCGCGTCGTGGCGCGCGGCCGGGCTGTCGCTCGAATCGTGGCGGCTGCTGCAGGGCGTGCTGCACGACGAGTTCGCGCACTTCGCCGAAGAGGGCTACCACGAGACCAACCGGTTCCTGATCGAGCGGCGCGTGCTGCCCGAGATCGACCTGCGGCCGTTCATCCGGCGAGCCCGCAACACCCACGGCTTCGGCGGCGGCACCAGCGGCGGTTTCACGCATTCAGGGAGCGCCACGGGGCTGGCATCGACCAGCCCCGGCGGGCGCGGCGCCGAGGTCGGCGAGGAAACCCGCCTGATGACCCGTACCGCCGGCCTGGCCCGCGGGATGGACCATGCCGAGGCGGTGCTGGGCCGGCTGAACAAATTGGTCGGGCGGCAGCTGCCGGAATTCGCGATCACCGCGCGCGAGCAGGTGCCGGTCACGCCGCGCCTGAGCAATGCGATCGCCGCGGCGCAGCAGGACATCGCGCAGCGCGTCACCGCGGCGCGCACCGTGGCGGGCGCGGTCAGCGCCCCGGCGCTGCTCGACGAGCTGAACCGGCGCAAGGCGGCGCTGAAGCAGGCTGCCGCCACGCCGGTCGAACGGGCGACGATCGAGATCGTCGCGCTGCTGTTCCAGAGCATCCTGACCGAGGAACGCATCCCGGCGGCCGTGCG
>DATCSE010000117.1:0-37514 GCA_036568605.1 Burkholderiaceae bacterium | reverse complement strand
AGACACCCCGCCGAAAGCATGCGAACCGACGTCGGATGTCGGAGCGGATGCGTTGGCGGCAGAGGTCCACGCGATCTCCGCGGAACTGCGCCAGCGCCTGAACCACCACGCGCTGTCGCGCAAGGTCTTCCCGCACCTGGCAGTCGTGGAGCGTGAACTGAGGCGAGGCACGTACCGCGGCTTGTCCATACTGTCGCCCGAAATTCTCGATACCGCGTTGGAGCAGCTGGTCATGGTCATGGGGCGCTCGCCTGGCGAGCTGGCGAGATTGCGGACTCACATGCTCGAAACCATGCTGGCTCGCCGGCTGGAACATGGAAGTTGGGCAGTCCGTAACGGGTAGCGCCCAGGAGAAGCAGGCACACTGCGCCGATTTGTGTAGAGATGGATCGATGGACGGAGAGAATCTTCTAAGCGACTGGTTCGACAGTTGTCGGACGGAATTGCAAGCCGCTGCGGCGAAGTGGTACGAAGCGGCCAGCAGCGCGCTGGACGCAGCGCATGGCGCCGCCGACAGCATGCGCTGCGCCAGTCGGCTCTACCATGCCAAGCGCGCGCTGGACCGCATGCAGCCGTTCCTGCCCAAGCGCTTCGTCGAGCTTCTCGAGTCCAGCATGTCGGAGCGCTTCAGCGGCGTCAGCGCGCCGTTCCGAGGGATGGCGCTGTCCGATGACATCGGCCTGGTGGACGATGACGTGGTCAACGAGAGCATCGAGGTGTCGCGCATCGCGGCCCGGGTGCTCGTCGAGGCCGAATGGGAGATCCGCGAGGCGGAGCAAGGGCTGTCGCAGCAGCTTGGCCGCAAGGTCGCGGGCGAACGCATCAGCCCGTTCCATCCGGAGACCTTTGCCCGCGTCGTGCTGCGGTTGACCGAGGAGATGTCGCTCAACGCCGAGGAGCGTGCCGACTGCCTGCGGGTCGCGCCGGACGCGATTGTCGAGTTCGCCCGCACGACGTGCGCCAGCGCGATCGCCTGGTTCGGGCGCGCCGACGCGACTGCCAGCTTCGTATTGAAGCGCAGCGGCCATCACAGGCCAATCGCCATTCCGGTCGATGTCGGGTTCGGAGCGCCCGACATCGATCTGGAGACGATCGAATCGGCGATCGGCGAGGGCATGCCGCTGCCGATGGACCCGTCGCAGGATCTGCGACCGCTGGACGCTCGCGACCATGTGTTCCGCGGCGTGATTTCCGGCATCGACGCGGTCCTGTCGGACTTTCGCTTGACGTCGGAACTCAAGCGTGTCTTGAGCGGCCTGCAGATGGCGGTCATGCGCTTCGCGTTCGGCTCGCCCGAGACGCTTTATTCACCCGAGCATCGACTGTGGTCGGTCAGTCGCAAGTTGGCCGACTACGCGCTGGCGAACTGTTTGCGCGATCGGGTCGCTCATGATGATTTCATTTTGTTCGCCGATCACACAATCCAGGCGCTGCTGCCGCTGGACACGAGATCGCTACGCGGCGTCGCTCCGCACCTGGACGCGATCGACACCTTCGTTCGTACCCGGCCGCAGCATCTGATGGCCAACGAAGAAAACGCCATGCAGAACCTTGCGCGCCTGGAGGACGGCCGTCGCAAGGTCCTCGGCGCCGCGATCAACCGGCATCGCAAGCAGATCGACGCGGTCATGGGACAAACCGAAATGCCTTTTCGTCTGCGCCAGTTCATGCTGGTGGACTGGGCGGAAGTGCTCGCGCGCACGGAGCTCTCGGAAGGAGCCGAGTCCGGCGCCTATGCCGAATATTGGGACGCGGCCCAACGCGTGGTCGCGCGGATCCAGGCCGGCTCGGCCGCGGAGAACTCGGCGGAGGACATCGGACCCTTGCTCGAGGTACTCGAGCGCGGCATGGCGACCGTCTCGGTACCGAGCGTCGAGAAGCACGAACTCGCCGCGGCGTTCGTGCGTCCGGACGCTCTGGCGCGACATGAATGGCTGGAAACCGATACTCAACCGGCGTCGCTCGCCCGTGTCGGCGGTGCCGAGGACTACCACCGCAAGCCGTTCTGGGGCGCGCGCGAGTTCGAGAGAGAACCTGCGATGGTCGTCAGCACGATGGCCCAAGTTTCCGGGATGCCGGCCAGCGATGCCGAGCAATGGGTCAACGGGCTGCGCCTCGGATCCTTGATCGAGCTGTTCCTCCTGGGCACATGGCTGGAAGTGCGGGTGATGTCGATCAGCGGCGCGGGCAACCTGTTCATGTTCAAGGATGAGTTGGGAGGCAATTCGCATCCGCTCACGCGCCGCGCCCTGCTGCGACTGGTGCGCGAAGGCCTGGCAGGTCCGTTGTGACGAGCGGCACTGTGGTGGAAGAAGAGCAAATCGAAGGCCGCCAGGCCATCGCGGCGGCGAGTAGCGACGCGTTGCGGATCCGCCTGATCGGGCCGCCGGTCTGGACGACGGGTGATCGGCTCTCGGCCTTCGCCGACCCGCGGGCCTCCGTGTTGATCGCGATGGTGGCGCTCGACGGCCCATTGCCCCGCAATCAAGCGGCTGACATGTTCTGGCCCCGCTCGGAGAGCGCGGCACGGACGAACCTGCGCGTGCTCCTGCACCGGCTCAAGCATGCTGTCGGGGCGGGTCTGTTCGCCTCGGGGGACCGGCTCGCCTTGCTGCCCGATGTTCTGGTCGATGTCGCCGGTACCGACTCCGAGATCGTCGAATGCTGCTTGCAGCTTGGCGCCTCGAGCCTTCGACTGCTGCACGGCGTCGAGTTCGACGATCTGCCGGAGGTCAGCGCCTGGCTGAGCAGCGCGCGCCATCAGTTGCAGCAGCGCGTCACGCGCTGCCTGGCCGTGTGGCTGGAATCCCGCCGCGAACGCGAAGACCTGATGCGTGCCGCCGCGGCAGCCGAAGCCCTGATCGCGCTGAATCCGCTGAGCGAAGTGGGGTATCGGGCCCTGATGCGCGTGCTCGTCGAGCGCGGCGATCGCGCAGGCGCGCTCGCGGCCTTCGAACGATGCAGGCGCGAGCTCTACGAGCAACTCGGGACGCAACCGGATCCGACGACCTCGGCATTGCACCGCGACATCCTGCGCATGCGCAGCGACGCGGCCGGTGTCGTCAATGCGCCGCCCGGCCGTGTCTTGCTGCAGCGGGAAGGGGAGCTGGAGGAAATGGCTCGCGCCCTGGAATCCCGCCGCATCGTCGTGGTGGAAGGGGCGAGCGGCACGGGGAAGACCGCGCTGTTGTCTCACTTCGCGCGGCAGCGTGGCGACTTCTATTGGGCCGCAGAAGCGACCGATGCCCAGGCTCCGCTGGCCGGTCTGCTCCGGCTTGCGCAGCACATCGAGAAGATCTCCGCGGCGGCCGGCAACGAGGTGCAGGCACGCATGGCGGTCAGAACGCTGATGCGCTTGCGCGCAGCCGATCCCGGCGCCATCGCGGCCGCCAAGCTGCCCATGCTGACGCAGGGCGCCGCTGAAGTCGCCGCCGGTCTCCAACATGCCGGCCATCGCACGCTGGTCGTCGACGACATCCATCTGCTGGACGACACGAGCCTGGAGGTTCTGGCCCAGCTCCTGGGCAGTCGTAGCGAACTCATGCCGTGGTGCGATTTCGTCCTGGCCTACCGTCCGATGCGGGCGCGACGCAAGGTCCGGGCGCTGTGCGAAAGGCTTGCACTGGACGGTCGCCTGCGGCTGATCCAGCCGGCGGGTCTCAAACGCGACGCCGTGCTGCAGTTGCTGGGCGATGCCGAAACCGGCGCGCGTCGCATCGCGATGGCGGATCAACTCGTCGAGCTGAGCGGCGGCACGCCCGGCGTGCTGGTCGAGCTGATCGACTCCAAGTTTCCGTTGGACGGCGCGCCCGGACGGATGCCGCCGCAGATCCGGTCCATCTTGCTCGAGCGCCTGCGCGCCTGCAGTTCGACGGCGGAAGGGCTGGCGCAACTGGCGAGCGTTGCCGGATCGAGTTTCAGCGTCGGCCTGGCGGCGGGCATTGCGGGGCTCTCTTCCTGGAAGGTTGCGGAGAAGTGGAACGAGCTGCTGCTCGCCGGCGTGTTCGATGCGCGGGGCTTCGCCTTCCCGCTCGTGGAAGCGGCGGTCCGCGAAGCGATCCCGGATGCGGTGCGGCAGTTCATGCACGGTGAAGTGGCCAAGGCGCTGGAGCGCCAAGGGGCCGCCGACGAGCGGCTTGCCTTCCATTGGCGGGAGGCCGGCGATGTCGCCCGCGCCGCCCGTCATGCCCGTGCAGCAGCGGCCGCTTCGCTTCTCGGCGGCGACATCGATCGCGCGATCTCCACGCTCGAGGCGGCAGTCTTCGACGCGGATCGTGTCGATACCTCGTCGGAGGGGCGCACGACCGCGCTGCTGCAACTCGCTGCGTTGTACCTGGAGGCCGGTCGCGTCGATCGCATCGCCGACGTGCTCGACGCTGCAGCGCGCTCGCCGGCGAGCATGGTGGAGCGCGGCGTCTGCACCGCTCTCGGCGGCAGGACGCTGTTCGTGATGAAGGAGTACGCCGCTGCCCGCGCCGCACTGACGAGCGCGCTTCCCCTGGTCGAACACGACCCGACCATCCGATGCGACGTGGAACGCTGGATCGTGCTGGCCTCCGCCTTCGTCGGCGACGCGGCCGATCGCCATGAACTGACCGACGCGCTGCGGATTCGGTCGATACGGCCGGAGATTGGTTGGAAGGCCGACTCCGCGTCGGTGCAGACGCCCACGGATGCCGTTCGATGCCTGGAGATGCTGCGCGCACGCGGCCTTCTTCCAGTCGACGAAGTCGCGACCTGAGACCTTGTCGCGCCCCGTGTTATCCAGGGCAAGACAATCCCGCACGGACGGCGATACTACCGCGCGGAGGTACGCGGTGTATGAAGAGGTGGATCCGTCACTTCGTCGCGCTGTCCGCCGCGCTGGCCGCGCTGTCGACTTGCGGGTTTTCTAGAGCACAGGACATCTCCGTCGTCGACGTTGCCCTCGTCGCGGGCGCGCCGATCCAGTTTCACCCGCTGCCATCGCCATCCGCTTCTCACGCGGTGCAAAGGATGGCACAGGACCGGTACGGGTTCCTCTGGCTGAGCGCTGCGGACGGATTGCAGCGCTACGACGGCTACGGATTCATGAAGGTCCCGGAGGGCGAGAGCGCGAACAGCGTCGGCTACATGATCGGCCAGTCGCTGACGACCGACCGGGCGGGCCGGCTGTGGATAGGTGCCGACGACTCGCTCAATCGATACGACCCCGCGACCGGCACCTTCACGCAATACCGCTCGCCGAACGCGGCCTGCGGCACGGTCTTGATCTCTCACGACATCACCGAGGATCAGGACGGCGTGATCTGGCTCGCGACGGATGACGGCGTGACGGCCCTGGATCCGGCCACGTCGAAGACGACGTGTCATCGGCCACGCTACACGGCCTCTGTCGGCGAGACCCGGGTCATCGCGACCATGCCGTTGAACGACGGCAGTTTGTGGGTGACCAGCAGCGAGGGGCTCTACGCGCTCGATCGGCGCTCGGGCAAGGTCAGTCGTCACATCAAGCTCGTGACGCCTCCGGGACGCAAGTTCGTCTGCATGGGGTTCCCCTCGAGGCCGTTCCAGGACAGCCGCGGAACGCTGTGGGTGGGTCTGTCGTCCGGCGGCGATCTGGCCTCGGTCAACGTCGCCAGCGGCGAAGTCACGGTCTATGCGTTCCGCGGCGGGGGACTGGCGCCGAACGCGTCCTCCGGCGTCGTGTCGATCCAGGAGGACCGCGACCGCGCGCTCTGGCTGGGCACCGACAAGCTCGGGCTCGTGAAGCTGACACCCGACCGCACGCAGGCGATCTGGTACCAGAGCAATCCCGACGATCCCGACGGCTTGCGCGGCGACCTCGTCACCGGCCTGTTCAAGGATCGCGACGGGAGCTTCTGGTCGACGACGAAGGCGGGGTCCGTCTACCGCTTCGACACCGAGCGTCCACGCTTCCGGTCGTACCGCCACCAGCAAACGGGGCCGCAGGGCCTGGGCAAAGGGTCGGTGACCGCGGTGTACGCGCAAGACCCCGATACGCTGTGGATCGGCACGGACCGCGGCTTGAACCGTGTCGACCGCACGAAGGATCAAGTCACGCAGGTCGACCAGCCGATCTTCGCGCGAGGCGTCAGCGCGATCACGCGGGACCGCGCCGGCAAGCTGTGGTTCGGCACGAGGGGGAGCGGTCTCGTTCGCTTCGATCCCGGTTCGGGCACTTACACGACGTATACCCACGATGCGTCCGACCCGCGCTCGCTGAACCACGACCGCGTCACGGCGTTGTGGGTCGATCGCGGCGGCAGTCTGTGGGTCGCGACGGATTTCGGCCTGAGCCGCTGGGAGCCGGCGAGCGAGGACTTCACGACCTTCAGCCCGGAAACGAGAAGCCTCGTCCAGTACCGCTCGATCGCGGAGGACGCGAGCGGTGCGCTGTGGCTGGCGACCTTGTCGAAAGGCGTGCACCGTTTCGACCCGCGCACGGGCACCTTCCAGGACTTCGGGGCTGCGCTCAGCGCTGCGCATCCACGCGGCCAGGAACGCGTGAATTCGGTTCACGTCGACCGCGCGGGGACGGTGTGGGTGGCGACCTTCCGCGGGCTGGGCAAGCTCGATCCTCGCGACGCGACCTTCACGTCGTACGGCTCGCGCTCCGGGCTTCCCGCGGAGACGGTCTTCGGCATCCTGGACGAAGACGACGGACGCCTGTGGCTGAGCACCCCGAATGGGCTGTCGCGGTTCGACCAGCACACCGAAACGTTCACGAACTACTACGCCTCGGATGGCCTGTTGACCGACCGGTTCGGCGCGCCCGCGGTCGCCGCCAGAAGCTCGACCGGTGAGATGTTCTTCGGCTCGGCCAAGGGCTTGGTGGCGTTCTTCCCAGGGCAGGTCCTCGAGCGCAAGCTCGCATCGCCGGTGCTCTTGACGGACCTGCGCTTGTCCGGCGAGCCGGTGCTGCCGGGGAACGGGCCGCTGAAGCAGCCCATCTGGTCTGCTGCGTCGCTGGAGCTGGAACCGCGGAGCATCGTGTCGTTCGACTTCGCCGCGTTGAACTATGTCGATCCGGCACGCACCCGCTATCGGTACCGGCTCGACGGGTTCGAAACGAAATGGAACGAGACGGACAGCGCCCGGCGCAGCGCGACGTACACGATGCTGCCGACGGGGGACTACACGTTCCGGGTCCAGGCTCGCGGCGCGCGCGGCGACTGGAACGAAGGTGCGCTCGCGCTGGGCATCCGCGTTCCGCCGCCGTGGTATGCGACGTGGTATTTCCGCAGCCTGGTCGCCGCATTGCTGGTCACGACGCTCTGGCTCGCGTATCGCTGGCGCGTGCGCGAGTTGCACCGCCGATTCGAGGTCGCGCTCCATGCGCGGCTCGACGAGCGGGCACGCATCGCACGCGAGGTGGCCGAAGGGCTGGAGCAACGCGTAGCCGAACGCACCGAAGCGCTGGCCCGAGCCCAGCATGCCGCCGAGGCATCCACGCGCGCGAAGAGCGAGTTCCTGGCCAACATGAGCCACGAGATCCGCACGCCAATGAACGCCATCCTCGGCATGTCGTATCTGGCGCTGCAGACCGGCTTGGACGCGCGCCAGCGCAACTACGTCGACAAGGTGCACCGTGCCGCCGAGTCGCTGCTGGGAATCATCAACGACATCCTCGACTTCTCGAAAATTGAAGCCGGCCGGTTGGAGATCGAGGAGATCCCGTTCAAGCTCGGCGACGTGCTGGACCAGCTCGCCACGCTGGTGGGCATGCGCGCCGAGGAAAAGGGACTGGAGCTGCTGTTCGCGTTGCCGCCCGGGCTGCCGACCGCACTGGTCGGCGACCCTTCGCGGCTGGGCCAGGTGCTGCTGAACCTGAGCAACAACGCGGTGAAGTTCACCGAGCGCGGCGAAGTCACGGTGGCGGTGACCGAGAGTGCGCGCGAAGGCGAGCGCGTGACGCTGCGCTTCGAGGTGCGCGACACCGGCATCGGCCTCACGCCCGAGGCTCGCGCGCGCCTGTTCCAGCCCTTCACGCAGGCCGATGCCTCGACCAGCCGCCGCTACGGCGGCAGCGGGCTCGGGCTGGCGATCTGCCGCCACCTGGTGGAGCGCATGGGCGGCGAGATCGGGCTGGACAGCGAGCCCGGGCGCGGCAGCTGCTTCCATTTCAGCGTGCCGTTCGGCCTGCAGGCCGAGGCTGCACCGGCTCCGCAGTACGCCGAACTGAACGGCATGCGCGTGCTCGTCGTCGACGATCACCCCGCGGCGCGCGAGCTGCTGCGCACGCTGGCGACGGCCTTCGGCCTGCAGGCCGAGACGGCAGCCGACGGCGCGGCGGCCCTGCAGAGGGTGGCGCAGGCCGACGCCGACGGCCGGCCGTTCAAGTTGTTGCTGCTGGACTGGCACATGCCGGGCCTGGACGGCATCGGCTGCCTGGAACGATTGGGGGATGCGGCCAGCCGGCACGCTCCACCGACGGTGCTGATGGTCACGGCCTTCAGTCGCGACGAGGCCGAACGCCAGCTCGCCGCGCACGGGCTGCGGGTGGCGGGACTGCTGCCCAAGCCGGTCACGCCCTCGGGGCTGCTGGATGCCTGTGCCAACGCGCTGGGCCGTCCGCGTGCCGGGCCCAGCCGCAACGAGCAGCGCCAGGAGTTGCTGCAGGCGCGCCAGGCGAGCCTGGCCGGTGCGCGCATCCTGCTGGTCGAGGACAACCCGATCAACCAGGAGCTTGCGCGCGACCTGCTGAACCGCGCAGGCATCGTCGTCAACATCGCCGGCGACGGCCAGGAGGCGCTGGCGATCCTCGGACGCGAGCGCTTCGATGCCGTGCTGATGGACTGCCAGATGCCGGTCATGGATGGCTACGAGGCGACACGCGCGCTGCGCCACCGCCCCGAACTGAAGGACCTGCCGGTGATCGCGATGACGGCCAACGCGATGGCTGGCGACCGCCAGAAGGTGCTGGAAGCCGGCATGAACGATCACGTGGCCAAGCCCATCCACGTCGACGACTTGTTCGCCACGCTGGCGCGCTGGGTGCAGCCGGCGCTGCCGGCGCCCGCGCCGCAGGAGCCGCTACCGTCGCTGGACGTGCGCGCCGGCCTGGCTGCGCTGATGGGGGACGAGGCGCTGTATCGGCGCCTGCTGGCCATGTTCCGCGAGCGCGAGAGCGACTTCGTCGCCCGCTTCCGCGCCGCCAGAGATCAAGGCGATGCCGACACCGCGATGCGCTGCGCGCACGACCTGAAGAGCGCCGCCGGCACGCTGGGCATGCCGGCGCTGCAGCGCGCCGCCACGGCGCTGGAGGAAGCCTGTCGCCTGCGCGGCGAAGCGTCAGCGCTGGAGCCGCTGCTGCAGGCCGTGCAGCGACAGCTCGAGCCGGTGTTGCTCAAGTTGCGTGAGAAGGACTTGCCTGAAAGCGCAAGAGCTGTCAGCTAGCGCTTTGCGAACCCAGGACAGCACCGCAGGCACGCCCGCGGCCCGTATGTTTCGCGCGGTACAGCTGAGTGTCCGCCAGTGCAAGCAAAGGGGCTGGATCTCCATCGCGATGCGGCAGCCCCATTGCCACTCCAATGCTGACCGTGACCGTGGCGCACACGTCGGAGTCCGCATGCGGTATCTCCAGCGCGCGCACGGCTTGGTCGATGCCGGCACCGACGGCCAGCGCGCCCTCCAGATCGGTCTCGGGCAAGATGCAGGCGAACTCCTCGCCGCCGTAGCGGGCGACGAGGTCACCGCCGCGCCGCAGGCCGCCGCTGATCGCGGAGGCGACCTGGCGCAGGCAGTGGTCGCCTGCCTGATGACCGTAACGATCATTGAAGCGCTTGAAGTGGTCGACGTCGAGCATCAGCAGCGCCAAGGGCAGGCTTGCGCGTGCCGCACGCCGCCATTCGGCGTCCAGTCTTTCGTCGAAGCAGCGCCGGTTGGCCACGCCGGTCAGGCCATCGATGAAGACCATGCGGCGCAGCAGATCGCTCTGCCGTTTCAGCGTCAGATGCGTCCTGACCCGCGCCCGCACGACCGCCGGGTTGACCGGCTTGGCGATGAAGTCGACAGCCCCCAGTCGCAGGCCCTCGGTCTCTTCGTCCGCATGGGTGTGCGAGGTGACGAATATCACCGGGATGTTGCGCGTCGCTTCGTCGGCCTGCAGTTGCCGGCAGACCTCGTGGCCGTCCATCTCCGGCATCACCACGTCGAGCAGGATGAGGTCGGGCGGATCGTCCTTGCACAGCGCCAGCGCCTTCGCGCCGCTGGTCGCCATCAGCACCCGATGATCCGGCGCGAAGATGCGATACAGCGCCTGGATGTTGACCGGCTGATCGTCGACGACGAGCAGGCAGGGCTGCTTGTCCTGCCCGTCGAACAGGGCAGGGAGCTGACTCGGCGTCACAAAGATGGGCGAACTCATGGTTGCAACCGCTCGTCGAGCGTCCGGCACGCCGACAGGGCCTGATCGAAATCAAGCGCGATCATCGCCTCGTCGAGCGGCCCCAGGGCGTCCTGAATGTGTGCCGGTTGATTCCGCTGCAACCGTTCGAAGACGTCGAGGGCCCGCATGTCGGCCGCGCGCAGCAGGCCGGTCAGTTCGTCCAGCGAGCGGCGCAAGCCGGGCAGGTCGGACGGCGGCTGCGGGTCGGGTGTGGACGTGTGCAGGGCTCGCTGCAGTGCGTCCGCGACGCGGTGGATGTCTCGCATCGTGGTCGCGGCACCGATGCCGAACCGCTCGAGCCAGGACTCGCGGGATGCGATGTCCTCGTCATCCGCAATGCGCCGCTCTCCCTCCGCTGCCAGGCTGGCCAGCAGCTCGATACCGAGCGTGCCGGCCATGCCCTTGACGGTGTGCAGCAGGCGCCTCGCGTCATCGGGCCGACCCGCCTGCAGCAGCGATGCCAACTGAACAGGGAGGGTGTCCAGCTCCTTCGGAAAGGATTGCAGCGAGCGCAGATACGCGCCGCCATTGCCGCCCATGCGGGCCACGGCGGCCCGCAGGTCGATGCCGTGCTGCTGCGCCAATTGATGCACCTCGGGCGGGAGCGCGCTGTGCCGGGACTCCTCGTGTTCGTTCGACAGCGGCGTCCGGCCGGTATGGCGCAGCAGCGTACTCACGAGATTCGAGAGATCGAACGGCTTGCCCACGTGGTCGTTCATTCCCGCGGCCAGGCAGGCCTCGCGGTCGGAGTCCATCGCGTTGGCCGTCATCGCGATGATGGGCAACCGCGTCATGCCCAGCTCGCGGCGAATGGCAGCCGTCGCGGTGTAGCCGTCCATGAGCGGCATCTGCAGGTCCATCAGCACGGCATCGAAAGGCGGATCGGCTGCGCAGACCAGGTCGATTGCGACCTGACCGTTGCCGGCGAGCGTGACCTGCGCGCCTTCGTCGCTCAGCAGCTCATCGGCGACCTGCTGGTTGTTCAGGTTGTCCTCGACGACCAGGAGGCGCAAGCCGGAAAGGCGCGGCAACGCGGTCGACGGGCTCGTGCGATTCAGCAACTCCGGATGGGCCAGCGCGATGCGCGCATCCGCCACCGCATCGAAGAGCATCGACGCGGTCACCGGCTTGACCAGGAACGAGCTCAGGATCGCCTGTTCCTGCTCGCTGCGTTGCGCCAGCGCTTCGCGTCCATGGCTCGTGACCATGAACAGCAGCGGAGCCGCCTGCTCGGACTTGCGTGCCGCGTCCAGCAGCTGCTGGCAGGTCTGCCAGCCGTCCACCTCCGGCATTTGCCAGTCGATGAACACCGTTTCATAGGGTGTGCCTTCGGCAGCGCGTGTGGTGGCCAGCGCAACGGCCTCGGTGCCGCTGGCCGCCACGTCGGCCTCCCAGCCCAGCGACTCGGCCATGTCCGCGAAGACTTCGCGGGCGCTCGCGTTGTCGTCCACGATCAGGGCACGGACAGCGCCCAGCTTCGGCTTGTGCGCAGCCGATGCGTCCTCGACGTCTTCGGCAATGGCGAGCCGAAGCTGGAAATGGAACGTGCTGCCCGCGCCCAGCGCGCTGCGCAGCTCCAGCTCACCACCCATCAGGCCGACCAGCCGCTGGCAGATCGCGAGCCCCAGCCCGGTGCCGCCGAAGCGCCGGGTCGTCGAGGCCTCGGCCTGCGAGAACCCGGTGAAGATGCGCACCTGATTCTCGGGTGCGATGCCGATGCCGCTGTCGCGGACCGCGAACTCCAGCAGCACGTCGGCCGTGCCGCGCTCGACCACCCGAACGCTCAGGACCACCTCGCCCTCGCTGGTGAACTTGATGGCATTGCCGCCCAGGTTGATCAACACCTGCTGCAGCCGCGTGTCGTCGCCGACCAGGCAGCGGGGAACGCCAGGGTCGATGTCGAACAACACGTCGATCGTCTTGGCGCCGACATTGGCCGACAGGATCACCGACAGGTCCCTCAGCAGCCGGTCGAGGCGGAAGGGATGCGGGTCCAGCGTCATCTTGCCGGCATCGGCCTTCGAGAAGTCGAGGATGTCGTTCAGCAGGCCCAGCAGCGAGCGTGCCGCCCCTTCGGTCTTCGTCGCATAGTCGAGTTGGCGCGGCGTCAACTCCGTCTTGTGCAGCAAGCCCAGCATGCCGAGGATTGCATTCATCGGCGTGCGGATCTCGTGGCTCATGTTGGCCAGGAACTGGCTCTTGGCCACGCTCGCCTGCTCGGCCTGGACCAGCGCCTCGCGCAGCCGTTCATTGCTGCGACGCAGCTCTGCGTCGAGTGCGCGGCGCTCGGTGACGTCGGTCCCGATCTCCATGAAGCCGGTCAGCACGCCGTTCTCGTCTCGCGTCGGCTGGACCTCGGTGTCGATCCAGTATTCGCGGCCGTCCTTGGCCCGATTGAGGACCTCGACCCTGCACGGGGTACCGGTCGCGACGCCGTCGAGCAGCGCCTTGATCGTCGCCGGATCGGCCTTGTTGCTGCCCAGCAGTTCGCCCGGTGTCCGGCCCACGGCCTCGGCCAACGTGTAGCCGGTGATCCGGGTGAAGCCCTCGTTGACCCAGGTGATGCGCATCTGTGCGTCGGCGATCGCGACCGAGTTCGAGGTGTGCTGGACGACACGGGCCAGGCGCGCGAGGTCGGTCGTCATGCGCTGCGCGCGGCGTTGCGCGCGGACCCGGCCCACCGCCAGGAGCCAGACCGCGAGGGCCAGCAGGAAGCTCGCGAGTGCTCCGCCCACGGCGACGAACGCAACGCTCGAGCGATCGATCGCCGCTTCGAACGCCGGGGTGCTGGTCGTGCGCAAGGTCAGCGTACGTCCGCCGACCTTGAACCCACGCAGCGACTCGAAACCATCGCCTGCCGCCTTGGGGACCAGCGGTCCGTTGCTCGATGCGTCGCGCCGGCTGTCGAACAGCAGCTCGGCTGCGCGCGCCGATTCGCCGTCGTACAACTCGATGTCCAGAGAGCCCTGGCCGGCGTCGGTCGCGCCCTTCATGACCTCCGACACCATGATGGGCGCATACAGCAGGCCGGTCGCCATCGCTTGACGTTGCTGCGGCGTGGCGGTTTCGGGGTTGCTGCCAGGTGCGTAGACGGGCACGAAATACAGAAAGCCGGGGCCTTGCTTGTTGTTCAGTGCCAGCGTGACGCTGCCGCTGAGCGCCGGCGCACCACTTCGCAGGGCTCGCTCGAGCGCCTCGCGCCGCACCGGCTCGCGCCCGACGTCCTTGCCGGGCGACGCTCGGTTCGATGCGGCCGGCTCGATGTACTTCACCACGTAGAGATCCGGTGCGTCGCCGGCCGTGTCGACGGCAAATTCGGGGCGGCCCTCGGCCCGCTGAGCGGCCACGAAGCTTCCGAGATCGTCGCGCTTCACGCGCGCGATGAAGCCGAAGCCGCGCACGCCGGGAAACTCCGCGGCCAGGTCGCGATGCTCGACCCAGGCGCGAAACTGGGCTCGCGTGACGTGGGCTTCTGCGGCGAATGTGCTCCCCAGGCCGTTGAGCCCGTAGACCGCCAGCGCAAACTGGCGTCGGATGTCGCGTTCGATCCGCTCGGCGCGGCGTTCGAACTTGTCGTGGGCCGCTTCCGAAATGTTGCGCAGTTGCCAAGCCATGCATGCGCCGGTCAGCACGAGCCCCAGCAACTGCGCTGCCGCGGTCATCGCGATCGCCGAACTGACGGATGCGCCACGGGAGGCGTTGCCGCGGGACGTCGTGGTCGTCGTCTGGCCCGCGCTGGCCATGCAGCGCCAGTACAAGGTCGGACCGGCCAGCAGGACCAGCAGTGCCGTATCGAGCCACACCTCGGTCGCGGCGGGGATGCTGCCGACAAGCGCGGGCAACGCGAGCATCACGACAGCCTGAACCAGCGCGACGATCACGAGGATCTCGACCAGCAGGCGGATGGAATTGCGGGTACGTGTCATGGGCAGTCGGCTTGGCTGTGGGTATCCGACGCTGCGCTGGCGCCACGGATCGGCGGGCTCGGAGCCGCGATCAGGCAGTTTGACGACTGCCCAAAGAACCGAAGCATCAATGTGCGCAACAAATGACCCGGACTTCCGATGGGAACGCAGACCGAGACAGCGGCCGCGCAAATCGACTGATGCCGGCGTAGTCAATTTGCCGACAGCGGTCGGCCTTCACAGAGCTAGAGTCGCGCTCGCCTTCAACGTGCTGCGCGAGGCCGTCACGGTCTGGCCAAACGCCCGATGTCACGAGAAGAATCTTCCGCAAGTGCTGTCATGGTCGCCCCCGTCCCGGCCGAGCGGGTCGGTCCGGCCGCGCGCACCGCGCGGCTCGACGCATGGCTCGCGATCAAGAAGTCGTTCGCGTTCGCGCTGGTCACGGACGACTATGAAGCGGCCTGGCTGGACCGCCTGTCAAAGCTCGCCAAGCGGATTCGGGACCTCACCGCGCAAGATCCCGACCTGGCGCTGTACTTGATGCTACAGACCGCCATGAACGAGGCCGACCACTACAGCGCCCACCATGCGCTGTTCTGCGCGGTCGTCGCGGACCTGTGTGCCGCGCATTTCGAGTGGCCTGAAGCCGAGGCGGTTGCGGTCCACAACGCCGCGTTGACGATGAATGTCGGCATGGGGCCGATGCAAAACGCGATGGCGCAGCAGAGCGGACCCTTGTCGCCGGCGCAGAGACTGCGCGTCGAGGACCATCCGACCAAAAGCGTCGAACAACTCAAGGTCGCCGGTGTCGACGACCCGATCTGGCTGGAGGTCGTCCGGCGCCATCACCGCCCGATTGACGAGGGGGAAAGCGCGGATCCGCTGACCCCGCCGCAGCGTCTGGCTCAACTGCTTCAGCGCATCGACGTCTTTACTGCCAAGTTGAGCAGGCGCAAGACCCGACCCGGATCGAGCGCCACGGTGGCGGCCCGCGATGCCTGTCTGAATGCCTGCGGGCTGCCGGATGCGACAGGCGCCACGATGCTTCGCGTGCTAGGTCTGTACCCGCCGGGCAGTTTCGTGCGCCTGGCCGGCGGCGAGGTGGGCGTGGTCGTCAGGCGCGGCGAGAAGGCGCATACGCCGTTCGTGGCCTGTGTGCGCCGTCCGGATGGTGGCGTGATCAACCAACCGGTGCTGCGCGACACCAGCAGCCGGCTCCACGCAGTTCAGCGATCCCTCTCCGCGGACGACGCCAAGATCAGACTCGATCATGAGCGTGTGCTCGGCGCGAGGGGCTGAGAGTGGCTTGCATACGCAGCAGAGGCGGCGGTCGCTGGAGGATGACCAGGAAGGTGGCCGGGTATGAGCATGCACGACCGTGAGTACAGTGGACTGCGACGGCGCATCGTCTGGACATTCGCGCTGACGGGCATCGCCGTCGCGTCGTTCACGACCGGGATCATCCAGCTGCAGATGATGTCGGTCGACCGGGCGGCACAACTTGAAGCGCGCAACCTGGGCCGCTCCGTGGCGCACGGTGCCGCGGTGGATCGCGGGCACCTGCAGCAACACGTCGATGCATTGCATGCCGAAGTGCACAGCCGCGACATCGTGGTGGTGGATGTCGACAAGCGTGGCATCGCCGATGCGGACCACAGCGAGGTGGGTCGCGTGTTCGACCACGACACGGCCGACGAAGTCGGCCTGACGCTTCGCGACGGCCGGCCGAGAACCTTTGTGGAGAAGAACGAGCACCACCCCGACGGCGCCATGCAGATGGCGGTGCCGGTGCGCCGCGACGGCAGAGGCGACGGCGAGATCGTCGGCGCGGTGATCGTCGAATACACCGGCATCCGCGAGGAACTGCTGGATGACGCGCTGTGGACGATGTACCTGGCCGGCGGCGCCGGCATCGCGTGCATCGTGCTGGTCGGCTTGTTCGGTGCACGTCTCGTGGCCTCGGTGATCGGCCGCATCCAGCGGCTTCAGCGCGGAGTGGACCTCGTGGCGCGCGGCGACTACAACACGCAGCTTGCCGTCGAGACGCATGATGAGATCGGAGCGCTGGTGGCCGCGTTCAACGCGATGGCCGAGGACCTGCGTGTCGCGCGGAACCGTCTGACGCGCGAGATGGAACGCGAAAGGGCTGCAACGCAGCAGGTCGAGTACCTGGCCTTTCACGATCGGCTCACGGGCCTGCCGAACCGAAGCAGGTTCTCGGGCGTGCTCGAGCGCGGCCTGAAGGAAGCCAAGCGCTACCAGCGTGAGCTCGGCGTGTTCTTCATCGACCTGGACCGGTTCAAGGACATCAACGACACGCTGGGCCACGAGGCCGGCGACAAGCTTCTGCAGGAGGTGGCTGCGCGGCTGGTGTCGTGCCTGCGCGAGAGCGACTGTGTCGCGCGGCTCGGCGGCGACGAGTTCGTCGTCATGCTGCCCGGTTCGACCGACCGCGAGAGCTTGACTGCGGTGGCGCAGAAGATCCTGGCCGCGATCGCGCGTCCGTTCCCCATCCACGGCCAGAACTTCCGCGTCACCGCCAGCGTGGGCATCAGCGTGTTCCCGGCCGATGGCGTCGACGAGCCGACGTTGATGAAGCACGCGGACATCGCGATGTACCAGGCCAAGGAGGACGGCAAGAACAACTTCGCCTTCTACCGTGCCGAGATGAACCGTCATTCGATCGAGCGGCTTGCACTGGCCTCGCATCTTCGGCATGCGCTGGAAGTCCAGGAGTTCGAGCTCCACTACCAGCCCAAGATCGATTGCCGCTCAGGTCGCCTGACGGGGCTGGAGGCGCTGCTGCGCTGGAAACATCCCGACCTCGGGAACGTGTCGCCCGCGAAGTTCATCCCCGTCGCCGAGGAAACGGGACTGATCGTCCCGTTGGGGCTGTGGGTGCTGGAGACGGCCTGCCGTCAGCACGTGGCGTGGCTGGCGCAAGGGATGGCGGCGCCCGCGATGGCGGTCAACCTTTCCGCGCGGCAGTTCTCTCACCCCCGGCTGCTGGAAGACGTTCGGGACGTGTTGACCCGGACCGGCATGGAGCCCGGTCAGCTCGAACTCGAGATTACCGAAAGCATGCTGATGCGCGACGTCCAGCAGGCCACTGCCGTGCTGCACGCGTTCAAGGCCATGGGCATCCGCGTGTCGGTGGATGACTTCGGTACCGGTTATTCGTCGCTGTCGACCTTGAAGCGCTTCCCGGTCGACTGCATCAAGGTCGATCGTTCGTTCATCCGCGACGTGGCGCACAACGACGAAGACCGGGCAATCACCAACGCCATCATCGCGATGGGAAAGACACTCGGTCTGGCCGTGGTGGCCGAAGGCGTCGAGCGCGCCGAGCAGGTCGAATTCCTGCGTGAGCACGGGTGTGATCAGCTGCAGGGCTTCTTCTTCAGCCGTCCGAGAGCGGCCGCGGAGATTCCGGCGCTGGTTCGCAAGCTGACGCTGCGCCCCGGCGCGCCGGCCACCGACTTCGCGGATCTGTGCGACACGACGTTCGGGACGACATCAGCCTGATTGATCGCCCGAAACGCCTCGCCAGTCAACCAGGTGCTTCATGCCGGCGTCAGGTGGCTCTCGGGCTTGACGCGCAGTCCGCTCCCGCGGCCATAGGCACGCGCGTTGCCGCACGAGACGCGCGTCCACATGCATGAAGGAGACGACACCATGCCTGCTACACCTGTCACCGACTGGGGAGATGCGTTGATGACATCGATCATGGGCGCCATGACGATGTTCTTCGTCGCCGTCCCGCGGATCATCGGCTTCGCCGTCATCCTGGTCATCGGCTGGCTCGTCGCCGATCTCATCGGACGGGGCGCCGGCGCCCTGCTGCGCGCCGTGCACTTCAACGACTTGGCGCAACGCTCGGGGTTCGGCGACTTCGTCGCGAAGCTGGGCGTGAGGACGGACTCGGCGGGCTTCCTGGCGTCGCTGGCCAAGTGGTTCATGCGGCTCATCGTGATGGTGGTGGCGTTCGACGCGTTGGGCCTGCCCGCGGTCTCCGATGTGCTGCGTCAACTGCTGCTGTGGCTGCCCAACCTCGTGGTTGCCATGGTGGTTCTGGTGATCGGCGGTCTGGCGGCGGCGGCCTTGTCGAATCTGATCCGCGCAGCCACCTCCCAAGCCGGTTTTTCAAAGCCGGAGCTGTTGGGCAAAGTGGCGTCGGTGGCCGTTTGGGGCTTCGCGATCGTCGTGGCGGTGAACCAGATCGGCATCGCGGCGACCCTGGTCAACACGCTGTTCATGGGCCTGGTGGGCGGCATCGCGCTGGCCGCCGGGCTGGCGTTCGGTCTGGGTGGCCGCGACACGGCAGCCGAGATCGTGCGGAACTGGTACCGCGCCGGCAAGCAGGCCGAGCCCAAAGTGGAGGCGGCCGCGCAAAAGGCGGAGCGCATCGCAAAGGAAGAAGTGCAGACTGCGCCGCAAGAGTTTGCGACTAGGGTTCAAATGCCTCGGAGCTGAACGCGGGCGCCGGATTGTCACGGTGCGACGCGCAGCCGTTTACGAGCCGCCAACAAGATCTCTCGAAGTGCGCTCGTGCCGAGGGGCTTCAAGGCAAACCGGTCGAAACCTGCGGCTCGACACCGCGCTTCGTCGGCCGGGCTGCTTCGCGCCGTCAGACAGACCAGGTACGCACGGGACAGCGGATTGCCGGAGCGGCGGCTTTGCGCAACAACTTCGCAGCCGTCTGGTCCGGGCATCTCGAGGTCTAGGAACACGAGCGCCGGCTGGAAGCCCTCGGCTACCTGAAGGGCCATCGTGCCGTCGAAAGCGACCGCGGGTATGCACCCCAACATTTGAAGCAACTCGGAGAGCGACGTTGCCGCGTCGACATTGTCATCGACGACCAGCGTACGCAGAACTTGGTTTGAAGCCGCTGCGACGTTCATGGCACACGATTGAAAATCGCTCGCATTCGGCAAATTGCATTCCTGTGACCGTTGCAGTCCACCAGTTCGACGGCCGCGAAACAGGGCGATCGAAGGGAATTCCCTCTTTGAGGGCGCGCCGTGGAATTGATAAGCTCCATCCAGGTTGTGGCGAGGTGACGAAGATGCGTGGTGCTGCATCTGATCGTGCACGTTGGTGCGAAGTCTTCTCGACACTCTATCGAGCACACGAGCACTGCAGCGGCGAAGACGCACGGCTGATCGCCAGGATGCTGTATCCGTCCTTGGGACTGCTGCGGCCGGCGGAGGCGTTGCAGACGCTGTTGTCCAGCGACCGAATCTGCGCCGATGCGCTGACGGACGCTGCTCGGCGCGGCAACGGCGGTGACTAAGGCGACGCGATTGTCACAGCCGGTCGTGCACCAGTTGCCTGCTATTGTTGCTTCGGCAGCGTCACCGTGAAGCGTGTCGTGTTGTCTGCCGACTTGACGCTGACATCTCCGCCATGCGCCAGCGCGATCTGGCGCACGATGAACAAACCAAGGCCCAGGCTTTCGCGCTCGCCTTTCGAGTCTGCTGACCCATGGCGGCGCAGCGGCTCGAAAAGCGAGTTCATGAGTTCCTTCGGAATGCTCGGACCGGTGTTCTCGACGAGCACGCGCACCTTGTCCTCGTCGCCGCGCAGGTTCACGCGAACGATGCCCTGCGGTTCCCCGTACCGGGCGGCATTGACGACGAGGTTGCTGACCATCTGCCGGATGCGCGAAGCGTCCCAGTTTCCCTGCATGACGCCCTCGGTCGAGAACTCGATCGTCGAGGCGGGCAGCGCGGCGCGCATCAACTCGATCTCTTCGCGACACGCCGCCGCGAGATCGACCGGCCGAGGGCTCACGCGAATGCCGACCTCCAGCGAGGTGCGATTGAAGTCGAGCAGGTCGTCCAGCAAGTGCTTCATGCGCTCGCCGCCGCGTATGAGCCTTTCCGTGGGCTCGCTCAGCGGCGTGCCTGCGCTCATGGCGGAGATCAGCCGCGAGGTCAGCAAGATGGCGTTGAGCGGGCTGCGCAGGTCGTGGCCCAGCACGCCGAGGAACACGGCACGCCAGCGCTCGACCTCGGTCGTGAAGAAGTCGACCGACTCGGCAATCGCCTGATCGATCGCCTCGTTGAAGCGGCCAAGGTCTTCGATCGCTTCCGGTCCGTACGGCGCCGCGTCGGCCCACAGGCGGAGCACGCTGGCGCGCAAGGCCCGGTACTCGGCTACCAATTGGCGAATGCTGAAGCCCGCCGTGGCGCGCAGCACGGCATGCGTCTGGGCTGCTGTTGCCGCCGCGCCCAGCAGCACCGGCGCGCGGCCCTTGGACTTCTCGGACTGCGCCAGGCGGGTCTGGGGCGTTCGCAGATCCTTGGCGACCGCGAGCAGGATCTGCTCGGCATGGTCGCGCAGTGCGGCAGCGTCCATCCCGGCCGCAGCGGGCAGCAGCGTCGAGGCAAACGACTCCCACTGGGCCAGGATCGCCGGCCTGTTGGCGTCGATGAAGTCTGCGAGCCTCATGGTTGGTGCTTCCGTCGATTCAAGCTTACTGGAATGGTCCTCGCAGCAATAGACCCTGTCGGCTGCCATTCTGCCGCGAGCGAACGCCAGATCCTTGCGGTCCGCCCATCCAGGCCCCGGGGCGAGCGGTAGCGGATGTCGAGGTTTCCCGCGAAGTGGAGGTAGGGCAATAATGGTCCCTTCAACGCCCACCTCGTGATCCATGGCCCTCCGAACCCTTCCACGCTCGATGTGGTGGGGTCTCGGGCTGATCGCGGTCGTCGGCATGGTGCACGTCTGGCTCGAGTACGAGCGCGGCACACACATCGCTCAGCAGTTGAAATCCGGTCCCGAGGTCACGGCGCATGCCCATGAGGTGATCGGCACGGCACAGGCGCTCCTTCGGGCGGTGCAGGGCGCGGAGCGCGCCCAGCGCGGGTTTCTGATCACCGGCGACGAGACGTTTTCTCAGGCGTACCGCCAGGCCGAAGCCGAGGTGCCGACCCTGGAAGCTCGGCTGAAGACCCTGACCGAGGATAACCCCGAGCAGCGGCGCCGGTGGCCGACGCTCGAGCAGCAGGTCGCCGTCAAGCTCAACGAGATGCGACGCACACTGGCCGTCTACGAAAGCGGTGGGTTCGACGCGGCGCGGCGCGCGGTGGGGTCGAGCATCGGCCTCGACTCGATGGAAGGCATCGTGCGGGTCATCGACGGGGCGATCGCCACGGAGCGCGCGCTGCTGGCGGAGCGCATGTCTCGCGCCGAGCAGTTCGAGCACGAGCTCCGTCGCGCCGCTCTGACCGGTGCAGTGCTGGAGTTTGTCGGCCTCGGCCTCGGCGCGTTGCTGCTCATCGCCGGCCTGCGCACGATGCGGCGTGCCGAAGCGGCGAGCCAGGACAGCGAGCAGCACTTCCGCCTGTTCGTCGGCGCGGTCACCGACTACGCAATCTACATGCTCGATCCAGAGGGCCGCGTCGTCGAATGGAACGCTGGCGCACAGCGCATCAAGGGCTACACGCGCGACGAGATCGTCGGCCAGCACTTCGGTGTCTTCTTCACCGAAGAGGATCGCGCGGCCGGCAGGCCACAGCATGAACTGCAGATGGCCATCAAACATGGCCGCTACGAAGAGGAGGGTTGGCGCGTTCGCAAGGATGGCACGCGCTTCCTGGCGAGCGTGCTGCTCGAGCCGGTGCGTGACGCCAGCGGTCGGCTGCTGGGCTTCGCGAAGGTGACGCGTGACATCACCGAGCGCACGCAGCATCAGCAGGCGCTGGTCCAGTACCAGAAGATGGATGCGCTGGGGCAACTGACGGGCGGCGTCGCGCACGACTTCAACAACCTGCTCCACGTGATCAAGAATGCGGTGCACATTCTCGAGCACCGGCTGAACTCGGCGGACCCCGAGATTGGGCGGTACCTGCAGATGCTCAAACGCAACGCCGATCGGGCCGCCAGCCTCACGCAGCGGCTGCTGGCGTTCTCGCGCAACCAGATCCTGGATCCGCGGCCGGTCAACCCGAATGCTCTGGTGGCCGACGTGACGTCGCTGCTCGAGCAGGTGCTTGGCGAGGGCGTGGCGATCGAGACCGTGCTGGGGGCCGGCGTATGGTGGATCTCGGTGGACAGCAGCCAGCTGGAAACAGCCCTGCTCAATCTCGCCGTCAACGCGCGGGACGCGATGGCCGGCAGCGGCAAGTTGACGGTGGAGACCTCGAATGCCTTCCTCGATGAGGCTTATGCCGCTGCGCATGCCGAGGTCAAGCCCGGGCAGTACGTGCTGATCGCCGTCAGCGACACCGGCAGCGGCATGACGCCGGAGGTGGTCGCGAAGGCGTTCGAGCCGTTCTTCACCACCAAGGAGGTGGGGCGCGGCACGGGCCTCGGCCTGTCTCAGGTCTACGGCTTCGTCAAGCAGTCCGGCGGGCATGCCGCGATCTACAGCGAACCGGGGCTGGGCACGTCGGTGAAGCTGTATCTGCCGCGGCTCATCACGCCGCCCGATGTGCGGTCCGAGCCTCGCGCCAAATCCCTGCCGCGCGGTGCGGGCCACGGCACGATCCTGGTGGTGGAGGACGACGAGGACGTGGCACGCTTCACGGCCGATGTGCTGGCCCAGATGGGCTACCGGGTTCTGAGCGCCGGGGACGCCGCGTCGGCGTTGCACCTGCTCGATACCGAGGCGGTCGTCGATCTCCTGTTCACCGACATCGGACTGCCTGGCGGGGTCAACGGTCGCCAGCTGGCCGATCAGGCGTTGCAGCGCAGGCCGGGGCTGCGCGTGCTCTTCACCACCGGCTACACACGCAATGCCGTGGTTCACCACGGCCGGGTCGATCCGGGCGTCGACCTGATCGTCAAGCCGTTCACGCAGCGTGCGCTGGCCGATGCGGTGGGCAGGGCGGTCGGCCGCACAAGGGTGGACGAGAGAAATTGACGCGAGGGCGTGGCTGTCGGAGCGATCTCGCCGTGGGCCATACAGGCGCGCCGAAGAAGTTCAGGGAACCCTGACCGCCGCATCAATGAACCCTGATCAAGTTCCACTAGGTGCCGCCGAAGTCAGCGGGACGAAGGGCTCACGCAGCGATGGCCGCCCGCGGTGCCCACACCTTTTCCCGCACATCGAAGGGGACAGACACCATGAAACTCAGTATCAAGCTACCGTTGGCGTTTGCCGCGGTGCTGTTGCTCATGCTCGCAGCGGCGCTGTACGGCATCTATAGCTTGAATCAGTCGCTCAATGCGTATGAGACGACTGTCAAGGCCAGCAGCGACAACGAACGTGCGATCGATGATCTGACCATCGCCTTCAAGGTGCAGGTTCAGGAGTGGAAGAACGCGCTGCTGCGCGGCAAGAAAGCGGAAGATCTGGAGAAGCATTGGGGTGCATTCGGCAAGCAGGATGCGGCCGTCTCGCAAGGTGCGAAGAAGCTGCAGGCCACCTTGCCCGATGGTGACAGCAAGGTGCTGCTGAGCAAGTTCGCCGAGGCCCATGCCAAGATGGGCGAGAGCTATCGCAAAGCGTTCGAGGCCTTCAAGGCCGCTGGCTTCGACCCGGCCGTGGGGGACGCCGCCGTGCACGGCATGGACCGCGAGCCCGTCAAGTTGCTCGATGAGGCGGGCGACAAGATCGCCGCTGACAGCGCCGCCGTTTCGGCCAAGGCGGCGTCCGGCGCCAAGCGAGCCACGACCATCAGTTTGGTGATGATGCTGCTCGCATCCATCGTCGGCATCGTAGCGGGTGTCTTGCTGAGCCGAAGCGTCGTCAAGCAACTCGGGGGCGAGCCGGCCGACGCTGCCAGCCTCGCGCGCAGCGTCGCTGCAGGTGACCTGAGCGTGCCGATCGAGGTCAAGCAAGGCGACACCACCAGCCTGATGGCGCAACTCAGGATCATGCAGGAGAGCCTTGCCAAGGTGGTGGAAGGCGTCCGCGAGAACTCGGAGTCGGTGGCGACGGCCTCGGCTCAGATCGCCCAAGGGAACAGCGACCTGAGCCAACGCACCGAGGAGCAAGCCAGCGCACTGCAGCAGACCGCTGCCACGATGGACGAGCTGGGCACGACCGTGCGCAATAACGCCGACAACGCCAAGCAGGCCAACCAGCTCGCGTTGGGCGCCAGCAGCGTGGCCGTCCAGGGTGGCGAGGTCGTCGGCCAGGTTGTCGACACCATGAAGGGCATCAGCGACAGCTCCCGGAAGATCGCCGAGATCATCAGCGTCATCGATGGCATCGCTTTCCAGACCAACATCCTGGCCCTCAACGCTGCAGTCGAAGCGGCCCGTGCAGGCGAGCAAGGGCGTGGCTTCGCAGTGGTGGCCAGCGAGGTGCGCAGCCTCGCGCAGCGCTCGGCCGCTGCGGCCAAGGAAATCAAGGACCTGATCTCGACGAGCGTCGAGCGTGTCGAAAACGGCTCCGCATTGGTGGACCAGGCCGGCAAGACCATGAGCGAAATTGTCAGCGCCATCAAACGTGTCGCCGACATCGTGGGCGAGATCAGCGCGGCGAGCTCGGAGCAGAGTGCGGGTGTCACGCAAGTCGGACAGGCCGTGACTCAGATGGACCAGGCGACGCAGCAAAATGCGGCGCTCGTCGAGGAGAGTGCTGCCGCCGCCGAAAGTCTGAGAAGCAGGGCGCAGCAGCTCGTTCAGGCGGTATCGGTCTTCAAGCTGGCGCGCACCGGCGCTCATGCCGCGCCGTTGGCTTCCGGCCTCTGTTGAGCAAGTATCAGCCGCGATCTTCGGGCGCGGTGCCGCGACGGGAGAGGTCGGTCCTGCTGCGCCGCCGCTCCTGTTGACGCTGGGAACTTCTTGCCCCCATGTGCTCGTGCCGGGGTGCCCGGACTGACTCCCGCCGCTGTTCGCACGGAGCACAAGCGCCTCAGCGCAGCCCTTGCCGGTCGATCAGGATGCGATGAATCTCGATGCGAGCCGGCAGTTCGATGAGGAACTCGGGATCACGCTGCAGGTGATGCACCTGCGTCGGCTCGCCTTTCGTGAATGCGCTCATGGCGTTCATGTCGGCCCAGTACGAGATCGTCGTGAACCAGGTCTCGGCGTCGCGGTCCTCCCGCAGGAGCTGGACGCCCAGCGCCGTGCGCTCCAGCGGCGGGATCCCTTCGGCGAGAAGGTAGCGCTCGTAGGAGTCCGCCACCTCGGGCCGCGTGCGACCGCGCCATATTCGGGCGAGCGTGGGTGTCGTCGGCATTGCACTCTCCTTGCGGGTCAGGCCGTTTCAACGGGATCTCCCGCGGTGATGAAAGTCCGCGATGCTTCCGCAGCGGAGCTCGGTGCACGATTCTTGATCAATCCTGCTTCCTCGGGTGCGCCTGATGCCATCCTTGCCGTAAGTCCGGAAGAACGTAGGAAACGTCCGTCGTGTGGTTCTGGCTACGCCCGACCGGTCCAGGCGACCGAGCCGCGTAAGGTAGATCATTCCTGCACAACCAGATTTGGAGTCGACCATGAGCAAAGCGACTGACTCGACTACGCCGACCGGGCGCAAGGACCAACGCAAGAAGCTCGAGGAATCGTTCGAGAAATCCACCGCGACGCAGCCGGAGACGTTTCGGGATGAAGCGAACGAGGACAAGACAGTCGAGATCCCTCCCGACAAGACAAAGAAGCCGATTCGAGGCGTGGATGCGCCCGAGCGCCCGGGACGCTAGCGTGTGTCTTTGACTCTCATGTCGCGCCGGCCGTCGCTTCACGCATTGAAGTGTTCCTCGCGTGGCCACGGACCAGCAGGTTCCTGACTTGCCACTGTTCACCGGCGTCCAGCGGCGCCAGGTACTGCACGTCGCCGCCGCTCTGCACGGCGATCGGCACGCCGCCCTCGAACAGCACGCGGTTGCTTGCCAGCCGCGGGAGCTTCTCGCCCGGTGTCAGGATGCCGGCGAGGTTCAGCGGGTCGAGTGCCGAGATCGAGACGCGTTCGCTGTCAGGCGTCTTGGCGGTCTTGCGCAGCGTCGCGACAGCCTCCGGCAGCGCGAACTGCTCCCCGGCGAAGCCGCTGACGAAGCGGCCGCCGCGTACCTCGCCGCGCGCTTCCAGGCGCCGGTAGACGTAGTACAGGTCGCGCCACGGCGGCAGTCCGTCCTCGCGCTCGAGCAGCTTGCGAAACACCACGCCCCAGCGCCGCAGCAGTACGCGCGCGATGTGCTCGACATGCGGCGCCGCGAGCGCACCGGGCACGTCGACCACCGCGCGCGCACGGCGCGTCAACACCCATCGGCCGGCATCGTCGATCGGGTCGTGGCCGGGCCGCCGGCGTTGCAGTCGCCGGCGCTTGTCGGCCGGCATCACGAGCGCCCGCAAGCCCGCGAATGAATCGCAGCTGACCAGCCCGTGCGCGACCAGTTCGGCCAGCGCCTGCTCGACCTCGATGCCGAGGAGACGGGTGTCGTGCTGCAGGTCGGCAAAGAAGCTCGCGCCGTGCGTGCGCAATGCGTCCAGCACTTGAAGCGCCTTGCGGGACAGCAGCGCATCGTCGACCGCGGCGGCGCCGAGCTGCTGCCAGTGCGCCAGCGCGTCGCGCTCGCACAGCAGCACCGGCGTGCCGCGGATCGGGCCGGTGCGGCGCCTGGCTTCGTCGCCGGCCTCGGTCGGCCGCCACCAGACCACACGACCGGCCGCGCAGAGCTTGTCGAGCATGTCGGGCGAGTAGTCGCGCACGCGGGCCGCGAGCAGGTCTTCTTCCCACGACAGCGCCGGTGCGGCATGGCCTTCGAGCTGGCGCAGCACGGCGGTCAAACCTTCCTCGCCTTCGCGGCGCAAGTCACCGTCGGCCGCGCTGGCGCTGCTCGCGAGCTGATGCCAACGGAACAGGAAGCGCATGAATTGCGCCGGCGGAACGGGCTGGATCTCGGCACGCAGCCGATCGCGTGTGTAGCGGTGCATGCGCGCGAGCAGGCGACGGTCGCACCATTCGTCGACACCTGCCGCGGTGAACGCACCGCGCATCACCGCACCCTCGGCCTCGAGCCGCAACAGCGCAGGCAGCAGCACCCCTGCGCTGAGGCCGAGCGGCGCCGCCAGCGCCGCCGCGCTCGTCGGTCCGAGCAGATCGAGGCGACTGCGCACGATCTCGCACAGCGCGTCCTGGGGGGCGGGCTGATCCGACACGACGGCCGCGATCGGTGGCGTGAACGCCGCCTCCGGGAACACCGCCTGGAACTCGTGCAGGCGTTCTGCGGCGATGTGCAGGGTGTCGCCTGATGCCGTCGACAGCCGGGTCGCGCGGCGCTGCGATTCGAGGGCGGCGATGAAGTCAGGGCAGGGCGCTTCGGCGCTGGTCAGAAAGCCATGCACGACCAGTGCATCGTGGAGTTCGTCGGCATTGCCGATCTCAGGCCTGGCTTCGTCGCACACGCGCGCGATCGCCTGCGGATCGAGCCGGCCGAGATCGGCTGCGGTCAGCACGTCCATCAGAGGCTGCACGCTGACGGCCTTGGTGCGCCGTTCCTCGGCGGCGCCGTCATCGAGGAACGCATAGGGCCGGGCATTGAGGATCGCCAGCGACAGCGGCGACGGCGAGGTCAGCTCGCAGCTGGTGATCTGCACCTCGCCGGCCTCGATGCGTGTCAGCAGGCGCACGAAGCCGTCGGCGTCCATCGTCTCGTGCAGGCAGTCGTGCAGGGTCTGCGCAACCAGCGGGTGGTCGGGGATCTCGCGCTCTCCGATCAGGTTCTCGGCGCAGGCGAGCTGGTCCGGGAACACCACGGTCAGCAGGTCCTCCGCGTCGGAGCGCTGGAACTGCGGCGGCGTCTTCCTGCCACCGTTCATGCGCCGCACCGCCAGCGCCGCGGTGGCGTTCCAGCGCCAGCGCGTGCCGAACATCGGCGCGTCCAGCAGCGCCTGCACCAGCAGGTCGCGCGCGGTCGCGGATTTGAGGTAGCCCTTGACCTCGTCGAGCGCGAAGCTGTGCGTCGACCCGAGCGACAGCACGATGCTGTCTTCGAGCGCGCTGGCCTGCAGCTCGAAGTTGAAGGTCCGGCAGAAGCGCTTGCGCAAGGCCAGGCCCCAGGCCTTGTTGATGCGCGAGCCGAGCGGCGAGTGGATCACCAGGTGCGTGTCGCCGACCTCGTCGAAGAAGCGCTCGAAGACGATGCGCCGCTCGCTCGGCAACACGCCGAGCGCCGCCTTGGCGGCCCCGAGGTAGAGCGCGAGCTGCTGCGCCGCGGCGTCGGGCAGGCCCAGCCCGTCGCGCAGCCAGCGTGTGCAGGCCTCCATGCCATCGTCGAGCACGGCATCGGCGGCCTCGCTGATGCGCGACACCGCATGGCTCAGTTCGTCGCTGCGGCCCAGCGCCTCGCCGAACCAGAACGGCATCGATGGTGGTTGTCCGCGTGCGTCTTCGACCAGCACCTTGCCGGTCTCGACCTTCGTGATGCGGTACGACGCGTTGCCGAGCTGAAAGATGTCGCCGGGGATGCTCTCGAACGCGAAGTCCTCGTTCAGCGAACCGACGCGGTGGCCTTCGGGCAGCAGCACCACGTCGTAGTCGAACTGGTCCGGGATCACACCAGCGTTGACGACCGCGCTGAGCTTGGCACCGCGGCGTGCGCGCAGCACGCGGTTGACGGCGTCGTAGTGCAGGTAAGCACCACGCCGCCCGCGCCGCGTGCTGTAGCCCTCGGCCAGCATCTGCACGACCTGCTCGAACTCCTGCAGCGTGAGCTGCTCGTACGGGCCCACGCGGCAGCAAAGCGCGTAAAGCGCATCGAGCTGCCATTCGCGGCAGGCCGTTTCGGCGACGATTTGCTGCGCCAGCACGTCCAGCGGCTTCGACGGCACGCGGATGCGGTCGAGCTCGCCGCGCCGCACCGCATCGAGCAGTGCAGTGCACTCCAGCAGGTCGTCGAGAGACAGCGGGAACAGCCGGCCTTTCGGGATCGCGCCGATCGCATGGCCGGCGCGCCCCACGCGCTGCAGCAACGCATTGATCGCACGCGGCGAGCCGAGCTGGCAGACGAGGTCGATGTCGCCGATGTCGATGCCGAGCTCGAGCGAGCTGGTGGCCACCAGCGCCTTGAGTTCGCCGGCCTTCAGGCGCTGCTCGGCGTTGAGCCGGTGTTCGCGTGCGAGGCTGCCATGGTGCGCGGTGACATGCTCCTCGCCCAGGCGCTCGGCCAGATGGCGCGCGCAGCGCTCGGCGATGCGGCGCTGGTTGACGAAGATCAGCGTCGTGCGGTGCGCGCGGATCAGCTCGGCGAGCCGGTCGTACATCTCGCCCCACACCTCGTTGGCCATCACCGCGGTCAACGGCGAGCGCGGCACTTCGATGGCGAGGTCGCGTTCGCGCACATGGCCGGCGTCGATGATCGCCACGTCGTTGCCATCGATGTCGCCGGACGGCGCCGCACTGCGCCGTCCCACCAGAAAACGCGCCATCGTGTCGAGTGGCTTGACGGTGGCCGACAGGCCGATGCGCACCGGCTGGCGTTCGCAAGGCGACTCGAGCCGCTCCAGCGAGAGCATCAGGTGCGCGCCGCGCTTGCTGCCGGCCACCGAATGCAGCTCGTCGACGATCACGCTCTTCACGGACTTGAGCATGCGCCGGCCGGAATCCGACGTGAGCAGGATGTACAGCGACTCCGGCGTGGTCACCAGGATGTGCGGCGGCGCGCGGCGCATGCGCTCGCGTTCCGCGGCGAGCGTGTCGCCGGTGCGAACCGCGTCGCGGATGCCCGGGTCGGGTAGCCCCATCTCGAGAAGGCCGGCGCGAATGCCGGCGAGCGGTTCCTGCAGGTTCCTGCGGATGTCGTTGGACAGCGCCTTGAGCGGCGACACGTAAAGCACGTGAACCTCGTCGGCCAGACCCTGCGCGAGCCCTTCGAGCACCAGCTCGTTGATCGCGGCCAGGAAGGCCGCGAGTGTCTTGCCGGAACCGGTGGGCGCGGCGATCAACGCATGGCGACGCTGCGACGTGATGGCCCAGGCGCGCGTCTGCACGTCGGTCGCCTGGCCGAACCGCTTGCGCAGCCAACGGGACACGGCGGGATGAAACATCGCACCGGCGGGCATCGCCCGCTGCGCGGGATCCTGATCGAGATCGGACTGCATCAGCATTCCATTCTGAACGCAGCTTCGTGCGAACCCCGGGGCAAGGTTTTTTCCTGCTGCAGATGCAGATCCCGCGTGGCGTCGAACTTCGCTTGGGACAGCGATGACGTGACCCGTGTCGAAGTTCTCAACCTGCGGCTTTCAGACCCCGTTCACCCCGCGAAGCGGGGAGCATGGCTGAGATGTTGGTCCTTGAGAATCGGCGCCTCGAGCTTCCCGTTGGAGGCTCACAGACGACAGGATCAACGAATGAAAACGCCTTTTCTGACCAAGACTGCGTTGACGGTGGCGCTGGCGGGCGCGAGCTTGTTGGCCCATGCCGAAACCTTCAGCTGTGTGGCCGGCGCGGCCAGTGACTGCGCCCTTGCCACGTCGAGCCTGTCCTGGACCTGGGACGGAACCTACTTCACGCTGTCCAATTCGGGCGCTGGCCATGTGTCGGAGATCTACTTCGACCTCAGTGCCGGCATGAATGCCTCCTTTTTCGGCGGCATTGGAACCGTGAGCTTCACGTCGGGTGCTTCGCCCAACAGCCTGCCGGGTGGCAACAGCGTGGGTTTCACTTCCGACGCGTCGTTCGATTCCGATGCGGCAGGTGGGTCCAGTTTTGGCATCGACATGGGCGAAAGCGCCACGTTCAAGATCACCGGCGCGGCTCTCGATAGCTTCACCGGCGGTGACCTTGCGGCCGCTGCACATGTTCGCAGCCTGGTCGATGCAGGTGCCAGCGTCGTGACGATCGCAGCGCCGGTCCCGGAGCCCACAACCTACGCGCTGATGCTGGCCGGCCTCGGTGCCGTCGGTTGGATCGCTCGCCGTCGTCGAGCGATTTGACAGTCAGCCAGTAGCGGCATCGAAACGGTTCGACAGCTCCGAGATCAGGAGCCGCTGGCAGACGAAGCCGGCGACGAGAGTGCATTCGAAGCGTCCGGCAACGATGGATCCGATGCGGGCGAAGAGGCTGGTCCGGCAGCCGTCGGTGCCGCGACGCCCGCCGCGCTCGACGCCGCCGGTGCAGGCGACAAGGGGGTCGCGACATCGCGCTTGTTGCAACCGACAAGCGCGGCCGCGCACACGATTGCACAAAGGGTGGGGAGGCGATTCATGGGAGTTCCTTTTCCTGGGCCATGCCGTCGTCCGATCGTGCGTCACGCCGACCCGTTGCACCGCAGGCGCAAGCCGCCTTCACGTGCAAGCGGTCTCTGACAGCTCCCAGGCTTGATAGCGGGAGGGTTCGAGGGCGAGGCATCGACGACAATCGCAGCGAGTCGACTCCAACGCGTTGACCGCCGAGGTGCTGAGCATGACACCGGGGCCATGGAAGCAAATCGCCTGGGTCGCACGAACCCGTGGTTCTCGCATAGGCCGGGCGCGACGATCCGTTGACGATTCGACTGCACTGCTCAAGGTCGTCGCGGCGGACGTCGCGGGCTTCCGGGACGAGTTCGCGCTGCTGCGCGCGCTGGACGTGCCGGGCATCGTCCATCCGTCGGAGCTCACGACCGAAGGCGCGCTTCTCGCGATGGTGCTCGACGATCGCGACGCGGTCGGCCTCGCCGAAGCGATCGACGGTGATCCGTTCGACGTGGGTGCCGCGCTGCGCATGGGCATTCAGCTGGCGCTTGCCCTCGCGGGCCTGCACGCGGCCAAGGTGACGCACGGCGACCTCCGCCCCATCAACATCCTGATCGAGCGCAGCTCCGGCGAGGCATGGATTGCCGACATCAGCGCGGCGGTCGAGCGCCGTCGCAGCGCCGACACGCCGACGGCCATCGACGATTGGGCCTGGGTCGCACCCGAGCAGACCGGACGCATGAACCGCCCGGTGGACCACCGCGCCGACTTCTACCAGCTCGGGCTGCTGCTGTACCGCGTACTGGCCGGCCGCCTTCCATTCGACGCGGCCGACCCTCTCGAATGGGCCCATTGCCACACGGCACGGCTGCCGCCGGCCCTGTCCACGGTGGCGCCACACGTGCCGGAGACCGTGTCGCGCCTGGTGCTCAAGCTGCTGGAGAAAACCGCGGAGCAGCGCTATCGCCAGGCCACGGGGCTGTTGCGCGACCTGCAGGACTGCCTTGCGCAATGGGAGGCGACCGGCACGGTCCGCTCCTTCGTGCTCGGCATGAGCGATCCGCCGGACGACATCGAGCCGCCGCGCCACCTTCACGGGCGCGAGCGCGAGCAGGCGGCGATGCGCGAGGCCTACGCACGGGTCGCGAACACGGCGCAGCCGCACCTGGTGCTGGTGTCCGGCCCGCCCGGCATCGGCAAGACCACGCTGGTGCGGTCGTGGCATGAGAGCCTGGCGTCGATGCCGAGCCGCTTCGTCGCTGCGAAGTTCGACGCTCAGCGCCGCGACGTCCCGCACGCGGCGCTGACCCAGGCATTGCAGGAGCTGATGCAGCAGGTACTGGCGGAGCCCGAGGACCAGGTCGCGGCCTGCCGGGCGGCGTTGGCCGATGCCCTGGGGGCGAGCGGGCAAGTCGTCGTCGACCTCGTTCCGTCGCTGGCGCTGATCGTCGGCCCGCAGCCCGCGCTGTCCGAGCTGGGCCCCGCGGAGTCGCAGAACCGGCTGCGCTGGGTGCTGGGCCGATTCGTCGGCGTGTTCGCGCGCGCCGACCGTCCGCTCGTGATCTTCTTCGACGACCTGCAATGGGCCGACGCCGCCAGCCTCGCGCTGCTGCGCGAGCTGCTCGTGGGCGCGAGTGCCGGCGCGCTGCTGGTCGTCGGGACCTATCGGGATCAGGCGGTCGACGCCGCGCATCCGCTGACCGAGTTGCTCCGGCGCATTGCAGACAAGGGCGTGCCGGCCACGCACGTCGCGCTTGCGTCGCTGGGGCCGGAACAGCTGGCAGCGCTCGTCGCCGAAAGCCTGTGCGTCCGCGTCGCCGAAGCGCAGCCGCTGGCCGCACTGATGCGCCAACGAACCGAGGGCAATCCGTTCTTCGTCGTCCAGGTGCTGAGCGAGCTGCGCGCTGAAGGGCTGCTCCACTTCGACGCGCAGCGCCAAGGCTGGCGCTGGGACCTCGAGCGCATCCGCGCTCGCCAGCTTTCCGACGACGTGGTCGAGCTCGTCGAGCGCCGTCTGCGCCGCCTGCCGGCGGCAGCGCGCGACGCTCTGCAACACGCCGCCTGCCTGGGCGGCGGCGGATCGCTCGAACTGCTGGCCTCGGCGATGGGGATACCGGTCGACGAGACACTCGACAGGCTCGCGGACGCTATGCGCGCCGGCCTGATCGCCTGCAGCGACGGACGCTACAGCTTCCCGCACGATCGGGTGCTGGAAGCGGCGCAGGCGCTCATCGCACCAGGCGAGCGGCCGGCCTGGCATCTTCGCATCGGTCGGCGGCTGCTCGATGCGCTGGGGCAGGACGAACTCGACGAGCACTTGTTCGCGGTCGTCCATCAGCTCAACCTGGGCATCGATCTCGTTGCCGATCCCGCCCAGGTGCTGCAGCTCGCACGCCTGAACGCCCAGGCCGGTCGCAAGGCCAGGGCCAGCCTGGCATTCGCGCTGGCGCACGAGCATCTGGCCCGTGCAGCGAGCGCCTGGCCGGCCGGCAGCTGGGAGTCGCGCTACGACGAGACCTTCGCGCTGGAGTTCGATCTCGCCGAGTGCGAGTTTCTGCTCGCGCGATTCCAGGACGCCGACACCCGGCTCGAGACCCTGCTGGCGCGGGCGCGCTCGCGAGCCGAGGGGGCACGCGTCCACGGCTTGCGAATCCGCCTGCGCCTCGTGCCCGGCCACTTCGGCGCTGCCGCGACGGCCGCGCTGGAGGCCTTGCGCCTGTTCGGCATGGCCTTTCCCGACGGCGATCCGCAGGCGCTCGTGCAGCAGGAGCGCCTGCAGATCGAAGCCGAGCTCGCCGGCCGCGACTTCGACGCGCTGCTGAACGCACCGCCGCTGGAAGACGCCGAGGTCCGCACGGTGCTCGCGCTGATCGTCGATTCGTTCACCGGCATCTACATCGCACGCCCGGATGTCTTCCCGCTGCTCGTGCTGCAGGCCACGCGGCTGGTCCTGAGTCACGGCAACTGCGAAGAGAGCGCGGTCGTCTACACCTACTATGCCCGTGTGCTGCTGGCCGGCTTCGGCGAGATCGCCGAAGCCTACGAGTACTCGCTGCTGGCGGTGCGCCTGAACGAGCGGCTGGACGACCGCAAGCGCCGCGGCATGCTGCTCTTCTCCCACGCCGGCTTCATCCACTTCTGGCGCCGCCCTTTCGCGAGCGGCCGGCCCATTCTCGACCGCGGCTTCGCCGCCTGCCTGGAAGTCGGCAACTTCGTCCATGCGGCGCTGATCGCCGTCAACACCTGCCTGTACATGCTCGAGGCCGGAGAGCGCCTCGACGAACTGTCGCTGCAGACCGATCGCAGCATCGCCTTCCTGCAGGCCACGCACAGCGGCGGCACCCTCGAGGTGGTGCAGTGCTTCAGGCAGTTCGTGCGTTGCCTGCAGGGGCGCACGCAGCCGCCCGGATCCTTCGACGACGAGGGATACGACCACGCTGCAACGGTGCAGCGCATGGTCGAGCAGAAGAGCCTGGCCGGGCTGGGCATCGTGCACATGCTCGAGCAGGTGGCCGCGTTCCTGATCGGCGAGCCGCGCGCCGCGCTGCAGGCTGCAACGCGCACGGAAGGCGTGCTCCGCGCGGTGTTCGCGATGGCGGTGCGGCCGACGTTCGTCTTCTACCGCGCGCTCGCGCTTGCCGCCGCCCATGGCGAGCTGCCGCCGCCCGAGCAGACGGCGGCGCTGCGCACGATCGAGCAGGCATTGGCGGACCTGGCGGTCTGGTCCGAGCAATGTCCCGAGAACTATGCGACCCGCCACGCGCTCGTCGCCGCCGAGCTCGCCCGCTTGCAAGGCCGCGAACTGGAGGCCGAGCGGCTGTACGAAGACGCGATCGCCGCCGCGCGGGTCGGCGCACTGGTGCACCAGGAGGCGCTGGCCTGCGAGCGCTCGGCGGCGTTCCACCGAGGCCGCGGACTGCCGCGCATTGCCGACGCCTATCTGGCCGACGCGCATGCCGCCTACGCACGCTGGGGCGCCACCGCCAAGCTGCGGCAGCTGGAGCTCGCCCATCCGGCCCTGCGCGCAAGTGTCAGCGCGGCGATGCCGATCGACACGCTGGCGGTCATGAAGGCGACGCAAGCAGTGTCGAGCCAGATCGACCTGGATGCGCTGCTGCAGACGCTGATGCACATCGCGCTGGAACAGGCCGGCGCACAGGTGGGCCGCCTGTATGTCACGGCGGGGGATCGCTTCGAGCTCGCGGCGGATGCCGATGTGCACGGCGACACGCTGGCGGTGCGTGTCTGCAAGCCCGGCACGCTCGTCGAAGACGGCGACGAAGGGCACCCGTGCGCCGTGCTGAACTACGTGCGGCGCACCCGCGAGCCGATGCTGCTGGCCGATGCGACCGAACCGCATCCGTTCGCTGCCGATCCCTGCCTGCGGCGCGGCCAGCCGCGCTCGGTGTTGTGCGTGCCGCTGCTCAGGCGCTCGCAGACCGTCGGCGTGCTGTACCTCGAGCATCTGCTCACCACGCATGCGTTCACCTCCGCGCACGCGTCCGTGCTGGGCATGCTCGCGGCACAGGCGGCGATCTCGCTCGAGACCGCGGGGCTGTACGCGGCCCTGAAGGAGGAGAACGAGCAGCGCCGGCGCGCCGAAGCGGCATCCGTCCAGTGGCAGGCCCGCATGGCGCGCCTGGTGGATTCGAACCTGATGGCGGTGCGCATCACCGATATCGACGGTCGCATCGTCGACGCCAACGATGCCTACCTGAGCATCGTGGGCTATTCGCGCGAGGAGATGCTGTCAGGGGCGCTCACCACCGAGCTCGTGACGCCGCCCGAGTACCGCGCGGCCGACGAGCGCGCGGGGCAGGAACTGCTGGAAGCAGGGCGCTACAGGCCGTTCGAGAAGGAATACTTGCGCAAGGACGGTACGCGCGTGCCGGTGCTGGTCGGCGGCATCCTGATCGAAGGGACGCCGCCGCAGACGGTCGGCTTCGTGCTGGACCTCAGCGAACGGCGCCGCGCCGACGCGGAACGCCAGGCGCGCCTCGCAGCCGAAGCGGCGAACCAGGCGAAGTCGGCTTTCCTTGCCAACATGAGCCACGAGATCCGCACGCCGATGAACGCCATCCTCGGCATGTCGCAACTGGCGCTGCAAAGCGGCTTGAACGACACCCAGGCCCGCTACGTCCATCACGTGCAACGCGCGGCGGAATCGCTGCTGGCGATCCTGAACGACATCCTGGACCTGTCCAAGATCGAGGCGGGCCATCTCGAGATGGAATGCGTCGAGTTCGACATCGACGAAGTTCTGGACCGGCTTGCCGCGATGGTGGGACTGAAGGCCGAGGAGAAGGGCGTGGAGCTGGTCTACGCGCTGCCGCCGCGCCTGCCGCGCCGGCTGCTGGGCGACCCGACGCGGCTTGGCCAGGTGCTGCTGAACCTGATGAGCAACGCGGTGAAGTTCACCGAGCGCGGCGAGGTGGTCGTGTCGATCGCGCAGGCTGCGCGAGAGGATGACGCGGTCCAGCTCGTCTTCGAGGTGCGCGACACCGGCATCGGGCTGCGGGCCGACGAGATCGCCCGCTTGTTCAGGCCTTTCACGCAGGCGGACAGTTCCACCACCCGACGCTTCGGTGGCACCGGGCTCGGCCTCGTCATCAGCCGCCGCCTGGTGGAGATCATGGGCGGCGAGATCACCGTGGAGAGCGAGCCCGGCCGCGGCAGCCGGTTTCGCTTCAGCGCCCGCTTCACTCTGCCCGAAGGTGCCGCGGCGGCGCAGCGAGCGTCCGAGCGGCTCGAGGGCCTCAGGCTCCTGGTCGTCGACGACAACGAGTGCGCGCGCGAACAGATGTCGGACACGGCGCGGGCGATGGCGCTGGCCGCCGAGACGGCCGCCGACGGGCCTGCCGCGCTCGAATTGATCGCCGCCGCCGATCGCGCCGACCGTGCCTTCGACCTCGTGCTGCTCGACTGGAAGATGCCCGGCATGGATGGCGTGGAAGTCGCACGTCAGCTCGCCGGGATGACGCTGCGCCACAAGCCGCCGGCGGTGCTGATGGTGACAGCGTTCAGCCGCGACGAAGCGCGCCGCCGCGCGAGCAACGCGGCAGCGCCGGTGGCCGCGATGCTCGCCAAGCCGGTGACGCCCGCGGCGCTGCTGGAAGCCTGCCTGGACGTGCTGTTGCCGAACCGGCCCGGCG
>DATCSE010000116.1:0-4157 GCA_036568605.1 Burkholderiaceae bacterium | reverse complement strand
CGATAGGCTCGATCGAACCGCCGTTGGCGCGGCGTCTGGCCGACGCCGGGCTCTTGCGGCCTGACGACGCGGAGCCCACCGACGCCGCGGCTCGCGACCCGGGCTGGCGCCTGCCCGGCGTGCCAGGCGCCGACGCGGCGCTCGCCGCGATCGCCCGCTGGCTGCACGCGAACGGGTTCGGCGGCCGCTGGCGCGATGAGCTGCTCGCGGTCGTCGCCGCGGAGGGCGGCACCGCGCCGCTGGCCGCGATCGAGCGCGCCGCGGTGCGGCCGCTGGGCATCGTGACCCATGCGGTGCACCTGGTCGGCCGGCGCGCCTCGGACGGCCATGTCTGGGTCCAGCAGCGGGCACTCGACAAGGCCACCGACCCGGGGATGTGGGACACGCTGATGGGCGGCCTGGTCGCGGCGCGCGAGACGATCGCGCAGACGCTGGAGCGCGAGACCTGGGAGGAGGCCGGCCTGCGCATCGTCGAGGTGGCCGATGTGCAGGCGCGCGGCCGCGTCACGGTGCGCCGCCCGGTGCCCGACGGCTACATGGTCGAGCACATCGAGATATTCGAGGCACGCGTGCCCGATGCGCTCGCGCCGCAGAACCAGGACGGCGAGGTCGCGCAATTCGAGTGCCTGCCTGCCGACGAGTTATGCAAGCGGCTGCATGCCGACAAATTCACGCTGGAGGCGGCGCTGGTCCTGACAACCTTGTCAGCAGATTGTTAAGTCGGCCGCGCCCGCACCCGATATCCCGCCTGTCCCAGGCAATTCAGGACCGGCGGCTCATGCTCAACAGTCTTTCATTCAAGCGCAAGATCGGCCTGCTGGTCGGTGTTGCGATCGGCGGCCTCGTGCTGCTGTCCGTCATCTCGGTGCTGCAAATGCGGCAGCAGATCGTCGACGCACGCACCGGCCAGCTCGTCACCGCCGTGCAGTCGGCGCACAGCATCGTCGCGGCCTACCAGGCGAAGGCCGCAGCCGGCACGATGAGCGATGCCGACGCGCAGAAGGCCGCGAAGGACGCACTGCGCATCGCGCGCTACAACAAGACCGACTACTTCTTCATCTTCACGCTGGACGGTGGCGGCGTGATGCACCCGATCAAGCCCGAGTTCGACACCCAGAACATGCTGGGCAAGCTGAAGGACAACGCCGGCAACGACCTGATCGCAGGGCTGGTCGCGCTGATGAAGGCGAGCCGCGACGGCACCGGCTTCCAGTTGATCGACTTCCCGCGCCCGGGCGGTACCGTGGCCGTGCCGAAACTGACGTACGTACAGGCCGTGCCCGGCTGGAACTGGATGGTCGGCTCGGGCATGTACCTGGACGATGTCGACGCGCTGGTCCGTCAGGCGGTGCTGAAGAACGTCGCGGTCGTCTGCGCCATGCTGCTCGCGATCGGTGGCCTGGGCTATGTCGTCGCGAAGAGCGTGCTGCGCCAGATCGGCGGCGAGCCGGAGCAGGCGGTGCGCGCGATGGACGAAGTGCGTGCCGGCAACCTCGCGGTCGAGATCGACGCGCCGCATCCGGGCAGCGTGCTGCACGCGCTGGCCGGGATGATCGAATCGCTGCGCGGCACGGTGCTGCGCGTGCGCCAGTCGACCGACAGCATCTCGACCGCGTCCACCGAGATCGCGACGGGCAACCTGGACCTCTCGGGCCGCACCGAACAGGCCGCGTCGAACCTGCAGCAGACCGCCGCGTCGATGGAGCAGCTGACCGGCACCGTGAACCAGACCGCGGCGTCGGCGAACAAGGCCAACGAGCTCGCGATGTCGGCCTCGTCGGCTGCCGAGAAGGGCGGCACGGTGGTCGCGCAGGTCGTGCAGACCATGGACGAGATCAATGCGAGCTCGAAGAAGATCGCCGACATCATCGGCGTGATCGACGGCATCGCGTTCCAGACCAACATCCTCGCGCTCAATGCGGCGGTCGAAGCCGCACGGGCGGGCGAGCAGGGCCGCGGCTTCGCGGTGGTGGCCGGCGAGGTGCGCTCGCTCGCGCAGCGCTCGGCTTCGGCGGCCAAGGAGATCAAGGACCTGATCGGCGCGTCGGTCGAGCGCGTCGAGTCGGGCGCGGTGCTGGTCGGCGAGGCCGGCGAAGCGATGACAACGATCGTCGCCAGCGTGCGCAAGGTCGCGGCGACGATCTCCGAGATCACCGCGGCCGCGGCCGAGCAGTCGGCCGGCATCGGCCAGGTCAACGGCGCGGTCAGCGAGCTCGACAAGATGACGCAGCAGAACGCCGCGCTGGTCGAGCAGTCGGCCGCGGCCGCCGAGAGCCTGAAGGAACAGGCGCACCGCCTCTCGGAGGTGGTGCAGGTGTTCCGAATCAGTGGTTCTTGATCTCGGCGAAGATCTCCGCGGCGATCGCATCGACCTGCTGCGGCGTCATCTTGCCGAACACGCCGTGCCAGGCCGATGACGTGGTGTTGTAGGTCTGCGTGCCGAAAGTCTGGCCGTTGCTCAGGCTGGCGAACTGGACCTTCGCGTCGATGAACGCGTTGCCGGTCATCACGCCGAAGAAGATGCGCGAGCCGATGCCGACCTGCCGGTAGTCGTTGACGTAGACGTTCAGCAGCGTGCCATCGACGCCGGCGGCCACGCTGCCCTCCTGCACCGAGAACGCGATGCCGGCGTCCTTCGCGTGCTCGGCGAACGTGGCGCGCCATTCTTCCTTGAAGCTCGCCCAGTCCTTGGAGTCGGTCACGTTCTTCGGGCCGGTCATGCTGAGCACGACCTTCTTCGCCGATGCTGCCGGCACCGTGACGGGCTGGGCCGGCGCCGCCGTGGCGGATGCGGCCGCCGAGTCGCTGGTCGTACCCTTCGTGACCTGCGTGGCACAGCCGCTCAGCATCGCGATCGCGACGATGGCCGTTGACATGAAACCCTTCATCCTGGCTCCCTCCGGTTGATCGAACTGCGGCGCAGTATAGGCAGGCCGGGAGGTGCGGAGATAGGGATTGCGCCGTCGATGCGGCGCCTGCACGGTGCGCGTTCTCAACGCACGCAGGATGAAGCGAAAGGAACACGCTATGCGCCACGCGGTCCCGGTATTGCTCGCGGTCGTGCTGGGGGCGTCGGCTGCGCGGGCCCAGGTGCCTGCGTCCGAACTGCTGCAGCCGCCGCCTGACGCGCGGCAGTTCACGATCGTGTCGCTGGCCGGGCGGCACGGGTCGGCGCAGCACTGGACCGCCGGCGACGGCACCCTGATGGGCCGGATGAGCATCTCGCTGCGCGGCCAGGTCTGGGACGAAGACGAGACCGTGCAGCTCGGTCCCGATGGCGCGATCGCGGCCTACCGCCTGCGCGGGACGGGCCCGAAAGGAGACGTCGCCGAGACCTTTCGCGTCGCCGACGGCATGGCGATCTGGAAGTCGCAGATCGATGCCGGCTCGGCCGCCTACGCCTCGCCGGCGTTCTACCTGCCCGCCGGCTGGTCCATCCGTGCGGGCAACGTGCTGGCGGAGCACCTGGTCAAGACGCGGCAGGACATCGCTCTGCTGCCCGGCGGGCACGCGCATGCCGAGGAGCTCACGCGTGCCTCGGTCAAAGCCGGAGGCGAGCCGCAGACCGTCGTCGCATGGGTGGTCACCGGCGTGCAGGGCACGCCCTTCGTCACGTGGACCGATGCCCAGGGCGAGACCTTCGCGGACATCGGCCCCTTGTCGACCATCCGTGCCGGCTTCGAAGACGCCGTGCCGGCCCTGCGGGCGGCGCAGGAAGCGGCACTGGCGCAGCGCGCGGCCGCGCTGGCGCGCAGCCTGGCCGCCGAGCCTCGCAGGCCCGTCGCGTTCACCGATGTGCGCGTGTTCGTCGACGGCAATCGGTTCGAGGAGCATCGAACCGTGGTGGTCCGCGGCAACAAGATCGCGGCGCTGGGGCCGGCCGCGAAGGTGGCCGTGCCGAGCGGCGCGCTGGTCTTCGACGGCAAGGGCAAGACCCTGCTGCCGGGCCTGTGGGACTGCCACATGCACGTCGACGATGACTACACCGGCCCGTCGGAGCTGTCGCTGGGCGTCACGTCGGTGCGCGACCCCGGCAACAACGACACGTCGACCGTGGCACGCCGGCAGCGGCGCGCGGCCGGCGAGCTGCTGTTCCCGACTGTCTACGCGTCGTCGATGATCGACGGCAAGCACGTCAACGCGGCGCAGGTCGCCAC
>DATCSE010000115.1:0-2532 GCA_036568605.1 Burkholderiaceae bacterium | reverse complement strand
ACCTGAACGCGCACGAGATCGAAAGCCTGATGGACAGCGAGATCGAGACGCATCATCACGAGGCGCACGGTCCGGTCTCGGCGCTGACCCGGCTGGCCGGTGCGCTGCCGGCGTTCGGCATCGTCGCGGCGGTGCTGGGCGGGATGATCGGCTCGGCGCTGGTCGGCACCTTCCTTGGCATCCTGCTCGCGTATTGCATCGTCGAGCCGCTGGGCGGCCTGCTCGAGCAGAAGGTCGACGAGGGCTCCAAGGAGCTGCAGTGCATCAAGACCACGCTGCTCGCGAGCATGCAGGGTTATGCGCCGCAGGTTGCGGTCGAGTTCGGCCGCAAGGTGCTGTACTCGAAGGACCGGCCGACCTTCGCCGAGCTCGAGGGCCATGTCAAGGGCCGCAAAGCCTGATGACCTGCGCGGAGCGTACCCATGTCCGGTGACAGCAAGAAGCTTCAGCCCATCATCATCAAACGCGTCAAGAAGGGCGGCCACGGCGCCCATGGCGGCGCGTGGAAGATCGCGTACGCGGACTTCGTGACCGCGATGATGGCGTTCTTCCTGCTGATGTGGCTGCTCGGCTCGACGACCGAGGGCGACAAGAAGGGCATTGCCGACTTCTTCAATGCGCCGCTGAAGATCTCGCTGCTCGGCGGCGGCAGCGGGTCGGGCGACTCGTCGCACGTGATCAAGGGCGGCGGCACCGACCTGTCGCGCACCAACGGGCAGGTCAAGGCCGGCGACCTCGAGGCGCCGCGCAAGAGCGTGCAGCTCAAGGCACTGAAGGCCGAGCAGAAGCGTGCCGAGATCGCGAAGCTGGAATCGCTGAAGCGCAAGGTCGAGGACGCGCTCGCGTCCAACGCCAAGCTGGCGGCGCTGAAATCCCAGATCCGGCTGGACATGACGCCCGACGGGCTGCGCATCCAGATCGTCGACGAGCAGAACCGCGCGATGTTCGACAGCGGCAGCGCGGTCGTCAAACCGTACATGCGCGAGCTGCTGCAGCTGATCGGCGGCGTGCTCGCCGATGTTCCGAACCGGCTGACCCTCGAAGGCCACACCGACGCGCAGCCGTTCGGCGGCGGCGATCGCGGCTACAGCAACTGGGAGCTCTCGAGCGACCGCGCGAACGCGTCGCGCCGCGAGCTGATTGCCGGCGGCCTGCCCGAGGACCGCACCCTGCGCGTGCAGGGGCTGGCCTCCAGCGTGCTGTTCGATGCGAAGGACCCGGCCGGGGCCGTGAACCGGCGCATCAGCATCATCGTGATGAACCGCGAGGCCGAGGAGCGGCTGCTGCGGATCGCCTCCGACGAGGAAGACACCGCGCCGGCCGGCATCGACACGCCGATTTCGCAGGCGCCGACCTCAATTTCGCCGCCCGCCGCCCGATAAGCCCACCTGAGCACCGATTTCCGAGAAAGACGCGCCATGACCATGAACACCGACCTGAAATTCCTGATCGTCGACGACTTCTCGACGATGCGCCGCATCGTGCGCGGCCTGCTGAAGGAAATCGGCTTCAACAACGCGGAAGAGGCCGAGGACGGCTCGGTCGCGCTGACCATGCTGAAGAACGGCAAGTTCGACTTCGTCGTCAGCGACATCAACATGCCGGTGATGAACGGTTTCGAGCTGCTCGGCGCGATCAAGAAGGACGACACGCTGAAGCACCTGCCGGTCCTGATGGTCACGGCCGAAGCGCGCAAGGAAGACATCGTGCGCGCCGCGCAGGAAGGCGCGGCCGGCTACATCGTGAAGCCGTTCACGAAGGCGACCTTGGAAGAGAAGGTCCAGAAGATCATGCAAAAGCTCGCCGCGACGGCTTGAACGGCCCGCGCTCGCGACGACGACAAACAGGAAGAACCGCATGAAGATGGATGAACTCGATCGCCTGGCGCCGCAGATGGCCGCGTCGCCCGAGGTGTTCCACCAGCTCGGGCTGATCACGCGCCAGCTGCACGACACGCTGACCCAGCTCGGCGTGATGCCCAAGCTGCAGGAAGCGGCCAACGGCCTGCCCGACGCGCGCAGCCGCCTGAGCTACATCGCGCAGAAGACCGGCGACGCGGCGAACAAGGTGCTGAACCTGGTCGACCAGGCCAAGTCCGAGCACCAGCGCATCAGCAGCGAGACGCGGCGCATCGCCAACGCGATCGTGGCCGACCCGGTCAAGGCGGTCGCGAGCGGCGCCGTGATGAACTTCGTCGGCGACGTCGAAGCGGCCACCGGCCGCATCGACCAGCACCTGACCGACATCATGATGGCGCAGGACTTCCACGACCTGACCGGCCAGGTGGTCGCGAAGGTCGTGTCGCTGGCCAGCGAGCTGGAGGACAGCCTCGTCAAGCTGCTGGTGCAGGCCGCTCCGCCCGAGGCCGCGCACAAGGTCGAAGCCGCGGTGCTGCAAGGCCCGGTCGTCAGCTACGAAGGCCGTACCGACGTGGTGAAGAACCAGGGCGAGGTCGACGACCTGCTGGCCAGCCTGGGGTTCTGAGCCTTCCACCTGTTCGGGCTGGCCATCCGGTTCGGAAAGGCCTCACCC
>DATCSE010000114.1:0-3977 GCA_036568605.1 Burkholderiaceae bacterium | reverse complement strand
CGGCCGCCGCCGAAACGACGAAGCCCGTGTCGGCCGCCACCGAGTCGGCCCCGGCCGAGCGCTCGACGGTACCGCCGGTTCAACTGGCGTTGACCACCGCCCTGCAGGGTGAGCCGGCGCCCGCGCCCGAAGCGGCGCCGGCGTCTTCTGCGGAGGAGCCCATCCCGCACTACCGTACCCGCATGCCCGCCGGCGCGACGCTGCGCTACCAGGTCAGCCGCGGCGTGCTGCACGGCAGCGGCGAGCTGCAGTGGCGGCCGCAAGGCGACCAGTACGAGCTCAAGCTCGAAAGCAAGCTCGGCGGGATGACCTTGCTGACGCAAGTCAGCAGCGGCGGCTTCGATGCCGAGGGCATCGCGCCGGTGCGTTTCACCGACACGCGCATCCGCCGCGCGACGGTCGCCGCGAACTTCCAGCGCGAGGCCGGCCGGGACGGCAAGATCACGTTCTCCGGCTCGTCGCAGGAGCTGCCGCTGGCGCCCGGCGTGCAGGACCGCATCAGCTGGATGGTGCAGCTCGCCGCGATCGTCGCGGCCCAGCCGAACCTGCGCACGCCGGGGGCGAAGGTGGTGATGCAGGTCGTGGGCGCGAATGCCGACGCGAGCGTCTGGTCCTTCCGCTGCGCCGGCAGCGAAACCATCGAGACCGGCATCGGCCCCATCGACGCACTGAAATACGTGCGCGAACCGCGCCCCGGCGCCTACGACACGACCGCGCAGGCCTGGCTGGACCCGAAACATCATTTCCTGCCAGCGCGGGCCACGCTGCGCTCCGGCCCGAACGACGAGGGCTACGAGCTGCATCTGCAGGACGTGATCGGGACGCCTTGAGCCCGGTTTGTCGCTTGTTGACGACGCTTTACACCCGCGCCGGTCGTCCGTGGGCTTGAAACTTGCGTTGGAGGACTCAGCTTCGCGGCAGGAGAGTCTTCTGATGCAAATGCTCTACAACTCCGACAGTTTCGTCGTCGTGCAATTCGACATGACGGGCGATGTGTCCGCCTCGGCTTCGCGAGCGGGTGCGGGGACCGATGCGCTGACGCACGGCGGCTACGAAATCGTCGACAAGTTCGCGCGCAAGGAAATCTTCATCCAGGGCGCACTGGCCGAGAGCTTCAAGCAAGGCGTCGAGGCGTTGATCAAGACCGAGCCGTCCGAAGAAGAGATCGACGACTACATCGAGCGCTTCACCTCGTTGATGCAGCAGCCCGTCATCCTTCACTGACCGTCGGTTACGGCCGCAGGGACTTGCCCCTTGGCGCGGTTCGCGCCAAGATGGCCCGCGATGACACACGCCCACTCGAGGCAACGCCGGGCCGCGCACCGGTTTCCTTGACCCGTCGTGGGGCCTGACCGCGAAAGCGGCGGGCGCGGGGGCGTTCTGGAGGTGCGATGGTCAAGTCCCACAGCGATGCGCACATGCTGCTCTCCCCCGGGCTGAACGAAGCCCCTGTGCTCGATCGCATGTGCTCGCAGTTCGTGCTGGCGCTGACGATGCGCCACGCCGCGCGCTTCAATCTGCGCCGCGACTGGAACAGCCTGCTGGCGCTGACCGGCAAGCACCTGGTCTGGCCGGCTTCGGTGCTGGCGCGGCTGCGCGAGTTCCTGAACAAGCGCTGCAAGGGCAACGAACACTGGCGCGGCCACGAGGGCCTGAGCGACGCCGCCTTCATGACGCGCCACGGCGGCTGGCGCGGGCCCTATGAAGAAGGCACGGTCTTCTTCTACATCGACGAGTACATCAAGGACGCGCCCAAGGACCTGCTGGCCGTGCTCGGCGCCACCGCCGACTGGCTCGCCCGCAGCCTGAAGAAGGAATCGACGCTGGTCGAGAAGAACATCGATGCGCTCGCCGGGCTGCTGCAGTTGAACCCGGCCGAGCGCGCGCTGCTGCTGTACGGCACGCTCGCGCGCTACCAGCGCGACCTGCGCGGCCTGCTGGTCGAGTTCAAGGTCGCGAACGCGCAGGAGGCGTACGCGACGATCGCCAGCGTTGCCGGCGTCAGCGAGACCGACGTCGCCGAGGCGCTGCGCGCCGGTTCGCGGCTCGAACGCATCGGGATGGTGGAGAACCTGATCTCCGAGCACAACATCACCGACCTGGCCGACCTGATGAAGGTCAGCGAGCAGCTCCCGCCGGTGTTGATGCGCCGATACGAAGGGCCCTCGGAGCTGATGGCCGTGTTCACGCGGCCGGCGACGAAAAGCGAGCTGCAACCGACTGACTTCGACTACGTCGGCCCCGACCAGCAGATGCTGACCGCGCTGCTGGCCAATGCGGTCGCGCGCCGCGAGCCGGGTGTCAACGTGCTGCTGTACGGCCCGCCGGGCACCGGCAAGACCGAGCTCGCAAAGGTCGCGGCGCAGGCCGCGAGCTTGCAGCTCTACGAGGTCGAGTACGCCGATCGCGACGGCAACTCGCTGTCCGGCCGCGACCGCTACCGCTCGCTGCAGATCAGCCAGGTGTTCCTGAAGGGCAGCCACAATGTCGCGCTGCTGTTCGACGAGGTCGAGGACGTGTTCCCGCCGATTTCCACCGACGCCGCGCAATTGATGGCACGCATGGACACCGGCGATGGCGTGGTCAGCGGCAGCGTCAGCGGCAAGGCCTGGGTCAACCAGATCCTCGAAACCAACCCCGTGCCGGTGATCTGGATCACCAACCGCATCGAGCAGATCGACCCGGCTTTCCGGCGCCGCTTCCAGTACCACCTGGAGCTGAAGAGCCCGCCGCCCGGCGCGCGCGAACAGCTGATCGCGCGGGCGCTGACGGGGGTCGAGGTCGGCGACGGCTTCGCGGCCAAGCTGGCCGAGCGCAAGGGGCTGACGCCGGCGCAGATCCGCACCGCGGTCAAGTTCGCACAGCTCGCGGCCAGCTCGGCCGCCCCCGGCGGCGCCGAGCTGCGCGCGCTGATCGAACGCCAGCTGGGCAACGCCGACAAGGCGCTGGGCAACACCGCGGCCGAGCGCGGCGCGCGCCGCGTCGTGACGAACTACGACCTGACGCTGGTCCACACCGAATCGCGTTTCGAGATCCCGAAGATCGTCGAGGCGCTGCGCCGCAAGGGCTACGGCACGCTGTGTTTCTACGGCCCGCCCGGCACCGGCAAGACCGCGCTGGCCGAGCACATCGCGCACGAGCTGCAGCGCCCGCTGATGATCCGCCAGGCCAGCGACATCATGAGCAAGTACGTCGGCGAGACCGAGCAGAACATGGCCCGGATGTTCGACGAAGCCAGCAACGAAGGCGCGGTGCTGCTGCTCGACGAGGCCGACAGCTTCCTGCGCAGCCGGCGCATGGCCGAACGCCATTACGAGGTCAGCGAGGTCAACGAGATGCTGCAGGGAATGGAGCGCTATGCCGGCGTGTTCGTCTGCACGACCAACCTGTTCGAGGACCTCGACGAGGCGGCGCTGCGGCGCTTCACGTTCAAGGTGCAGTTCAAGCCGCTGACGGCCGCGCAACGCGAACGCATGTTCGTCGCCGAAGCGCTGGCCGGCGACGCGGCCGGGCTGACCGCCGAGCAGCGTACGCGGCTCGCCCGGCTGGATGTGCTGACGCCGGGGGACTTCGCCTCGGTCAAGCGCCAGGTCGACGTGCTGGGCGAGGCGTTCGAGCCCGACGAATTCCTGTCGCAGCTCGAATCGGAGCATCGGGTCAAGCCGGAGGTGCGGGAGCAGCGAGGAATCGGGTTCGTGCGCTGAGCACGTTGGGGCTTCGACAAGCTCAGCCCGAACGGTGCCCCTGGACGGCCTGTGCTCCAGGCCGCGTTCGTTGAAGCCTTTCCCGATCCTGACTCGGTTCTGCTGAGTCCGTCGAAGCCATTATTGGTCTCGGTTCCGTTCGGGCTGACTTGTCGAAGCTCTTGTCGGTCTCGGTTCCGTTCGGGCTGACTTGTCGAAGCTCTTGTCGGTCTCGGTTCCGTTCGGGCTGAGCTTGTCGAAGCCCTTTGCGCGAACCTGCGCGCCCCCTTCTTC
>DATCSE010000113.1:0-2408 GCA_036568605.1 Burkholderiaceae bacterium | reverse complement strand
TTGCTCGACGGGCTGGACCGCTTGAACGCGTTTGTCTCGATCAAGGACGTGGCCAGCGGCCGCTACCTGTACGCCAACGCGCGCATGGCCGAGCTGTTCGGCCGCGAGCCGGCCGAGTTCGCGGATCTGACCGATGCCGACCTGTTCGATCCGGCGCAGGCCACCGCGATTCGCAGCGCCGAGCAGACCGTGCTGGCCGGCACCGTCGCGACCAGCGCCCAGCAGCGTCTGGAACGCAACGGCCAGCGCCGCGAGTTCAACGTCACGCGCATCGCCCTGCCGCGCGACGATGGCACCGCGCCGCGCCACCTGTTGACGGTCTGGTGCGAGACCACCGTCGAGCACCAGCGCGAGCAGCAGCTCCAGCACGCGCTGAGCCAGCTCGAGCAGCAGCAGCAGGCCGCCGAGATGCAGCGCCGCGAGCTGCAGGACCAGGCGCTGCGCGACGCCCCGACCGGCCTGTACCAGCGCGCGCACTTCGAGGATCAGCTGCGGCGCGAAGTCGACCTGTCGTCGCGCGAGCACCGCGAGTTCGCGCTGGTGATGATCGCGCTCGATCCGTTCAGCGAGGCGGTCCGAGCGGCCGGCGCCCAGGCGCGCAACCGCATCCTCGAAGCGCTGGGCCGGCTGCTGCGCGGCAACACGCGGGCCATGGACGCGTCGTGCCGGCTCGACGACAGCCGCTTCGCGATCCTGCTGTCGGGCGTCGGCCTGGCGACCGCGCACTCGCGCATGGAGGGCCTGCGCCGTCAATGCGCGACGCAGATCGTCGTGCTGGAGGGGCGAGATCTCGGCTTCACGGTGTCGATGGGCGTCGCCAGCTTCCCGCACACCGCGAACAGCGAGACCGAGTTGCTGCGCGCGGCCGACAACGCCCTGGCCGAAGCGCGCAAGCGCGGCGGCAATCATGTGACGCTGGCGAGCATCCGCTTCGAGCTGGGTGCGACCTGAGTTCCGCCCGGCCCGGCCGTCATGGGCGGCGTCGGGTTTCCAAGGCACTACTCACGCGGAGGCGGACTCGAGGCGCGCCAGCACCGCGTTCCACTCCTCCTCGGTCACCGGCGTGATCGAGAGCCGGTTGCCGCGACGCAGCGTGCGCATCGTCGCGAGCTCGGGCGCCTCCCGCATCTCGGCCAGAGGGAGCAGCCGTGTCTTTCGGACCAGCTTCACGTCGACGAGGTACCAGCGCGGTTTCTCGCGCCGCGACGCCGGGTCGTAGTAGGGATTCTCGGGGTCGAACTGGCTCGCGTCGGGATACGGGCCGCTCGCGACTTCGGCAACGCCGGCAATACCGGGCTCAGGGCATGACGAGTGATAGAACAGCACGCCGTCGCCGACGCGCATCTCCTCGCGCATGAAATTGCGCGCCTGGAAGTTGCGAACGCCGTACCACGGCACGGTCTGCGAAGGAGCAGCGGCAAGATCGTCGATCGAGCAATCCGACGGCTCGCTCTTCATCAGCCAGTATTGCATCGTCTCCCTGGAAGAAAGGTGTCCGCCGCAAACCGTGAGCCGCATTCCTGAACCCAGGCAGTTCAGGTGGGCGAGGTCAGCCGGGCTTCGGGTTCATCTGACGCGAGACGATCACACCTGCCGGGCGATGTTCCAAGCCCTTGCGCATACGCGCATCGGTTCAAGGAAATATAAAACTCACGCGAACGCGACGGACGAATTCATTCTACGCCGCGCATGCGGCGGAGCGCTCAGCCTCAAAGCAATTGACCGTTCGCGCCCAGGACTTGGTCGAGCCGGTGGACCAGCGCATCGATATCGACCGCGCCGCTGGTCGCCGCACTCGGACCGGGACTCGCACTCGGCGGTGGCGGTGGCGGTGGCGGTGGCGTGCGCGTTGCTGGCCGGCCCGCGAGCGCGTAGGCCAAGTTCAGCGCGGCGAGCACCGCGATGCGCTCGCGCGCCTTGACCTTGCCGCCGTCGCGGATCGCGCTCATCTCGCGGTCCACGTTCGCGACGGCCTCGAGCAGATCGCGCTCGCCGCCATCGGGGCAGCCGAGCAGGTAGCTCTGGCCGAGGATCGTGACCTCCATCTGCTTCATCGATCGCTCCCGGTGGCGGCACCCGATTCGGCCGGCGCGGGCTCGACCGGCAGCCGTTCCAGCAGCGCGTCGATGCGGCTGCGCGCCGCGTTCAGGCGCGAGCGCAGGTTGTCGCGCTCGTGCGTGACCGCAGCCAGCTGCTGTTCGAGCAGCGCGTTCGTTCGCTGCAGTTCCTCATGACGCAGGAGCAGGCGCTCAACGCGTTCGGCGAGGTCTTCGATCGTGGCCATGGCGCGTGCGGAGGGATACGAGGGACGATGCGGCATTGTAGGTGTCACACCTGCATACAATGTCGGCCGTTGGTGCCCGTGCCGGTGTTCAGCCGGCACAGTTAAACGGGAAGCAGAAGGAAGT
>DATCSE010000112.1:0-7960 GCA_036568605.1 Burkholderiaceae bacterium | reverse complement strand
GCGAAGCAGCAGATGGTCGAGATCGCGAAGGCGCTGTCGTTCGATTCGCGCGTGCTGATCATGGACGAGCCCACCGCCGCGCTGAACAGCGCCGAGGTCGCCGACCTGTTCCGCATCATCCGGCAGCTCAAGGCGCATGGGGTCGGCGTCGTCTACATCTCGCACAAGATGGACGAGCTCCGGCAGATCGCCGACCGCGTGACCGTGATGCGCGACGGCCGCTACATCGCGACCACGACGATGGCCGGCACCAGCGTCGACACCATCATCGGCATGATGGTCGGCCGCGCGCTGGCCGACACCGCGAACGAGTTCCGCGACACCTCGGGCCACGATGTCGTGCTGGAGGTCGAGGGGCTGACGCGCGGCCATGCGATCCGGGACGTCAGCTTCGCGCTGCGCAAGGGCGAGATCCTGGGCTTCGCCGGGCTGATGGGCGCGGGCCGCACCGAGGTCGCGCGCGCGATCTTCGGCGCCGACAAGCTCGATGCCGGCACGATCCGCGTGCACGGCATGCCGGTGTCGATCAAGTCGCCGGCCGATGCGGTGGCGCACGGCATCGGTTACCTGTCCGAGGACCGCAAGCACTTCGGCCTCGCGACCGGCCTGGACGTCGAGACCAACATCGCGCTGGCCAGCCTGGCGAGCTTCGTCGGCGGACACCTGCTGCTCGACCAGGCCGGGATGCGCAGCGCCGCCGAGCGCTACGTGAAGCAGCTGCAGATCAAGACGCCGTCGGTGCAGCAGCCGGTGCGGCTGCTGTCGGGCGGCAACCAGCAGAAGATCGTGATCGCGAAGTGGCTGCTGCGCGACTGCGACATCCTGTTCTTCGACGAGCCGACGCGCGGCATCGACGTCGGCGCGAAAGCCGAGATCTACAAGCTGCTGAACGCGCTGGCCGCGCAGGGCAAGGCGATCGTGATGATCTCGTCGGAGCTGCCCGAGGTGCTGCGGCTGAGCCACCGCATCCTCGTGATGTGCGAAGGCCGCATCACCGGCGAATTGCCGATCCAGGAAGCGACGCAAGAGAAGATCATGCAACTGGCGACCCAACGCGAAAGCGTGGTCGTGGACTGACACCATGGACAAGACGACCACCGGACCCGTGGGCAGCGTCGGCAGCGCCGAGATGCCCGTCGCGAACCTCGGCCTGCTGGCGGCGCTGAAGAGCCGGCTGTTCCGCCCGGCGACGCGCCAGAAGCTGCTCGCGTTCGCGAGCCTCTTGATGCTGATGCTCTTCTTCGGCTTCGCCTCGCCGAACTTCATGCAGACCGACAACCTGGTCGCGATCCTGCAGGCCACCGCGGTCAACGGCGTGCTCGCGATCGCCTGCACCTTCGTGATCATCACGTCGGGCATCGACCTGTCGGTCGGCACGCTGATGACGTTCTGCGCGGTGATGGCCGGCGTGGCGCTGACCTACCTCGGGCTGCCGATCTGGTTCGGCATCTTCGCGGCGATCTTCTTCGGCGCGTTGAGCGGCTTCGTCTCCGGGATGCTGATCGCGAAGCTGAAGATCCCGCCGTTCATCGCGACCTTGGGCATGATGATGCTGCTCAAGGGCCTGTCGCTGGTGATCTCGGGCACCAAGCCGATCTACTTCAACGACACGCCGGAGTTCCCGACGATCTCGCAGGAGTCGCTGATCGGCTACTTCATTCCGGCGCTGCCGATCCCGAACGCGGTGCTGATCCTGTTCCTGGTCGCGATCGCCGCCGGCATCGTGCTGAACAAGACGCTGCTGGGCCGCTACACCTTCGCGCTGGGCAGCAACGAGGAGGCGGTGCGCCTGTCCGGCGTCAACGTCGACTTCTGGAAGATCGTCGTCTACTCGGTCAGCGGCGGCATCTGCGGCATCGCCGGGCTGCTGATCGCATCCAGGCTGAACTCGGCGCAGCCGGCGCTGGGGCAGGGCTACGAGCTCGATGCGATCGCCGCGGTCGTGATCGGCGGCACCTCGTTGAGCGGCGGCACCGGCACCATCCTCGGCACCATCATCGGCGCGTTCATCATGAGCGTGCTGACCAACGGCCTGCGCATCCTGTCGGTCGCGCAGGAGTGGCAGACCGTCGTGACTGGCGTGATCATCATTCTCGCGGTCTACACCGACATCCTGCGCCGCCGCGGCGGCTGAGCGCCATGCGGATTTCGTTCCCCGTGTCCCTTCCCACCACGACAAACCGGAGACATTCCATGATCGCAAGACGCGCATTGAGCATCGCCCTCGGCCTGGGCGCCGCGCTGGCCGTGAGCAGCGGGGCTGCGCTGGCCCAGCAGCAGCCCTACATCCCGCTGGTGTCCAAGGGCTTCCAGCACCAGTTCTGGCAGGCCGTGAAGTCCGGCGCCGAGCAGGCCGCGAAGGACCTGAATGTCAAGGTGACCTTCGAAGGTCCCGAGACCGAGGCGATGGTCGACAAGCAGATCGACATGCTGTCGGCCGCGCTCGCGAAGAACCCGAAGGCGATCGGCTTCGCGGCGCTGGACAGCAAAGCCGCGATCCCGCTGCTGAAGAAGGCGCAGGCGGCGAAGATCCCGGTGATCGCGTTCGACTCGGGCGTGGACAGCGACATCCCGGTCACGACCGCGACCACCGACAACAAGGCCGCCGCCGCGCTCGCCGCCGACAAGATGGCCGAGCTGATCGGCAAGGCCGGCGAGGTCGCGGTCGTCGCGCACGACCAGACCAGCCGCACCGGCATCGACCGCGTCGAGGGCTTCGTCGGCCGCATGAAGTCGACCTACCCGAACATCAAGGTCGTCAGCGTGCAGTACGGCGGCGGCGACCACCTGAAATCCACCGAGATCACCAAGTCCATCCTGCAGGCCAACCCGAACCTGAAGGGCATGTTCGGCGCGAACGAAGGTTCGGCGATCGGCGTGGTCAACGGCTCGAAGGAGATGAAGCGCAAGCTCGTGATCATCGGCTACGACTCGGGCAAGCAGCAGAAGGACGCGATCAAGGACGGCAGCATGGCCGGCGCGATCACGCAGAACCCGGTGGGCATCGGCTACAAGACCGTCGAGGCCGCGGTGAAGGCGCTGAAGGGCGAGACGCAGCCCAAGGTGATCGACACCGGGTTCTACTGGTACGACAAGACCAACATTGCCGATCCCAAGATCGCCGCGGTGCTGTACGACTGATCCGCCGATGACCACCATCCGCTCGATGCGCGTCCTGGACGTGCGCTTCCCGACCTCGGCCCATCTCGACGGGTCCGACGCGATGAACCCGGACCCCGACTACTCGGCGGCCTACGTCATCCTCGAGACCGACCGCGAGGGGCTGGACGGGCACGGCCTGACCTTCACGATAGGCCGCGGCAACGAGATCTGCTGCGCCGCGATCCGCGCGATGGAGCACCTGGTGGTCGGGCTCGAGCTCGAATGGATCGCGGCCGACATGGGCCGCTTCTGGCGCCATGTCACCTCGGACAGCCAGTTGCGCTGGATCGGCCCCGACAAGGGCGCGATCCACCTCGCGACCGCGGCCGTGGTCAACGCGGTCTGGGACCTGTGGGCCAAGGCGGAGGGCAAGCCGGTCTGGCGGCTGGTGGCCGACATGAGCCCCGAGGAGCTGGTGCGGCTGATCGACTTCCGCTACATCACCGACTGCATCACGCCGACCGAAGCGCTCGCGCTGCTGCGCGAGCGCGCGATCGGCAAGGCCGAGCGGCTGGCCGAGCTCGAGGCGCGCGGCTACCCGTGCTACACCACGTCGGCCGGCTGGCTGGGCTACGACGATGCCAAGCTGCGCCGGCTCGCGCAGGAGGCGGTGGACGCGGGCTTCTCGCACCTGAAGCTCAAGGTCGGCCGCGACCTGCAGGACGACATCCGCCGTCTGCGCATCGTGCGCGAGGTGATAGGCCCCGAGCGCGCGCTGATGATCGATGCGAACCAGGTGTGGGACGTGGACCAGGCGATCGAATGGCTGGCGCAGCTTGCGTTCGCGAAGCCCTGGTTCATCGAGGAGCCGACCAGCCCGGACGATGTTGAAGGCCATCGGCGAATCCGCGAGGCGATGGCCGGGAGGATGCAGGTGGCCAGCGGCGAGATGTGCCAGAACCGCATCGTCTTCAAGCAGCTGATCATGCGCGGCGCGATCGACGTCGTGCAGATCGACGCCTGCCGCCTCGGCGGCGTCAACGAAGTGCTCGCGGTGATGCTGATGGCCGCGAAGCACGGCCTCAAGGTCTGCCCGCATGCCGGCGGCGTCGGGCTGTGCGAGTACGTGCAGCACCTGTCGATGATCGACTACCTGTGCATCGCCGGCAGCAAGCAGGGCCGGGTGATCGAGTACGTCGATCATCTGCACGAGCATTTCGTCGACCCGTGCGTGATCCGCGATGCGGCCTACATGCCGCCGAAGCGCCCGGGGTATTCGATCGAGATGAAAGCGCAGTCGCTGGCGCAGTACACATTCCGCGGCTGAGCAGGAGCATAGGCGATGGATCTGCATCTCCAGGACAAGATCGTCATCGTGACCGGCGGCGGCGCCGGCATCGGCGGCGCGATCAGCCTGCAGCTGGCACGCGAGGGCGCGGTGCCGGTCATCTTCGGCCGCAGCCCGCTGCAGGCCGAGTTCGAGGCCGAGCTGCGCGCGCTGTGCCCGCGCTTCGCGTTCCGCCAGCTCGAGCTGGCCGACGACGCTGCGTGCAGCGACGCGGTGGCACGCACGGTCGCCGAGTTCGGCGGCATCGATGCACTGGTCAACAACGCCGGCGCGAACGACGGCGTCGGCCTCGCCGCCGGCCGCGCGGCGTTCCAGCGCTCGCTCGACGAGAACCTGGTGCACTGCTACGTGCTGGCGCACCTGTGCGTCGGGCAGCTCAAGGCGCGGCGCGGTGCGATCGTCAACATCTCGTCGAAGACGGCGCTGACCGGGCAGGGCGGCACCAGCGGGTATGTCGCGGCCAAGGCCGCGCAGCTGGGTCTGACGCGCGAGTGGGCGGCCGAGCTGGCGCCGCACGGCGTGCGCGTCAACGCGGTGCTGCCGGCCGAGGTGATGACGCCGCTGTACCGGCGCTGGCTGCAGACGCGGCCCGATCCGGACGCGGCGCTCGCCGGCATCGTCGCCCGCATCCCGCTGGGCCATCGCATGACCACCGACCGCGAGATCGCCGACCTCGTGGTCTTCCTGCTGTCGGACCGTTCGTCGCACACGACCGGGCAGTGGCTGCATCCGGACGGCGGGTACGTGCATCTCGACCGCGCCTTGCCCTGATGCGCAGGCGTGCCCAGGAGACCCCCTTATGCGGCATTGCCTGTTGCTCGACCTGAAGGACGATCCGGAGCTGATCGCGCAGTACGAGGCGCACCACCGCGCCGTCTGGCCCGAGGTGACGCAGCACCTGCGCGAGCAGGGCGTCACCGGGATGGAGATCTACCGGCTCGGCACGCGCCTGTGCATGATCATGGAGACCGACGACGCGCGCTTCGATGCCGAGCGCATGGCGCGCGCCGAAGCGCAGGACCCGCGGATCGCCGCGTGGGAAGCGTTGATGTGGCGCTTCCAGGCGGCCACGCCGTGGACGCCGCCCGGGCGCAAGTGGACCGAGGCGAGCCTGATCTTCGACCTCGCGAGCGCGTAGGAAACCGTGGCGCGGACAGGGCCATCGCGTTCGTGCGGTGGCCGCGGATGCTTGTCGCGCCTTGTGGGGCCGCGCTTGAAATGGCGCGGCCGATAGGCCCTATTTCCGCGTTCGCTTCGCGTGGCGGCGCGTACGCTTCGCGGTAGCATCGCTTCGCTTGTCGCCAGCTGGTTGTTGTCGTTGTTTCGAGGGCGTGTCGCGAGCTCGGCCGCGCAGCCTTCGGGTGCGCGGAAATTCCATGCACAAGCCCGCCATTTCAGCTCCGCGAGTCGCCGGTCTGCTGGTCAGCCTGTACGGCGTGACCGAGGCGGTGCGCTGGCTGTTCGATGTCGACGCGATCACGCGCCTGATCCCCGACTCGCAATACCTGGGCTTCGCCAATCCGCTGCTCTTCGTCGCGATCGGCATCTGCTTCTTCGAGGCATCGCAGCCATCGGTCCGACGTGTCTGGCTCGCTCGCCTGGCCGCGGTCTGCATCGCGGTGCTGATCGCGCTGCCGCTGGGGTATCTCATCGAAGGGGCGACCGGCATCGCGCTCGGAATCGACTGGGTGCGCGCCGGCAACGCGGCCACGTCCGCCAATCCGCATCCCGGCCGGCTGTCCGCGAACGCGAGCCTGGCGTTCCTGCTCACCGGGGTCGCGTTCTGGCTGCTCAAGCGGCCTGCGACGCGGGCACGCCGGTTCATGTTCCTGGCGCTGGTGCTGGCCGTGTCGGTCATCGGCCTGGGCGGGCTGATCGGCTATTTCGTCGGGCTGGAAACGCTGTACCAGGTGGCGAACTTCAATCGCCTGCTGCCGGTGACGGCGCTCGGCCTGGCGGTCGTCGGCGCGGGCCTGTGGACCCTGCACGAAGCCTCGCTGACGCTGGACCCGCAGGACCTGCTCGCGATCAATCAGCGCATCAAGCGGCGCTCGATCGCGGTGATCACGCTGGTGGCCCTGGCGGGCGGCGTCGCCGGCTTCTCGGTCATGCGCGACACGTTCGAGCGCTCGGTGGCCAAGGACATGCTGCTCACCGCGACGACCAACGCGACCTCGCTGGACCATGCCCTGGACGTGAGCCTGTGGTACTCCAAGACGGTCGCCAACCGACCGGCGCTGCGCCAGGCGCTGCTGACGCTGGACCGTGCACCGCAGGACGCACTCGCCAGGACCTTCGTGCAGACGGTGGCCGAGAACGTCCTGTCGGAGGACCTGACCGGCGTCGAGTTCTACGATGCACACGGTGCGCTCGTCGCCAGGTCCGGCACGATGGTGCGGTCGCAGGCGAAGACGCTGCAGCGCCTGCGCAACGCCGGGCGGGCCGCGTCCCTGGCCTGGCAGGACGGCTACATGATCCTGGTCGAGAGCGATGTCGTCGCCGAGGGGCGCGTGGTCGGCCGGGTGCTCACGGAGCAGCGCATGCCGTTGTTCGATCGCCTGCTGGCCGATCTGCGCGCGGCCAGCGACTCGTCCGACGCCGCGGTGTGCGGTCGCGACGGCGACAAGGCGGTCTGCGCGCCGAACCGGCTGCGGCCCGAAGGGTTCGTGACGCCGATGTCCGACGCGGCCGGCAACCCCGGCATTCCGGTCACGCGGGCGCTGCTCGGCGAACGCGGCGTGCTGTTCCACAAGGACGGGCGCAGCATCCAGGTGATCTCGGCGTACGCGCCGCTCGGGGACTTCGGCCTCGGCTTTGCGGTGAAGACCGATGTCGACACGCTGTATGCGCCGCTGCGGGCGCGCCTGAACCTGCTGGTGGTCGCGCTGGTCGCGATCGTGGCGCTGGCGATCTATGTGCAGAACAGCCAGGTGAGGCCGCTGCTGCACCGGCTGGTCGCGAGCGAACGGCGCATCCGTTCGATTCTCGAGGACCAATCCGAGCTGGTATCGCTCGCCAAGCCCGATGGCGAACTCGTCTACGTGAACCCGGCGTATGCGCGGCACTTCGGCACCACGCCGGCGGCCATGATAGGCGCGAACCTGCTCGACCACGTGCAGACGGCCGACCGCGACAGCGTCCGCCGCCTGATCGCCGACGTCGTGGTCACCGGCACCACCGCCACCGGCGAAAACCGCGTGGTCGCCGCAGACGGGGCCGAGCGCTGGGTCGCGTGGACCAACACGCTGCAGCACGATCCATCGGGCCGGCCGATGCTGCATTCGGTCGGCCGCGACGTGACCGAGCGCAAGCACGCCGAGCTGGCGTTGCGCGCGAGCCAGGAACTGCTGACCGACAAGTCCAAGCTGCTCGAGGCCACGCTGGAGCGCATGGAGCAGGGCGTGCTGATGGTCAACGCCCAACGCATCGTCGAGGTCTGCAACCGGCGCGCGATGGAGCTGCTCGACCTGCCGCGCGACTTGATGGCTTCGAAGCCGTCGTTCGAGGCGG
>DATCSE010000111.1:0-23048 GCA_036568605.1 Burkholderiaceae bacterium | reverse complement strand
GGTCATGCGCCCGCCGCTGTAGATGCGCTGGCCGTTCAGCGACACCTCGACGTTGCTGCAGACCCGGGCGATGTACAGCGCGAGCAACTCGTTCGGCTCGGCGCCGGTCGGCCGGTCGAACCGGGTGCGGTAGCGCACCAGGCCGTCGAAGCGCGGCCGCGAATCGGACCAGTCGTCGGGCAGATCGACGGTCGTCGGCGCGCTCTCGCCGAGCAGGTGGTCGTTGGTGGTCTGCGCCGCCTGCGCGCTGGTCAGCGTGATGATCGCGGCAGCTGCGTGCGCCGGCGCCGCACCCAGCAGCAGCGGCAGGCCCAGCAGGGCGGCCAGCAGGCTGACGGCGGCCGGCCAGCACCGGGCAGCACGCCGCAAGAGTCGCGTCGCGCCTTGCGGGGTGCCGGGGCGGGGCTTCAACATCGGCGCCGATTGTGCAGGATGAGATGCGTTCTCAGCACGGCCGGGCGGCGTGGCAGAAAGCCGCGGCGCGACCTACCTCACGTGCGGGGTGATTGCGCTTGCTGCGGCTTCGGATCGGGTGTATATCTGCGCCGGAGTCTCATTCTTCGCGTCGCTGCAGTACCGCTGGGGTCGAGCGCGAGAAAGGGGTCGCTATGCGCAGACGCATCTATTGGCTGTTGCCCGATCTGGCCAGCGCCAGGCGGACGATGGATGACCTGCTCCTGGCACGCATCGCCGAGCAGCATCTGCATTTCGTTGCCCGTGAGGGCACCGACATGACCGGATTGCATCCGGCCAACATCCTGCAAACCTCCGACGTGATCCGTGCGGCGCAGTCCGGACTGATCATCGGCGGGGTGGTCGGGGCGCTGGTGGGCGCCATCGCCGCGTGGTTCTTCCCCATCGTCGGGAACGAGCCGCAGTGGGGGATGGTGGCGGTGCTCGGCTTCGTCGGTGCGCTGATAGGTGCCTGGAGCTCGAGCATGATCGGCGTGTCGACGCCGAGCAGCCGGCTCGCGCGGTTCGCCGCGGCGATCGAGGACGGCCAGATCCTGCTGATGGTCGACGTGCCGCGTTCGCGCGTCGACGAGATCGAGCAGCGGCTGCAGGCCCTGCATCCCGAAGCGCATCTGGAAGGCGTGGAGCCGGATATCCCGGCGTTCCCATAAGGAACGGCTGCGCCTCTGTCTTGAGGAGGCGAACATGGACTACTCGCTGCACCTGACTCGCTGGCACTACCGTCATCCGGACTGGCTCGCCGCCGTCGTCGCCGGGCTCGCGGGGGGCGCCGTGCTGATGGTCCTGGAGCTGCTCTGGGGCGCGGCGACCAGCGAGACCGGGCCGTGGCGCGCCTCCCAGCTGATCGCGGCGATCGTGCTCGGCCCCGAGACGCTGCAGGCCTCGGCGGGGACGTTCCATGCCGGCGTCGTCGGCACCGCGCTGGTGACCCACTACCTGCTGGGCATCGCCTTCGGCGTCGTGTTCGGCGTCGTCGCGACCGGCTTCGGCATCGATCGCCAGATGCCGGCAACGCTGCTGTTCGGCGCGCTCTTCGGTGCGCTGCTGTACGTCATCAACTTCTACGGCATGGTCGGCTTGTTCCCGTGGTTCGCCGAGCTGCGCGGCTGGGCGATGGGGATCGAGCACGTGGTGTTCGGGATGGTGGCCGCGGTGCTGTACGCGCGGCTCGAGCGAGGGGAGCGGGCGCGGCCCCTGACGTCGCGATGACGCGGCGCCGTGCCGGAGACTTGCCGTGGCCATCGCGCTGGTGCTCCTGCTGATCGTCATCGCGTCGCTGCTGTTCCATTGGCTCACCCCGTGGTGGCTGCCGCCGCTCGCGTCGAACTGGGCGCGCATGGACGACACGCTGACCGTGACCGTGCTGATCACCGGTGCGTTCTTCGTCGCGATCATGCTGTTCCTGATCTACACGGTGTGGCGCTTTCGGCACCGCCAGGGGCAGCGCGCGGCCTACGAGCCGGAGAACCCGCGTGTCGAGCGCTGGCTGATCGGGGCGACGACGGTGGGCATCGTCGGCCTGCTCGCGCCGGGGCTCGCGGTGTATGCGGACTACGTGCACCCGCCGCAGGATGCGCTGACGCTCGAGGTGCTCGGCCAGCAGTGGCAGTGGCACTATCGCTTCGCCGGCGCGAGCGAGCGGCTGGGCGCCACCGACGTGCGCTTCGTCGCGCCCGACAACCCGTTCGGCATGGACCCGGCTGATCCGGCGGCGCTCGACAACGTCCTGGTCGTCGGCAACGAGGTGCACCTGCCGCTGAACCGGCCGGTCAAGGTGCTGCTGCGCTCGAACGACGTGCTGCACGACTTCTTCGTGCCGCCGTTCCGCGCCCGCATGAACATCGTGCCGGGCCAGCTCAGCACGTTCTGGTTCACGCCCACGACCGCCGGGCGCTTCGAGGCGATGTGCGCGCAGCTGTGCGGCGTGGGGCACCCGAACATGCGCGGCTTCGTGATCGTCGAGCCCGAGGCCGACTTCCGCGCCTGGCTCGCGAAGCAGCCGACCTTCGCGACCGCGCTCGCGGCGCGCGCGAAGGCACCGAAGAGCGCCGACCCGCTGGTCGCGCGCGGCGGTGCGCTGGCGCAGTCCAAGGGCTGCGTCGCGTGCCACAGCATCGACGGCCGCACGATCGTCGGCCCCACTTGGAAGGGCCTGTACGGCAAGACCGAGGCGATGGCCGACGGCTCGAGCGCAAAGGTCGACGACGAGTACCTGAAGCGGTTCATCCGCGACCCCGCCGCGCGCCCGGTCAAGGGCTTTGCGCCGGTGATGCCCAAGGTCGAGCTGAGCGACGCCGAGGTCGACGCGCTGATCGCCTACATCAAGGCGCAGCCGGCGAACTGAAGCCGGCCTCGACGACAGACAGGGAGCGACAGGAAGCACACCATGGCCTACATCGACGTTGCCGAACACCTGGCCGAGGACGATGCGCACGCCGCGCCGCGCAGCTTCTGGACCCGCTACGTCTGGAGCCAGGACCACAAGGTCATCGCCGTGCAGTACGGCGGCACCGCGATCGTCGTCGGCATCGTCGGGCTGGTGCTGTCCAACCTGATGCGGCTGCAGATCGGCTTCCCCGGCGTGTTCTCGTTCATCGATGCCGAGCGCTACTACCAGTTCGTCACGATGCACGGGATGATCATGGTGATCTACCTGCTCACCGCGCTGTTCCTCGGCGGCTTCGGCAACTACCTGATCCCGCTGATGGTCGGCGCGCGCGACATGGTGTTCCCGTACATGAACATGCTGAGCTTCTGGGTCTACCTGCTGTCGGTGGTGGTGCTGATGCTGAGCTTCTTCGTGCCCGGCGGACCCACCGGCGCGGGCTGGACGCTCTACCCGCCGGCGGCGGTCCTGCCCGGCACGCCGGGGCACGACGGCGGCATCGTGATGATGCTGGTGTCGCTGGTGATCTTCATCGCCGCGACGACCATGGGCGGGCTGAACTACGTGACCACGGTGCTCCAGGCGCGCGCCCAGGGCATGACGCTGCTGCGCATGCCGCTCGCGGTGTGGGGCATCTTCGTCGCGACCATCCTCGCGCTGCTCGCGTTCCCGGCGCTGTTCGTCAGCGGCGTGATGATGCTGCTCGACAAGACGCTGGGCACGAGCTTCTTCATGCCGTCGCTGATCTCGCTCGGGCAGGTCTCGGGCCACAAGGGCGGCAGCCCGCTGCTGTTCCAGCACCTGTTCTGGTTCTTCGGCCATCCCGAGGTCTACATCGTCGCGCTGCCGGCCTTCGGCATCGTCTCGGACCTGATCAGCGTGCATGCGCGCAAGGCGATCTTCGGCTACCGCACGATGGTCTGGGCGATCGTCGTGATCGGCGGCCTGAGCTTCGTGGTCTGGGCGCACCACATGTTCGTCTCGGGCATGAACCCGTACTTCGGCTTCTTCTTCGCGACCAGCACGCTGATCATCGCGGTGCCGACCGCGATCAAGGTCTACAACTGGGCGCTCACGCTGTGGAAGGGGGACATCCACCTGTCGGTGCCGATGCTGTTCGCGCTGGCGTTCCTGCTGACGTTCGTGCTGGGCGGGCTCACCGGGCTGTTCCTCGGCAACGTCAGCGTCGACATCCCGCTGTCGGGCACCTACTTCGTCGTCGCGCACTTCCACATGGTGATGGGGGTCGCGCCGCTGCTGGTCGTGTTCGGCGGCATCTACCACTGGTTCCCGAAGATCACCGGCCGCATGCTCGACGACCGGCTCGGCCAGCTGCACTTCTGGGTCACGTTCCTCGGCACCTACCTGATCTACTTCCCGATGCACTACCTGGGCGTGCTCGGCATGCCGCGGCGCTACTACGAGTACGCGCACTACGACTTCATCCCGGCGTCGGCGCACTTGCTGAACGAGTTCATCACGGTGGTCGCGCTGATCGTCGGGGCGATGCAGATCGTGTTCGTGTTCAACCTGGTGTGGAGCGCGCTGCGCGGGCCGCGCGCCGATTCGAATCCGTGGCGCGCCGCGTCGCTCGAATGGTTCACGCCGCGCACGCCGCCCGAGCACGGCAACTGGGGCGCGAAGCTGCCGACCGTCCACCGCTGGGCCTATGCGTACAGCGTGCCGGGCGCGCCGGCCGACTTCATCCCGCAGAACGCGCCGCCCGAAGCCGGCGGGCATGAGCCAGAGCCGTACGCGGCGAAGGGTGCGCCGGCATGAACGCCGCGGTGCTGCCGCTGCCGGGTGCGGATGACGCGGCGCGCGCCCGCGCGCTGAGCATCGGCCTGTGGGTGTTCATCGGCGTCGCGATCACGCTGTTCGGGCTGTTCCTGACCGCGTACGTGATGCGCCTGGCCGGCGGCGACAGCGTCGTGATCGCGTTGCCGCCGCAGCTGTGGCTGAGCACCGCGCTGCTGGTGCTGGCCAGCGTGCTGATGCAGCGCGCGGTCGACGTACCGCACGGGCGTGCTCTGCTCGTGCAGGGCGGCCTGTGCGCGATCGCCTTCCTCGCGGTGCAGTACTGGGCCTGGCTCGCGCTGCAGGCGGCCAACGTCGTCGTGTCCGGCAACCCGGCGGCGAGCTTCTTCTATCTGCTGACGGCGCTGCACGGGCTGCACGTGGCCGGCGGGCTGATCGCCTGGGGCACGACGCTGCGCAGCGCCGACCCGCCGCGCTGGCGCATCGCGCTGTGCGCGCGCTACTGGCACCTGCTGCTGGCCGTGTGGCTCGCGCTGTACGCCGCGTTCAACTGGATCACGCCGGATCTCGCGCGTGCGATCTGTGGGGTGCCTCGATGAGTGCCGTGCCGCTTCCCGTGCCGGAACGTGCGAGCGCGCCGGACAGTCGCGCCGACGAGGGGCTGGGCCTGCGCGGCCTGGTCGCCGACTGGGCGTCGGACCGCCATGCCTTCCACGTCTCGTGGGGCAAGGCGATGATGTGGATCTTCCTGCTGAGCGACACCTTCATCTTCGGCTCGTTCCTGACCGGCTACATGACGGTGCGCGGCTCGACCACCGTGGCGTGGCCCAACCCCAGCCAGGTGTTCTCGCTGCACATCGGCGAGGCTTCGGTGCCGCTGCTGCTGATCGCGATCATGACCTTCGTGCTGATCACGAGCAGCGGGACGATGGCGATGGCGGTCAACTGCGCCTACCGCCGCGACCGCATCAACGCCGCGGCGCTGATGATCGTGACCGCCGGCTTCGGCGAGGTCTTCGTCGGCATGCAGGCCTTCGAGTGGTCCAAGCTGATCCTCGAAGGCGTGCGTCCCTGGGGCAACCCGTGGGGCGCGGCGCAGTTCGGCTCGACTTTCTTCATGATCACCGGTTTCCATGGGCTGCACGTGACCTGCGGCGTGATCCTGCTGCTGATCGTCGCGACCAGGCTGCTGCGCGGTGCCTATGAACGAAGCGGCAACTACCAGATCGTCGAGATCGTCGGGCTGTACTGGCACTTCGTCGACCTGGTCTGGGTCTTCATCTTCGCCTTCTTCTACCTGTGGTGAGGAGCGAGCCAATGAGCACGACGACGGCGGCGCCGGGCAGTCAGCAACAGCCGCAACAACACCAGCAGCACCCGATCGGGCTGTACCTGAAGATCTGGGCGCTGCTGTTCCTGCTCAGCACGATGTCGTATTTGGTGGACTACTTCCACCTGCACGGCTATCTGCGCTGGGGCCTGATCGTGCTGTTCATGATGCTGAAGGCCGGGCTGATCGTCGCGGTGTTCATGCACATGGCGTGGGAGCGGCTGTCGCTGGTCTGCGCGATCCTGCTGCCGACGCTGGGGCTGCTGGTGCTGGTCGCGCTGATGGCGATCGAGGCCGACTACACCCATCTGACGCGCCTGCTGTTCTTCCGCTGAGGCCGGCCGGACTGCCATGACGACGGCCCGCTCGATCGCGTTCGCGGCGGCGACCGCCTCGTGGCGCAGTTACCTCGAGCTGACCAAGCCGCGGGTCGTCGCGCTGATGCTGTTCACGGTGCTGGTCGGCATGCTGCTGGCCGCGCCGGCCGCCCAGCCGCCGCACTGGCCGGTGCTGCTGTTCGGGGCGCTCGGCATCGCGCTGGTCGCGGCCGCGGCGGCTGCGCTGAACCACCTCGTCGACCAGCGCGCCGACGCGCTGATGGCGCGCACCCGGGCCCGGCCGCTGCCGCGCGGGGCGCTGCGCAGCGCGCAGGTCGCGGCCTTCGCGGCCGCGCTGGGCGCGCTCGGGACTGCGCTGCTGCTGGCCTTCACGAACGTCCTGTGCGCGCTGTTGACGCTCGCGTCGCTGGTCGGCTACGCCGGCGTCTACAGCCTGTGGCTGAAGCGCGCGACGCCGCACAACATCGTGATCGGCGGCGCGGCCGGTGCGGCGCCGCCGCTGCTGGGCTGGGTCGCGGTGACCGGGCAGGCCGACCCCGGCGGCCTCGCGCTGTTCCTGATCATCCTGGTCTGGACGCCGCCGCACTTCTGGGCGCTCGCGATCCACCGCCGCGACGAGTACGCCCGCGCCGCGATCCCGATGCTGCCGGTGACCCACGGCGTGCCGTTCACCTGCGGGCGCATCCTGTTCTACACCGCGCTGCTGTTCGCGGTGTCGCTGCTGCCGTTCGCGATCGGCATCGGGCACGGGCTCTACCTGGTCGGCACCTGCCTGCTCGGGGCGCGCTTCATCGAGCGGGCGTGGCGGCTGCGGCGCGACGAGCGGCTTGCGCTGCCGACCTTCCGCTACTCGATCGTCTACCTGGCGGCGCTGTTCGCGCTGCTGCTGCTGGACCACGTGCTCGCCGGGTGACTCGCTGGGCGACAATCGGCGCCGTTCTTGCCGACCACACGCCCCGTGATCCTTCGCCACGCCTTCATCCCGCCCGACAACCAGCGCCTCGCGCATCTGTGCGGCAGTCTCGACGAGCACCTGCGCAGCATCGCCGCGGCGTTCGACGTCAGCATCTCGCGGCGCAACGAATCGTTCCGCATCGAAGGCGGCAAGGCGAACGCGGAGCGCGCGGTCGCGCTGCTGCAGTCGCTGTACGACCAGGCGCGGCGGCCGATCGGCGCCGAACAACTGCAGCTCGCGATCGTCGAGGCGCAGGCCGGTGCGCCGCGCGAGCCGCAGCGCAGCGCCGCCAAGCGGCTCAGCCAGGCCCATCCCGCGACCAGCGAGGCGCCGGGCAGCCCGGACGACGACGAGCCCATCGTGCTGCGCACGCGCCGTGCCGACCTCGCCGGGCGCACGCCGAACCAGATCCAGTACCTGCGCAACATCCTCGAGCACGACATCACCTTCGGCATCGGCCCGGCCGGCACCGGCAAGACGTTTCTCGCGGTCGCCTGCGCGGTCGATGCGCTCGAGCGCAGCGCGGTGCAGCGCATCATCCTGACTCGCCCGGCGGTCGAAGCCGGCGAGCGGCTCGGCTTCCTGCCCGGCGACCTCGCGCAGAAGGTCGACCCGTACCTCCGCCCGCTGTACGACGCGCTGTACGACCTGATGGGCTTCGACCGCGTGACCAAGGCGTTCGAGAAAGGCACGCTGGAGATCGCGCCGCTCGCGTTCATGCGCGGGCGCACGCTGAACCATGCGTTCGTGATCCTCGACGAGGCGCAGAACACGACGCCCGAGCAGATGAAGATGTTCCTGACGCGCATCGGCTTCGGCGCGAAGGCCGTGGTCACCGGCGACGTCAGCCAGATCGACCTGCCGCGCGGCACCGAGAGCGGGCTGATCGACGCGGAGCGTGTGCTGCGCCGCGTGCGCGGGATCGCGACGACGCGCTTCACCGCGGCCGATGTGGTGCGCCATCCGCTGGTGGCGCGCATTGTCGAGGCGTACGACGCGGCTCGAAATGATTGAGGCGATGGAGCTCCTAGCGCGAACCCTCACCCCAGCCCTCTTCCGCAAGCGGGAGAGGGGGCCATACCCAACTCCCTCTCCCGCTTGCGGGAGAGGGCTGGGGTGAGGGCCGTCATGCACTACTCCCTTTCGCTCTCGCTGCAAATCGCGAGGGGCGCCCTGGAGGCAGCCGAGCGCGCGCTGCTGCCGCGCCACAAGGTCGCGCGCTGGATCCGCACGGCGCTCGAGGCGCCGGCCGAGCTGACGGTGCGCATCGTCGATGCCGACGAGGGCCGCGCGCTGAACCGCGACTACCGCGGCCGCGACTACGCGACCAACGTGCTGACCTTCGACTACGCCCGCGACCCGGTGGTCAGCGCCGACCTCGTGCTGTGCGCGCCGGTCGTGCGCGCCGAGGCGCAGGCGCAGCGCATCCCGCTGCAGGCGCACTACGCGCACCTGCTGATCCACGGCACCTTGCATGCACAAGGCTATGACCACGAAGCCGATGCCGACGCCCGCTTGATGGAGGCGCGCGAGACCGCGCTGCTGCATGCGCTCGGCTTCGACGACCCGTACGCCCGATGACGCCCCCGACGCGCCGGTCGTCCGTCGCGACGGTTCTCGCCGCTGCCGTTCTCGCCTTCGCTGCGATGCTGGCCGGCCCCGATGCCGCGGCCCAATCGAACGACGTCGCGGCCGCGGCGCCGGCGAACGCGCTCAAGGCGATCCCGAAGCGCCCGCGGGTCGGCCTGGTGCTCTCCGGCGGCGGGGCGCGCGGCGGCGCCCACTTGGGCGTGCTGAAGGTGCTCGAGGAGATGCACGTGCCGGTCGACGTGATCGTCGGCACCAGCGCCGGCTCGATCATTGCCGCCGCGTATGCGACCGGGATGCCGCTGCCGCAGATCGAGAAGGAGATGGGCGGGTTGCGCACTGAGATGCTGTTCCGCGACATCGACCGGCGCGAGACGCCGTGGCGCATCAAGTCCAACGACGCGATCAACTACGTGGGCCCGGAGCTCGGCCTGCAGAACGGTTCGCTCTCGTTGCCCAAGGGCGTGGTTGCCGGCGTCTCGATCGAGGCGGTGCTGCGCCAGCTCACCGCGCGCCAGCGCGACGACGACTTCGACAAACTGCCGATCCGCTTTCGTGCGGTCGCGACCGACCTGACGAGCTCCGAGATGGTCGTGCTCGGCCACGGCAGCCTCGCGGTCGCGGTGCGCGCGAGCATGGCGATCCCGGCGGTCGTCGACCCGGTCGAGTTCGATGGCCGGCTGCTGGGCGACGGCGGGCTGGTGGACAACCTGCCGGTGGACGTCGCCCGCGCGATGGGCGTGGACGTGGTCATCGCGGTCAACATCGGCACGCCGCTGCGCACGCGCGACGAGATCACCGGGATCCTGACCGTCTCGGACCAGATCTCGCGCATCCTGACCAACACCAACGTGGCCCGCTCGCTGGCCGAGCTCGGGCCGCAGGACCTGCTGATCACGCCCGATCTCGGCGCCGTGCAGACGGCCGACTTCGACCGCCTGCCCGAGGCCGCCGCGGCCGGCGAGGTCGCAGCACGCAAGGTGCGCGCGGAGCTCGCGCAGTTCAGCGTCGATGCGCTGGCCTATGAGCGCTGGCGCACCGCGCTGACCGCCGACCCCACGCCGCAAGGCGAGCTGATCGACGCGGTGCACGTGACCGGCACGCAGCGCGTGAACCCCGAGGTGATCGTCGATTCGATGCAGACGCGCGCCGGCCGGCCGCTGGACCCGAAGGTGATCGACGAGGACATGAAGCGCATCTATGCGCGGGGCGACTTCGAGCGGGTCGGCTATTCGATCGTCGACGACCCGGCGCAGGGGCGGGTGCTGGCCGCCGACGTCGCCGAGAAGTCGTGGGGCCCGAACTACCTGCGCTTCGGGCTCGGGCTCTCGTCGGATCTGCGCGGCGATTCGTTCTTCTCGCTGGTGACGACCTATCGCCGCACCTGGCTCAACGACCTGGGCGCCGAGTGGCGCACCGATGCGCGCATCGGCCACAGCGACCGGCTCTCGACCGAGCTGTACCAGCCGTTGACGCCGGCGCAGCGCCTGTTCGTCGCGGGACGCGCCGAGATCTCGCGCGACCCGTACGATGTCTACGACGACGACGGCACGCGCATCGCGCGCTACCGGCGCGGCACGTACGGCATCGGCCTGGACCTGGGCACGCCGCTGGGCACCTACGGCGAGGCGCGCATCGGCCTCGATCGCGGCCGCCTGAAGCTGTACAACGACACCGGCACGATCCCGGCCTCGCTGGTCGTGCCCAGCGTCGACATGGGCGGCGCCTCGGCGCGGGTGCGGCTGGACACGCTGGACAACCTGCGCTTCCCGCGATCCGGCTATTCCGCTGACCTGCAGGTCTACTGGTCGCGTCCGCGCCTGGGCGCGACCGACAACTACACGAAGGCCTCGGCCAACTTCACGACCGCGTTCGCGAGCGGCCCGCACTCGCTGCAATTCGGGCTGCGCGGCGCGACCAGCCTGGGCAGCAACGACCTGCCGGTGTACGAGCTGTACAACCTCGGCGGCTTCCTGCAGCTCTCGGGCTACAAGACCGACCAGCTGCTGGGGCGCGAGCTGGCGTTCGGCCGCATGGTCTACAACTACCGGGTCAGCCAGCCGGGGCTGCTCGACGGCGCGTACTTCGGCGTCTCGCTCGAGTCCGGCCGCATCGGCGCGTCCATCACCGGCGCGAACCGGGCCTCGGCGCGTTACGGCGCGGCGCTCTACTTTGCGTTCGATTCGCCGATCGGGCCGGTCTACATCGCCTACGGGCATGGCGATGGGCGCAACCAGGCGGTGTACTTCTACGTCGGTCAGCCTTGACCCGAACCGGTTGCGGGCGGGGCCGGCCACAGCACCGAGCCGATCGCGACGAACATCAGCGCGATCGCCGCCCCGTCCTGCCAGTGCAGCTGCTCGTGCAGCCACAGCGCGCCGGAAACCGTGCCCAGCACCGGGATCAGCATCACCGACAGCGACGACGCGATCGGCGGCAGGTTGCGCGCCATCACGAGCCACAGCGGCTGCGCGAAGCCGAAGATCAGCAGCGCGTTGTAGCCGATCGCGAACCAGGTCGTCGGGCCGGGCGCCGCCCAACGAGGCCGCTCGAACAGCACCGCGCAGGCGCTGGTCACGAGCGTGGTCAGCACCGTCATCCAGAAGATGATCGCGAGCGTCGGCGCTTCGATCTTCGTGCGGCGCAGCTGCTGCGTGCCGAGCGCCCAGGTCGCTGCGGCAGCGAGCATCCCGAAAGCCGCGAACGGCTGGCCGCTGACCGCGCCGAACTCGTGCCACAGCAGCAGCACGACGCCCAGCGCCGCCGCGCCGACGCCGCCCCACTGGCGCGCCCGCAGACGCTGTCCGAACAGCGCCATGCCGAACAGCGCCGAGAAGATCGGCATCGTGTAGCCGAGGATCGCCGCACGCCCCGACGGCAGCGACTTCAGCGAGACGATCGCGAGCACGTGCCAGACGATCATGTTCGTGACCGTGAGACGGATCAGTTCGGGCCAGTCGCGCCGCGCAATGCGCAGCGGCGTCCGCATGACGAGTGCCGCCATCACCAGCACCGGCAGCCCCAGCCACATCGAGGTCGCGCGAAAGCTCAACGGCGGGAAGTCGCGGATGCCCAGCTTCATCACCGGCCAGTTCAGGCCCCAGCACAGCGTCAGCAGCGCGAGCAGCACGAACTGCCTGGCGCTGAACGCCACGTGCTGATCGTCGTGCGGTCCAGGCTTCAGCGCGACCGCCCCAGGTAACGCTTGCGCCAGAAGAACCAGCTCAGCGCGATGCCCAGCGCGAGCATCGCGCCGAACGTGATCCAGAACGCACGCGGACTGTGGATGCCGGGCAGCGATTCGAAGTTCATCCCGAAGAAGCCGGTCACGAGGTTCAGCGGCAGGAAGATCGCGGTCAGCACGGTCAGCGTGCGCATGATCTCGTTGGTGCGGTTGCCCTGCGCCGAGAAGTGCATCTGCACCGCGTTCTCGATCGACGATTCCAGCCGGCGCACGTGCGAGAGCACGCGCTCGATGTGCTCGAGCACGTCGCGCGAACGCACGCGCAGCAGCTCGCGGTCGCGTTTGAGCGTGGGCTCCGTCTCGCGCGGCCATTCGTCGAGCGCGTCTATCCACTCGACGATCGCGGCGCGCTGGTCCTCGCAGGTGTCCTCGAGCAGGTGCAGGCTGTTGCGCGAATCGAGCACGGTCTTCCAGTGGTCGAAGTCCGCGCGCGAGTCGAACAGGCTTTGCTGCAACGCGTCGAGCTGCTTGGTCAGCGCGCGGCGCAGCTCGAGGTAGCTGTCGACCAGGTGGTTGACCATGCGCAGCATCAGGTCCGCCGGACTGGGCGGCAGGCGGCTCGAGGCGCGTGCCTCGGGGCCGCCGGTTTGCTGATGCAGCCGCTGCGCGAAGAACTCGCGCACCTGGCAGTCGTTCGGGTGCACGGTCAGCAGCACGCGGTCGAACACCGCGAAGCCGACCGGGCTCGTGTCGATCAGTTCAAGCGGGCGCAATTCGTCACGATGCGCCGCGGCCTCGGGCGCAGCGGCCGAGCCGGCGGCGAGCCGCCGGAACACCAGCAGCTCGTACCACGACGTGTCGTCGAAGTGCGAGGGCAACTGGTCGTTGAGCAGGTCACTGATGTGCAGGTCCACCAATTGGCCGCCGGTCCAGCGCTGCAGCGCAAGCTGCAGCCAGCCGGTTTTCTCGGCGAACTCTGCGCGCGCCGTGCCTATCCACAGGTAGCCGCCGCTCGGCAACGCGTCGGGCAGGGCCGACAGCTCGCTGAACTGATCGCCGGCGATGTGGAAGACGCGCATGGCCCTTGCTCAGCCGCGCAGCGCGCGCGCTGCGTCCAGCGCGAAGTAGCTGAGCACGCCGTCGGCGCCGGCACGCTTGAAGGCGAGCAGGCTTTCCATCATCGCCGCGTCGTGGTCCAGCCAGCCGTTCAGCGCGGCGGCCTTCAGCATCGCGTACTCGCCGCTGACCTGGTAGGCGAAGGTCGGCACGCGGAACTCGTCCTTCACCCGGCGCACGACGTCCAGGTACGGCATGCCGGGCTTGACCATCACCATGTCGGCACCCTCGGCCAGATCGAGGGCGACCTCGCGCAGCGCCTCGTCGGTGTTGCCCGGGTCCATCTGGTAGACCTTCTTGTTGGCCTTGCCCAGGTTCGCGGCCGAGCCGACCGCGTCGCGGAAGGGGCCGTAGAACGCGCTCGCGTACTTCGCGCTGTACGCCATGATGCGGGTGTGAATCAGGCCGCGGGCCTCGAGCGCCGAACGGATCGCCCCGATGCGGCCGTCCATCATGTCGCTGGGCGCGACGATGTCCACGCCGGCCTCGGCCTGCACCTGCGCCTGCCGCGTCAGCACGGCGACGGTCTCGTCGTTCAGGATGTAGCCCGTCGCGTCGAGCAGCCCGTCCTGGCCGTGCGAGGTGTACGGGTCCAGCGCGACGTCGGTCATCAGGCCCAGCTCCGGGAAGCGCTGCTTCAGCGCGCGCACGACGGTCGGCACCAGGCCTTCCGGGTTCAGCGCCTCGCGGCCGTCCTCGGTCTTCAGCGCCGGGTCCAGCACCGGGAACAGCGCGAGCACCGGGATGCCCAAGCTCACGCATTCCTCGGCGACCGGGTAGAGCCGGTCCAGCGTCCGGCGCTTGACGCCGGGCATCGAGGCGACGTCTTGTTCGGTGCCGGTGCCTGCCAGCACGAACACCGGCAGGATCAGGTCGGACGGATGCAAGCGGTGCTCGCGCACCAGTGCGCGGGTGAATTCGTCGCGGCGCAGGCGGCGCGGCCGGCTGGTGGGGTAGGGCGGGGGTTGGTGCATGGGAGGAAGCTCTTGCCGAGTGTCGCGGCGGTCCGTCCCGCCGTGCGGCGTGGAACTGCGGAACACCGCAAACAAGGTGACGCCGGTGTCGCAGCCCGGCTGCAAACTCCGGCGCTTCTCTGCTAAAGTAGGCATCGAATGATAGCCGCAAGGTTATTGTTCCCTGCTTTTCCTCCCTGAGCAGGTGCCTTACCGTGATGACAGCGATGAGGCATTTCAAGCCCCGGCCTGTGGCCGGGGCTTTTTCTTGCCAGCCCCTGCCGCCGCATCGACGAGTGCCCGGCGGGGCGTCGCGATAATCCGCCGATGCTCTGGATCAAAGCGTTCCACATCGTTTTCGTCGCCAGCTGGTTCGCCGGCCTGTTCTACCTCCCGCGGCTGTTCGTCAACCTGGCTTCGGTGCCGGCCGACAGCCATGCCGAACGCGAGCGCTTGCTGTTGATGGCGCGCAAGTTGTATCGATTCACGAGCTTGCTGATGATCCCGGCGATCCTGCTCGGGCTGTGGCTCTGGCTCGCGAACCGCGCCGCGTACGCCGGTGCGGGGTGGCTGTACGGCAAGCTCGTGCTGGTCGTGCTCGCGATCGGCTACCACCATGCCTGCCGCTCGCTGCTGCGCCGCTTCGAGGCGTTCGACAACCAGCGCAGCGAGCGCTGGCTGCGGGTTTTCAACGAGTCGGCGGTGCTGATCTTCGCGGCGATCGTCGTGCTCGTGGTCGTCAAGCCGTTCTGACGGCTTCGCGACAGCTTGGATGCGGAGCCCGCGATGCAGCGCCACCGCAGCTCCGCCTCGCCGCTCGCGCTGCTGTACGCGGCGCTGATCGTCTACGCGAGCCTGTACCCGTTCAGCGGCTGGCGGCTGCCGGGCACGCCGTGGCTGGCATTCCTGGTCGCGCCGTGGCCGCGCTACTGGACCTGGTTCGATCTGGTCGCGAACTTCGTCGGCTACATGCCGCTGGGTGCGCTGATCTTCGGTGCGCTGGTGCGCAGCGGTGTCCGTTCCGGCCCGGCCCTCGCCGCGGCGCTGGCCGGCGGCACGGGGCTGTCGTTCGGCGTGGAGTTCGCACAGAACTTTCTGCCGCAGCGGGTCGCGTCGAATCTGGACCTCGCACTGAACGCCGGCGGCACGCTGGTCGGTGCGTTGCTGGCCTGGCTGATCCACCGCCGCGGCGGCGTCGAGCGCTGGCAGGCGGCACGCGACCGCTGGTTCATCGGCCGCAGCGCCGGCGGGCTGGCGCTGCTGCTGCTGTGGCCGGTCGGGCTGCTGTTCCCGCTGCCGGTGCCGTTGGGCATGGGGCAGGTGTTGGGGCATCTGCTGCGTGGCGTCGCCGAGCTGGTCGACAACACGCCGATCGAGGGATGGTTCGACCAGTGGTTCGAGCCCTGGGCGGATGCGGCCGCGCAGCGTGTCGCGCTGGCGCCGGCCGCCGAGTTCGCGCTGATCGCGCTCGGGCTGCTGGCGCCGTGCCTGGTCGCGTTCACGGTCACGCGGCCGGGCTGGCGCCGCGCGGTGCTGGTGCTCGGCGCCGCCGCGCTGGGTTGTGCGACGACGACGCTCTCGACCGCGCTGAACTTCGGCCCCGAGCACGCGCTCGCCTGGAACACGCCGCGCGTGCTGGCGGGGCTGTCCGCGGCTGTTGTGATCGCGATGCTGTGCAGTCCGGTGCCGCGGCGCGCGGCCGCGGGGCTGGGGCTGGTCGCGCTGGGCGCACTGATCACGCTGGTGGCGCAGGCGCCGTCCGATCCGTACTTCGCCGTCTCGCTGCAGGGCTGGGAGCAGGGGCGCTTCATCCGCTTCCACGGCGCCTCGCGCTGGGTCGGCTGGCTCTGGCCGTATGCGGCGATCCTGTACCTGCTCGCGCGGCTCGGCGCGCGCGACCCGGAACCGCGACGCACGGACGCCGCGGCGAGCGGCGCCGACTCGACGGTGGGCCCGTCCCCACGCGACGCTCGTGCCGATTAGGGGCTCCTACAATCCCCTCATGAGTGCGACGCCCGCGGGTTACTACCGACACCACATCTTCTTCTGCCTGAACCAGCGCGACAACGGCGAGAACGCGTGCCAGCAGCACGGGGCCCAAGCCGGTTTCGATCACTGCAAGGCGCGCGTGAAGGCCGAGAGGCTCGCGGGGCCCGGCGGTGTGCGCGTCAACAAGGCGGGGTGCCTGGATCGCTGCGCCGGCGGGCCGGTGGCGGTCGTCTACCCGGAGGCGGTCTGGTACACCTACGTCGACCAGCACGACATCGACGAGATCGTCGACTCGCACCTGAAGAACGGTCAGGTCGTCGAGCGGCTGCTGCTGCCGGCGTCGGTCGGTCGCTGATCGCGACAGCGCGAATCACGATGAACTCGAGCACGCGGCGCGAGACGATCACCGGTTCGGCCGGCACGATCGAATGTGCGATCGACCTGCCGAACGCGCCCGAGCCGCGCGGCACCGCGATCATCTGCCATCCGCACCCGCAGTTCGGCGGCACGATGGACAACAAGGTCGTGCAGACGCTGGCGCGCGCGGCGCTGCAGCTGGGCTGGCGTAGCGTGCGCTTCAATTTCCGCGGCGTCGGCGAGTCGCAGGGCACGTGGGACGAAGGCGTCGGCGAGATCGACGATGCGCTCGCGGTGATCGCCGCGCACCGTGACGGCCCGTTGCTGCTGGCTGGGTTCTCGTTCGGCGGGTACGTCGCCGCGTCGGCGGCGCAGCGCCTGGCGGACGACGCGAAGCCGGCGCGGCTCGTGCTGGTCGCGCCGTCGACCGCCAAGCAGACGGTGCCGGGCGTGTCGCCCGAGACCATCGTCGTGCACGGCGAGTCCGACGACGTGGTGCCGCTGGCCGCCACGTTCGATTGGGCGCGCCCACAATCGCTGCCGGTCATCGTGCTGCCCGGCGTCGGCCATTTTTTCCACGGCCAGCTCAGCCTTCTGAAAACAGTGCTCGTGCGGGAACTGCTCGCGCGCGACACGCTCTGACCGGGCGCCCTGGCCGCAACATGCGCCGGCCGACGGCCCCGAGCTTCGATCCTTCTCTTCCCGACCCCATGAAAAAACTGTTCGCTCTCGTCGCCGCCTTCGTCTTCAGCGTCAGCGCCTTCGCGCAGGCGCCGCAGCCGCCCGAGGTTGCGGCCAAGAGCTTCATCGTCGTCGACCTGACGAGCAACCAGACGCTCGCCGAGCGCAGTGCCGACACGCCGTCCGACCCCGCGTCGCTGACCAAGCTGATGACGGCCTACGTCGTCTACACCGCGATCAAGGACAAGAAGATCACGCTCGATCAGAAGATCCCGGTCAGCAAGCGTGCGTGGGACGAGCGCAAAGGCGGCGGCTCGCTGATGTTCATCGACACGACGATGACGCCGACCGTCGATGAGCTGCTGCGCGGCGTGATCGTGCAAAGCGGCAACGATGCGTCGGTCGCGCTGGCCGAGGCGGTGGGCGGCACGCTGGACCAGTTCGTCGCGATGATGAACCGCCAGGCCCAGGCGTTCGGGCTGAAGAACACGACGTTCAAGAACGTCACCGGTCTGACCGAACCCGGCCATCAGAGCACCGCGCGCGACCTCGCCGTGGTCGCGAGCCACGTGATCCGCGACTACCCGGAGCTGTTCGCCTACTACTCGATCAAGGAGTACAAGTACAACAACATCGCGCAGCCCAACCGCAACCTGCTGCTGCGCCGCGACCCGACGGTCGACGGGTTGAAGACCGGCTACACCGAAGCGGCCGGCTACTGCCTGATCGCGACCGCGCAACGCGAATTCCCGAACCTGGGCGCCGCGAACGATGCCGCGAAGGCCGGCACGCCCGGCAAGCGCCGCGTGCTGACCGTGGTGCTGAACACCACGTCGATGGAGGCGCGCGCCAACGAGAGCCAGAAGCTGCTGAACTGGGCCTTTGCCGCGTTCGACACGATCCGCCTGTTCGACGATGCGAAGCCCATCGTCACGCCCGAGGTCTGGAAGGGCGAGGCCAAGCAGGCCAAGCTCGGCGCGGCCGGCGGGCTGTTCGTCAACGTGCCGCGCGGCGAAGGCGCGAAGCTGCAGACCAAGATCGAGCGCACCGATCCGCTGGTCGCGCCGCTTGCGAAGGGCCAGCGCGTCGGCACGATCAAGGTCAGCACCGCGTCGGGCGCGCCGGTCGTCGACGTGCCGCTGGTGGTGCTCGAGCCCGTCGAGCAGGCCGGCATCTTCGGCCGCGCCTGGGACGCGCTGCGGCTGTGGATCAAGTAAGCTGACCGTTCGCGGCCGAGTTTGTCGTCGTTGTCGTCATTGCGCGGAGTTGTTGCATGCAAACCCTACCCGACACGCTGTGTTTTCTGAACGGCGAGTACGGCTCGCTGCGCGACGCGAAGGTGTCGGTGCTGGATCGCGGCTTCATCTTCGGCGACGGCATCTACGAGGTCGTGCCGGCCTACGGCGGCAAGCTGTTCCGCTTCGACGAGCACTTGGCGCGCCTGGACCGCAGCCTCGCCAAGCTGCGCATCGCGAACCCGGCAAGCCGTGACGAGTGGATCGCACGCGCCCGCAAGCTGGTCGCGGCGCTGAGGGAGAAGACCGGCGCGGCCGACCAGCTGGTCTACATCCAGGTCACGCGCGGCGTCGCGCTGCGCGACCACGTGATGCCCACCGACGTGCCGCCCACGGTATTCATGATGTGCAGCCCGATGAAGCCGGCCACGCCCGAGCAGCGCCATCACGGCGTGGCCTGCATCAGCGCGCGCGACTTCCGCTGGGAGCGCGCCGACATCAAGAGCACGTCGCTGCTGGGCAACGTGCTGGCGCGTCAGATGTCGGCCGACAAGGATGCGATCGAGACCATCATGTTCCGCAACGGCTTCCTGACCGAGGCCTCCTCGAGCAACGTCTGGGTCGTGCACGAGGGCGCGGTGCTGGGCCCGCCGAAGAGCGAGCTGGTCCTCGAAGGCATCCGCTACGAGCTGCTGCGCGAGCTGTGCGAGGAAGTCGGCATCGCGTACAACCTGCGGCCCATCCCCGAGACCGAGGTCACCGCCGCCGACGAGCTGCTGCTGAGCTCGGCGACCAAGGAAATCCTGCCGGTCACGACGCTGGACGGCGACCCGGTCGGCCATGGCGCGCTGCGCGGCAAGCCGGGGCCGGTCTATGCGCGGCTGTACGAGGCGTACCAGCGCGCCAAGGCCGTGCAGTCGATCTGATTGATCGCGCACGATCCGGCCCCATATCGGTCCGATGGACACCACGCTGATGCAAGACATTCCGCCGGATCAATCGCTGATCGAATACCCGTCGCAGTTCCCGATCAAGGTGATGGGGGCGAACGTGGACGGCTTCGTGCATGCCGTCGTCGAAGTCGCGCGCCGCTTCGACCCGGGCTTCGACGCCGCGACGGTCGAGCTGCGCCCGAGCAAAGGCGACAAGTACCTGGGCGTGACGATCACGATCACGGCGACCAGCCGCGAGCAGCTCGACGAGCTGTACCGCACGCTGAGCACGCATCCGATGGTCAAGGTCGTGTTGTGAGCGCAAGGGCGTGGCGCCCGGGCCTTTGTTGAAGACGCGCGGCCGGGTCGACTACGAGCCGACCGTGGCCGCGATGCGCGCCTACACCGAGGCGCGCACCGCGGATACGCCCGACGAGATCTGGCTGTGCGAGCACCCGCCGGTCTACACCCAGGGCCTGGCCGGCAGGGCCGAGCATGTGCGGGAGGCGCGCGGCATTCCGGTCGTCGCGACCAACCGCGGCGGGCAGGTCACGTACCACGGGCCCGGGCAGGTCGTCGCGTACCCGCTCATCGACCTGAATCGGCTGAACATCTACGTGAAGGAATACGTCTTCCGCATCGAACAGGCGGTGCTGAAGACGCTGGAGCAGTTCGGCGTGACCGGGCACCGCATCGCCGGCGCGCCGGGGATCTATGTGAAGCTGGCCGATCCGTTCGGCCATGCAGCGCTGACCGGGCCGCGGCCCGACCCGTTCGAAGGGCTGGGCAAGATCGCCGCGTTGGGCATCAAGGTCAGCCGGCACTGCACCTACCACGGCGTTGCGCTGAACGTCGCAATGGACCTGCAACCCTTCTCGGGCATAGACCCCTGCGGATACGCCGGGCTGCGGACGGTGGACCTTTCTACAATCGGCGTCCAGGCTCGATGGGACGAGGTGGCCGACGTGCTCGGCCGCCGGCTCGCCAACCAGTTGAGCCGCTGAAGCGGAACCGCCACCCATGACGACCTCCCCCGTGACCCGCGACGTGCAAGACGCGGCCAGCTACGACGCCACCGCGAAGCAGAAATCGCAGGCCAAGACTGCGCGCATCCCGATCAAGATCGTGCCGGCCGAGGTGCTGAAGAAGCCCGACTGGATCCGCGTCAAGGCCGGCTCGCCCAGCACGCGCTTCTACGAGATCAAGAACATCCTGCGCGAGCACAAGCTGCACACGGTCTGCGAGGAAGCCTCGTGCCCGAACATCGGCGAGTGCTTCGGCAAGGGCACGGCGACCTTCATGATCATGGGCGACAAGTGCACGCGGCGCTGCCCGTTCTGCGATGTCGGCCATGGCCGGCCCGATCCGCTGGACCCGGACGAGCCGCGCAACCTCGCGAAGACGATCGCCGCGTTGAAGCTGCGTTATGTCGTGATCACGAGCGTGGACCGCGACGACCTGCGCGACGGCGGTGCCCAGCATTTCGTCGACTGCATCCGCACGGTGCGCGAGCTGTCGCCGCAGACGCAGATCGAGATCCTGACGCCGGACTTCCGCGGCCGCATGGACCGAGCGCTGGAGATCCTGAAGGCGGCGCCGCCCGACGTGATGAACCACAACCTCGAGACCGCGCCGCGCCTGTACAAGGAAGCGCGTCCGGGCTCGGACTACGCCTACTCGCTGAACCTGCTGAAGCGCTTCAAGGAGTTCGCGCCGCACGTGCCGACCAAGAGCGGGCTGATGGTGGGTCTGGGGGAGACCGACGAGGAGATCCTGCAGGTGATGCGCGACATGCGCTCGCACGGAATCGACATGCTGACGATTGGCCAGTACCTCGCGCCCAGCGGCCACCACCTGCCGGTGCGGCGTTACGTGCACCCGGACACCTTCAAGATGTTCGAGGAGCAGGCCTACGCGATGGGCTTCACGCACGCGGCGGTCGGGGCGATGGTGCGTTCGAGCTACCACGCGGACCAGCAGGCCGAGGCCGCGTTCGCATCGGCCGGCGAAGCGGCTGCCTGAGGCGGCCGCGCGTCGTCGCATGGCCGGCGTCGGGACTGTTGCCGCCATCGATCGCCCTGTCGGCGGCGCGCTGATCTGCGGCAACTGCCGGCAGCCGATGCAGCGCCTGACGCTGCCCGGCCACTACGGCCGCAGCGTCGAGCTGGACCTGTGCCGCGCCTGCCACCTGGTCTGGTTCGACCAGACCGAGACCGCGCGCCTGAACGGCCCGGCGCTGCTCGACCTGATCGGGCACATGGCCGAGGCGCAGACCCTACCGCACGAGCCGCTGCGTGCCGACGCCGGCTGCGCCCGTTGCCGCGGCGCGCTGAAGCCGGTGCACAACCGGTCGCGCTGGGGCCGCTCGCTGCAGCTCGAGTGCTTGAACGGCCATGGCGCGTACCAGACCTACGCACAGTTCCTGCAGGAGAAAGGGCTGCTGCGCCCGATGTCGCGCCTCGATCGCGCGAAGCTGCTCGAGGTGCGCGGGCAGATCAACTGCGTGAACTGCGGCGCAGCCGTCGGGCGCGACGACGCGCAGTGCCCGCATTGCCTCTCGGTCCCGAGCCTGCTCGACGTCGCCCGGCTCGCCCGCGCGCTGGACCCCGAGGGTGCGATCGGGCCGCAGGCGGTGCATGCAACGCCGGCCCGGCAGTCCGCGATTCAATGCGCCGCGTGCGGTGCGGCGTTGCCGGAGGGCGAGACGCTGAAGTGCGTGCAATGCGGCGCGACGCTCGCCATCAGCCGGCTCGCCGATGCGCACGCGCATGTGCAGGCGTTGGCGCCGGCGCTGCGAGCGCATGCCGAGCGGCCCGCGCCGCAGGTCGTGAAGCGCCGGCTCGAGGCACTCGAGGCCGATCTGCCGCGGCGCCGCGAATGGGCTCGCAAGATGGAGGCCGAAGCTCGCCAGCAGAATGGCCTGAGCCGCGACTTCGATCGGGAATGGGAGTGGTCGTCGCTGTTCAGCAGCGGCACGAACCCGGTCCGCGCGGTGCTGATCGCGCTGGTGCTCTGGTTCGTGTGGTGGTACTGGTAGAGAGAAGCGCTACGCGTTCTCGGCGAGCAACTTCTCGACCAGCTGGTGCAGTGCCGCGAAGTCCGGCTCGCCGACGTAGCGCTTGACGATCTCGCCGCGCTTGTTGATCAGCACGCTGGTGGGCGTCAACTGCACCTGGCCGAAGCTCTTCGCGATCGTGCCGGTGTTGTCGATCGCGACGCCGAACGGCAGCTTGCGCGTCTCGGCGAAGTTGACGACGTAGGCTGGCGGGTCGTAGCTCATCGCGACGGCCAGCGTGTCGAAGCCCTGCTGCTTGTATTTCTCGTGGGTCGCGACGATCTGCGGCATCTCGTGCACGCAGGTCGTGCAGCTGGTGGCCCAGAAGTTCACCAGCACGACCTTGCCGCGCAGCTGATCGGTGCTGGACTGCTTGCCGTCGAGCAGCGTGTAGCCGACGGTGGGCGCCATGTCTTTCGCGCCGACGCTTTGGTACGCGAGGTAACCGCCCACGCTGACGGCGAGGGCGACAATCGCGGCAACAGAGTAGTGAGCAGCTTTCACGAGGAGTCTTTCATGCAGCGGCGAAAGTTTACGGCAGGACTGGTTTTGGTGCCGGGGTTACCTGTCCTGGCCATTTTTGCGAGCCCGGCCGCTCGGGCGGCCGGCCTGACCGAAAGCGACGCGGCGCTGGGCATCCGGGCCGCGCTCGAACGCGGTGCCGTCTCGGCGGCCGGCCTGCTCGGCAGAAACGGTGGATTCCTCGACAACCCGAAAG
>DATCSE010000110.1:0-13588 GCA_036568605.1 Burkholderiaceae bacterium | reverse complement strand
TGAACCGCTGCCCACGCCGACCAGGTAGGTGTCGATGATGTCGGGGTGGATCTGCTGGCTCGTGATGTCCGAGATCGGATTGCCGGCACCCAGGCCGCCGAGGAGTCGACTGGGAACGCCCAGCGCCGTGTTGATCGACGGTGCTGGTGCTGGTGCTGGTGCTGGTGCTGGTGCTGGTGCCGGCGACGGTGCAGGCCCAGGGGCAGGCGACGGCGCAGGCCCGGGTGCAGGCGACGGCGCAGGCTTGGGTGCAGGCCCGGGTGCTGGCGACGGCGCGGGCCCGGGTGCAGGCGACGGTGCAACTCCAGGTGCAGGGCTCGGCGCGCCGCCGGTCGCCGGATCCGACGAGGGTGCGGGCGCAGGGCTGGCCGAGGACCCATTGGCCGTTGTCGTCGCCGCGTCGCCCGAACCATTCGAGCCGCCGCCGCATGCGGCAAGGACGGCAGCAAACAGGGTCGTCAGAAGAGGTGAGCAGGTGCGAGTCAAAGTCGGCATGGGTCTCTTTCTGCAGATCGAGTCGTGGCGCCGGGCCGCGCGCATCCGGGCACGCGGCCTCGACGTTCAGTTGCTGTAGTACATGCCCCGGCAGCCGCCGGCCCCGTAGACCCGTCCATAGACGTTCTGATCGGCCGCCAGCTGGCTGAAGCCGCCGAACTGGTGCGCGTCGTCGTTGAAGCGTGTCCAGGTGGCGCCGGCGTCGTCGGAGCGGTACACGCCCCACACGCTGTTGATCACGCCCACCACGTAGACCGCGGCGGAGTACGAGGCGCCGCTCTTGGCCTTGCCCAGCGCCACGACGCTGGCGCCCTGCGCGTCAGGCCACTGCCAGGTCTGGTGGCTGCCCCAGATGGACGCGAAGTTGTTCAGCTTGGTCCAGCTCGCACCCGAGTCCACCGAGTGGTACACGGTGTTGCCGTCGGCCAGCCACACGTCGCCCTCGACGTTGGGGTTGACTGCCAGCGAGGTGGTCCCGAAGGGATTGGCACGCAGATTCGCCGACACCGAGCCCTGGCTCAGCGTGAAGGTGTGTCCGCCGTCCGTCGAGACATAGACCTTGCCCGCCGTGCCCCACCAGGCGCCGCCCGAGTCGTACGCGTAGACCTTGTTCGGGTTCTTGCGATCAGCGGCCAGGCGATAGCTGCGAGGGAACCCGCTGATGGGCGTGAGCGCCGGCAGGTTGGTCGCGGTCCAGGTCGCGCCGTTGTCGGTGGTGTAGGACGGCACCGAATCGGCCGGCGCCCAGATCGCCTTGTTGCGCCCGGTGACCGCGACGTTCGACGCTTCGCTCGTGTTGGCCGCGCCGCCGGAAGGGAACGTGGCGAAGGTTGCCCAAGTCTTGCCGCCGTCGCCCGACCAGAAGCCTGTTCCGTTGTTGCTCCCGCCGTTCAACACGCCGACGCCGGCGATGTAGAGCGGATCGGACCACGCCACGTCGGCGGAGTTGCCATTGCTCCATTGGTTGTAGGGTCCCTGGGTCGGCTTCTTCGCGAGGTCCGTGTAGACCCAGGTGCCGACGTCGCCCGATGCGTAGATCACCTGGTACGGCGCTCCGGCCGGCGGCGTGGTGAGCGCCAGCGGACAGGTCTCTTCGAGGCCATCGACGTCGAATGTCCAGCTCGGCGTGGACGAGGAGGCATTGCGCGTTTCCCAGATGCCCCCGCCGTAGACGTGCAGCACGCGGTCACGGTTGGATGGATCGATCTCGACGTCGTCTATCCATCCGGAGAAGCCATCGTCGGCCGGCGTGTGCGGCATGGTGGCCGCGATTTCGCGCCAGGTGCTGCCGCCATCGTCGGACAGCTGGACGATCTTCTGGCCGTTCCAGTTGCCCCAGGTGTTCGTCACGCCCAGCGCAATGCGGGCGCTCGAGCCGGTGCCGTAGACGGACAGGCCGCCGTAGCCGGCGGAGTCGTTGCTGTTGAGCAAGGTCCAGTTGCTGCCGTCGAACTTGTAGAGGCGGGCAGGGCCGGGCGAACTCGGACCGGCGCCTTGCGTGAACACCACGTAGAACTTGCCGTCGGCCGCGCGCACCATGTGCGGAATGTGGTAGCCGGAGACCGGCGTCGTGACCGGGCTCCACGAGGTGCCGCCGTTGGTCGACTTGTACAGGTTCGAGCTCAGGCCGGCCACGCTGACGTAATCCGGCGCGATGGCGGCGTAGAGGGTCTGGGTCGCCGTGCCCGTGCCCTTGGTGCCGGTGTCGTAGACCACCAGCTCGACACCCATCATGCCCGACGCATTGATCTGGTCGGACGTCATCTTGGTCGCCGACAGCGAGCTGACCTGGGCCCACGTGGCGCCCGAGTCCGTGCTCTTCCACAGGCCGGCCGTGCGCGAGCCGAAGAACAGCGTAGCCGGCTTGTTCGGGTCGACCATCAGGCGTTCGCCGATGGCCCGGCCGTTGTTGTTGCCGCCCGCGGAGAACGGCAGGCCGACGTAGGTCCAATGGCTGCCGCGGTCGCTCGAGGTGTACAGCCGGGCCGTGGCATCGGCCGAGTTGTACATGCCGGTGACCATGTAGACGAGCTGGTCGTTGTTCGGGTCCAGCGCGATGCTCTCGACGCCGTGATGGAAGTTGTCGGGGCCGCTGATCCCGTCGGTGATCGGCACCCAGGCCATCGCGGCCTGATTCCAGCGGTAGGCGCCGCCGACATCGGTGCGTGCGTACAGGACGTTCGCGGACGTCGGGTGGAAGATCAGGCCGGTGACGTAGCCACCGCCGCCGAACTTCGCATTGGTCCAGGTGGTGCCCTGCGCGCTGCCGCCCGTTGCATTGCCGCCCTTTGCATCGGCGACCGGTGCATCGGCGACCGGTGTCGACGGTGCCGCAGGCGTGGCGGTGGCGGCTGGCGTGGTCGTGGCAACTGGCGTGGTCGTTGCAACTGGCGCGGCTGACGTGGCGCCGGGTTCCGTCGACGTGCCGGCAGGCGGTGTGGCCGGATCGGCCGGCGTGGCGGGTGCCGTCGACGTGGCCGGGGCCCCCGGGTCGCCGGCCGTCGCGCTGTTGTTGCCCGATGGCGCGGCGGCCGCCGGTGCAGACGGCCCTCCCGCGGTCGCCGAGGAGTCCGTGGAGGCGCTGCCGCCTCCGCCGCCGCAGGCCGCCAGCAGCGCCACCAGGCAGGCCGACAGGCCCGGCCACGCGACGTGCATCCGGCGATCCGCCGGCTGTCCCGCGGCGCGGTCGCCGTGCAGGCCCGGCACGCGATGCGCCAGCGTCTCGGTCTTTCGTGGGGTGGCGTCCAGTAGCAGGGCCATGATGTGCGACAACGGCGTGCGGATGGCGCCGGCGTGCCGGCGCGAGCGGAGGTGGGTGAGTTCCATGGCGCCGCAGTGTCGACAGGCAGTTGCGCGCATTCATGATCGACTTGTGACGACCGGAGTTACGAAGTGTGCGTATGCGCTTGCGCAACAATCGAGGCTCTTCGGCCTGTTGCCGAAGGCACGATAGGCGTCCCGGTCCCGCGGCGCCCCTTCGCCCTCGAGCGCGCATGCCGGAAGCCCAAAGACCGGATGCCCACAATGCAACGCCCGTCCTTCACCCTGTCCCCTGATGCCGCGCGGCGGCTCGGGCAAATCCCGGCGCCATGAGCGAACTCGTCATCACGCTGCCCGGCGGGTCGCTCGACCTGCTTAGAGGGCGTGTGCTTCGCCACGGGGAGCCGGTCAAGGTCGAGCCGCGGGCGTGGCGCGTGCTGGAGAAACTGGCACGCTTTCGCCATCGAGTGGTCACGAAGGAAGAGCTGCTGGCCGCGCTTCGTCCGGAGGGGGCGGCCACCGAAGCCGCGCTGCGGCAGGCGGTCCGTTCGGCACGGCTGGCCATCGGCGATGACGGGCCGCAGCCGATCATCCGCTCGATCCCGCGCGTCGGCTACATGTTCGACGTTCCCTCGACATCGGCATCGGCATCGCCATCGCCATCGGCACCCGAGCCGGCTGCGGCGGGTTCGTTGCGCGACGGCATCCCGTCGTTGATCATCGGCCCTTTGCGCGATCACACCGGGCGACCCAGCCTGCGTTGGGCGGCGAACGGGCTGGTCGCCTGTATCGCGCACGGGCTGTCGATCGACCCGCGCCTGCAGGTTCAGGACGCGCAGTCGCTGAACGCGTCCTGGCCCCGAGAGCATGTCCGGATGCTGCAGATGTTGCGAGCCGCCGGCGCACGCTATGCCGTCGTCGGTTCATTGAAGGTCGAAGGCCGCGAGCTCGCGCTCGATCTGCAGGTTCACGACGACGACCGCGACGAGACCACCGCCCTTCCGATCCGCGCCGCGTCGCCTGCCGGGCTCGTGCCTCCCGCCATCGAGGCCTTGCGGCAGACGCTGCTCGCGTCCGGCGATCGCCGCGCATCGGCCGACGGGCTGCGCGGCTGCTCGCCGTTGTCCATCGAGTTGTTCGCACGGGCCAAGCACGCTGCAGCGGAACAGCGCCATGTTGCCGCGCTGCGGGCCCTGGGCCTGCTGCAGCGACTGGACCCTCGCTTCCCGCGCCTCGATCTGGAACTGCTGCGTGCCCAGGCCATCTGCGGGAGCGACGATGGGCCGGCCAGCGCGCAACGGCTGCTGGAGGCCGCAAGACGCGACGGCGACAAGGCTCTCGAAGCACAAGTGCGCCAGTGGATCGGGACGCTGCACAACGTGAAAGGACAGTTGCGCGAGGGCGCGCAGAGCCTGGAGCAGGCCCTCGTGCTGGGTCGCCACTGCATGCCGCCGTACTGGCAGGGTCAGATCTTGATGCTGCTGGCATCCGTCGGGTGCCGCCTCGGCGAGCTGCATTCCGTGCAGACGCGACTGGACGAGGCGCAGACGATCTTCACGCGCATCGGAAGCCAATGGGGCCTGCTGAACGTGCTGTGGCTGCGCGCGGTCATGAGCTCGCTGTCCGGCCATGCCGAGCAGTCCATCCGCTGGAACCGAAAGCTCGCGAGCGTTGCACGCAGGCTCAATGCCAACACCGTGCTCGTGAGCGTGTGTCTCAATCTGGCCGGGGAGCTGGTCTACGCGGACCGGCTGGAGGAGGCACGCGCCTGCGCGGAGGAGGCGACCGCCACCGCACTGGCCATCGAGGCGCCGGCGAAGCTGTTCCGCACCGTGATCAACATCCACTGCCTGGTCCATCGCCAGCGAGGTCGTCCGGATGCGGCGGCGGAGCTGCTGTCGCTGCTGCCGCAGCCCGCCGAAGGGCAGGATGAGGGCTACCTCTGGCAGGCCCGCGGACACGCGGCCATGGCGGCCGGCCGTGTCGACGAGGCAGCCGACTGTTTCCTCCGGGCCGCGGCCGAATGCCGTCGCCAAGGCAACCGCATGGCCGAGGCGCCGCTGCTGCCCTGGCTCGTCGAGGCGCTCGTGTGCAGCGGGCGCCTGCCCGCCGCCCAGGCGGAACTCGACCGCGCAGACGTCCAGGCGCACCTGCAGGACGAGACCACCGCCGCGAACCTGCTGTACCCGCGCGCGTTGCTGGCGCGCCGGCGCCAGCAGGAACCCGAAGCCCAGTCGCTGCTGGCGCGGCTCGCCACCGCGCCCGCTGCACAGCCGCTCTTCCGGCGGCTGGGGCAGGAGTCATCGGCGGGGCCCGGCGAGGTCCAGCGCGAGGCTCCGATGCCGATGCCGCCGCCCGACGCCGCGATGCGTCGGCAGTACCGTTTCGCCGGCTACCTGCTCGACGTGGAGCGCCGGGAGCTGTGGGTCGACGGGCGGCGTCAGACGCTCGCGCCGAAGCCGTTCGACGTGCTCGTGCACCTGTACCGCAATCGTCATCGCGTGGTCGCGCAGGACGAACTGCTGGACAGCGTGTGGCGCATGGCGGCGGCGTCGCCGGAAGTGATCGCACAGGCGATCGCCAAGATCCGCCAGGCGATGCGGCGCAGCAAGACGCACCCGGTGCGGGTTCAGACCGTCTACGGCAAGGGCTATCGGCTGCTGGCCGATACGGACGTGGAGCTCGAGGACGATGCCGCTGCGGCGCTGCTGTCGGAGCTGCACGCGGCGCAGGATTGCCCACTGGCCGTCGTGCCGCTGCCGGGCGCGAAACCGGAAGCCGGCGTCGCCGATCGCGACCTCGGCTACCCGCTGGAAGTCGTGGGCTACACGCTCGCGGTGCACGCCAGGCTGAAGCGCATGCCCACGGCCGAGGTGCAGGCGGCCATCGATGCCGCCGCGGCCGCGACGCCAGAAGCCATTGCCGCCGCGATCGTCAAGCGCAGCCCCGGCGCGCACGTCCTGTTCGCCGCGCTGACGCGCCGCCATGAGACCTTGGCACTGGCGTATGGGCTGGTGACGCCTGCGGCCCGGACCGAAGGCATCATGCAAGACCGGTCGCCCACGGCACTCGGCCGGCGCCTGGCCGCGAGGCTGCTGCGCCTGCTGGCCGACACCGGGGACGCAAACGCCCGCGCCGTGGACGAGGATGCGTGGACGGCACGGATGCTCGACCTCGCGTCGCGCGCCGCCGAAGAACACGGCCGCAGCGAAGCACTGCACATCCTGCAGGTGATCCTCGATCAGAATCCCGATCACGCTTTGGCGGCCGACCTCAAGGCACGCGTCGAAGCCGACCGCGGCGCGCAGGACAGCGCCGCCTGGGCGAACGTGTCCGCCTAAGCTGCGAGCGGGAGGACGCCATGCCGCAGGCAGCTTGCCGCGCCGACGGAACCGTGCCGTGCTCGTTGGGCGTACGCCTTCTGCGCTGCGTGCGAAGACCTGGTGTCGTTCCTACCCCTCGCTCTCGTGGGCCAGGCCGAGTCGAGTGAGCGTATCCTGTTCCTCAGGACCAGCTGAAGACGACAGGATCGCGGCCATGGCAGCAAGCACGGCGAACGACACGGAGCGTGCGGCCCGCACGGTCCTGCTCGTCGACGACGTGCCGATGAATCTGGAAATCATCGCCTCGCAGCTCGCGAAGCGCGGCATGATCGTGCTGGCGGTCAACAGCGGAGAGGAGGCCGTCGAACGCGCGGAGCTGGCGCGCCCCGATCTGATCCTGCTGGATGTCGTGATGCCCGGCATCGACGGATTCGAGACGTGCCGGCGGCTGAAGCAGCGCGAGGCGACGCGTGACATCCCGGTCATCTTCATGACGGCGCTGACCGCGACCGACGACAAGATCGAGGGATTTCGCATCGGTGCGGTCGACTATGTGACCAAGCCGCTGAACGCGCCCGAAGTGGCGACGCGGGTCGAGACGCACCTGAAGCTGGACGCTTTGCGAAAGTCGCAGGCCGAGCAGAACGAGCGGCTGCGCGAGCAGATCGCCGCGCGCGAGCAGGAAGCGTTCATCAAGCGGGAAGAGGCGCGCGAAGACGAGCGCAAGCACATCGCGCGCGAGCTGCACGACGAGCTGGGCCAGCGCCTGTCCGCGGTTCGCATGGAACTGTCGTTCGTGCGCATGCGCTGGGGTGCCGACAACCCGCAGCTTCGTGAGAAGGTGCATGCGATACAGGAGTCCATCGACGGCGTCATCGAGCTGGTGAGAGACCTGGTGCTCCGGCTGCGGCCGACCGTGCTGGACTTGGGCATCAAGCCTGCGCTGGAATGGCTGGTGGCCGAATTCCAGGCGTCCAGCGGCGTCGACTGCGATCTGGAGATCGACGAACGGCTCACCGATCTCGACCCCGGACAGACCAGCACCGTATTCCGGCTGGTGCAGGAGTCGTTGACCAACATCGGCCGGCACGCGCGCGCCCATCACGTGCACGTGTCGCTGCAGCTGCGGCCCGGTGCCTGTGTGCTGACGGTGGATGACGATGGCCTGGGCTTCGACCCCGGCGACATCGGTGCCAAGTCCATGGGCCTGCAAGGCATGCGCGAGCGTGCGCAAATGCTCCACGGCCGGCTCGATGTGCGAACGCGAACGGGCGGCGGGACCAGCGTCGTCGTCACGTTCCCCGTCGACGCCGCCGCGTGAGGCGCTTGCTCACGCGGCGCGTGCGCTGTCGAATGCCAGCACCTGGTCGATGGCATCGTCGAGCTTGTCCGTGACCGTTTGCAAGCTGGCGTCGACTTCGCTGGCCGGTGCTTCGCGAGCGCAATCGCGCTCCAGCGCGGCCGCCGCGTCCATGAGCGCATGCATGCCGAGCGTGCCGGCCGCGCTCTTCAGATCGTGGACGGCGCGCATCGAGGTGGACCGGTCGCCCGCAGCGCGTGCGTCGCGGAATCGCTGCACGAAGTCGACCTCGCGTCGGCAGAACATGCCGAGCAGGCGGCGATAGAAGTCGCTGTCGCCCCCGGTATTGGCCAGTCCACTGCGCGTATCGATGGCGTCAGGCTCGACGGACAGGCCGGCACGCCGGCCGGCATCGCCCGCCGCCGCGGGCCTGGCGGGCTGGACCCATTTCGCGAGCGTCGCGAACAGCTCGTCGATGACGATGGGCTTGGCGATGTGGTCGTTCATGCCCGCGGCCAGCGCGGCCTCGCGGTCGCCGACCATCGCGTTGGCGGTCATCGCAATGACGGGCAGCGTTTGCAGCGCTGTTCGCTGCCGCAGGGCCCTGGTCGCGGCGTAGCCGTCCATCACGGGCATCTGGCAGTCCATCAGCACCGCATCGAAGCGATCGCGGTCCAGCAGCTCCAGCGCTTGCTGCCCGTCGCCTGCGACCGTGACCGCGATGCCGGCGCGGCTCAGCAGTGCCACCGCGACCTCTTGGTTGAACGCATTGTCCTCGACCAGCAGGATGCTCGCGCCGGCGAGGGCGGCCCGATGGTCGACGGGGGCCGCTTCGCGCCGATCGGCATGGGCCCGGCTCGCCGGCATGCGGCCCAATGCGGTGGCGCAGGCATCCAGCAGCGCCGACGGCGTGACGGGCTTGGTCAGCAGGGCGGCGACGCTCAACTGCCGCTCGGCCAGCCGTTGCAGCACTTCTTCCCGGCCGAAAGCCGTGACCATGATGACGACCGGGGCCGGATGGCGCAGAACGGCGCGCTCGACGAGCGCCTGTGCACAGGCCACGCCATCCATCGTGGGCATCTTCCAGTCCAGCAACAGCAGCTCGTACGGCTCGCCGCTGGCGTCGGCCTGTTCCATGCGAATGAGCGCGTCTGCGCCGCCGGCTGCGGTGTCGACCCGCATGCCCAGCGCCCCGCTCATCGTCGCGAGTACCTCGCGCGCCGATGCGTTGTCGTCCACGACCAGCACACGGATGTCGCGCAGCGCCTCGTCGTCGCGGCGCGCCGCCTGCGCATCGCGACCGGCTTGCACCGCAAAGCGCAGATCGAAGTGGAAGCGGCTACCCCGGCCCGGTGCGCTCTCGAGCGCGATCTCGCCCCCCATGAGGCGCACGAGGTGCTGGCTGATCGCCAGTCCGAGGCCCGTGCCGCCATAACGACGGCTGGTCGAGCTGTCTGCCTGGGTGAAGGCTTGGAACAGGCGCTGCTGCTGTTGCGTGCTCATGCCGATGCCGGTGTCGCGAACCTCGAAGCGCAGCGTGACGGACGCGTCGTCCTGCTGAAGCATCCGCACCGCCACGACGATCTCGCCCTCGGGGGTGAATTTGGCGGCATTGCTGCCGAGGTTGAGCAGCACCTGGCTCAGCCGCAGCGGGTCGCCCACCAGTGCCGTCGTGACCTGCGGCGGCGCATCGAGCAGCAGCTCCAGGCCTTTCTCCTCGGCTTTGACGCTCAGCACGTCGATGACGCCGTTCACCACGTCGCCGAGATCGAATGCGATGCTCTCGATGTCGAGCTTGCCCGCCTCGATCTTGGAGAAATCGAGGATGTCGTTGATGACGCCCAGCAGCGTCTCGGCCGATGCGTGTACCTTGCGGATGTAGTTGCGCGGCTCCGGATCCAGGCGGCATTGCAACGCGAGATGCGACATGCCGAGGATGGCGTTCATCGGCGTGCGGATCTCGTGGCTCATGTTGGCCAGGAAGCTGCTCTTGGCCTGGTTCGCGAGCTTGGCCGCATTCATCGCGTGACGCGCCTCCCCATAGGCGCCTTCCAGGTTCGCGATGGTCTCGGCCAGGCGCGCCGTCATCGTGTTGAAGCTTGCCGCCAGCAGGCCCGTCTCGTCGCGCGCGTCGGCGTGCGCGCGCACGGCCAGGTCCCCGGCGGCGACCTGGGCGGCCACCTCGGTCAGGCGCTGCACCGGTCCGACAATGCTTCGCCGAAGCAGGAACGCCATCGCCGCCCCGGACGCGAGCGCGATCAAGCCGCCGGCCAGCGTCCAGGCGCGCGAGCGGGCCAGGCTCTCGCGGGCCCGCGACAGATCGGCCTGCAGCAGCGTCTGCTGCCGCGCGGTGACCTGGTGCAGCAGATCGAGAAGCACGCGCGCCTGCGGCACGACCTCGGTCCGATAGAGGTACAGGTCTTCGTAGGCGCGCTCGCCGTCCTGGATCGCACGGATCTGCAGCGTGAGCTCGGCCAGTTCAGCGCGTGCCGCCGCGATGTGGTCCAGATGGCTGCGCTGCTGCGGCGTGAGCCAGGGGCGGCGCGCGTTGAGGGCGTCCCACAGCGCTGCATTGGTGACGAGTTGCGGGCTGTAGGTCAGCCTGAAGTTGCCTTCCCCCGAAGCGCCGAATGCCATCACGTTGGTGATGAGCACGTCGAACGAGTTGCGGAAGGTGAGGATGGCCGCCAGCGTCTCGCGGTTGGTGCGGTCGCCGGGGCGCGCCTTCTGCTGCTCGATCAGCGCCTCGGTCTCGGCCAGCACGCGCACGCGCTGCGCCTGCACCTCCACGCTCGCCAGCCGCAGGGCAGGGCGGTTGCGCAGAGCATCCTCGTGCAGTTCGAACAACTGCGGCGGCAGGCGCTTCCAGCGTGCATAGCGTTGGGTCAGGGCCCGCACGTGTTCGCGGTCCTTCTCCTCCCAGCCGGTGGCCAGTTTCTCCAGCGATGTCAATGCCTTCTCGAAGGCCTGGCGCGCCAGATCGTACTGGGCGATGTCCTCCCGGTCGGAGAGCACCAGGAAACCTCGCAGATGAAGCTGCATGCTGAGCAGCGCCTCCTGCGCCTGTGCCGAGGACAGCGATGCAGGCCCGCGCACTGCTTCGCTGACCTCGATGTCGCGGGTTGCGTCGCGGCCGCCCACGATCGCGAGTGCGACGACCAGCAGGGCCAAGCCGACCAGGATCCCGAAGCCGACGGTCAGCTTGGTCCCGATGCCTCGAAGTGCGAATGGAAGGACGCGGCCCATGTGCGCGGTCAGAAGCCCAGCGACGTGCGATAGGACTCGCGCTGCCGCTCGCGGCCGAGGCGTATGGTGATCTCTTCGAAATCGACGGCCGCAGCCTTGAGCGCCGCAGCCGGGCTCATCTGTCCGCCGGCCGCTTCCATCAGGCGAAGGTCCAGCGCCAGCCAGTAGCTGTAGGCGCCGGGTATGCGCAGATAGGGAAGCTGCAGCTTGTTGACGAACATGCGCTGAAACGCGCTCAGGTAGTCGCGTGCGTCGGCCTCGTCCCAGTTCGCGCGCAGGTACGGCTCCAGGCTGCCGGTGCCTTCGGGCGGCAGGAAATGGAACCTGCGGCCCGGGTCGATCCCGTCCCAGCCGCGCGCGGCGTAGACCTGCGACTTTTCCTTCGTGGCCAGCAGCGCCAGCAGGAAATAGGTGGCTTCGGGCGCTTTGGAATACTTCGAGATGACGCCCGCCCAGGAGGCGCCCGTTGTGTTGCCCACCTGGTTGAGGGCTTCGGTCTTGAGCCACCGGCCCTGGGCGACGTCGTAGTACTCGTGCGTGCCGGGGGGCGCCGCGGCGCCGACCTTGCCTTTCACCTGACTGCCCGGTTGCTGCGCCAGCGCGCCCAGGTCACCCCAGGTGAGCGCGAAGGCGGCGCGGCCGGCCAGGAAGTGATCCCAGCCGCGGCCGTGGTCCCAGGTGAGCATCTCGCGCGGCCCGAACTTCACCAGCTCGACGAACGTCTCGAGCGCGCGCACATGGCCGGGGCTGTCGATCAGCGGCTTCATCGTCTGCGGGTCGAACCAGTACAGCCGCTCGTTGGCCGGTCCGATGACGAACGAGGCCGACAAGGTCATGTAGTTGAACATCCCCTGGCTGCCCGGCTTGAGCGCGAGCACGATGCCGTGATCCGGTGTGTTGTCGCCATTCAGGTCCTGGCCGTTGAAGTACTCGGCTGCATCGCGCAGTTGCGTCCAGGTCTGCGGCACCGCCAACGCGTAGCCGTAGCGCTGTTTGAATGCCGCCTGGTGCCGCGGGTCGTTCAGCAGGTCGCGGCGGTAGTACAGGACCTGGCCGTCGTGATCGTAGGCGACCATGTATTTCTTGCCGCCGTAGGACAGCAGGCTGCGCGGGCCGGGCAGAACGTCGTCGATGTTCCACTTCGGAAAGCGCGGGTCGTCGTAGAACTTGTCGTAGGACAGCAAGTGTCCGCCGGCCACCATGTCGCCTATCCACCAGGAGCCGGCCAGCGACGCGTCGTACTTGCCAACGTGATTGGTCATGTCGGAAATGATGGTCGGATAGTGTTCGACGCCCGGCATGCGCGCAATCTCGAGCTGTGCGCCGGTGGCCTGCTCGAACTCCTCCTTCACTTCGACCAGTGCGACGCTGATCGCGCTCTTCGTGGCAATGACCGTCACCTTCTGGCCCTGGAACGGGCACTTCCCCGGCGCGCACGGGGGCAACACGCGCGGCACCGGCACGTCGTTCGGCTGGACCGTGGTGACGGTGGTGCTTTCGGGCCTGGGCGGCGGCTTCGCCGGAGGGTCGTCGGCCGCCATGGCCGGATCGAATCCGCAGGCCAACAACGCGAAGCACGCGCAAAGCAGTCTGATCGTCGCCATGTTGGCCTCCTGGCGCCTGAGCGGGCCGCAGAGGGGATTCTGCGCGTTTGAATGGGCGGCGAGATCAGGGAGAGCGCTGGGGGACCTTGGGGGATAGGGTGGCGAAGCGCTCCACGATCCAGTCGACGAAGACGCGAACCCTCGGGGTGAGCTGGCGGTTCTGAGGAAACATGACCGAGATCGGCATCGAAGGCGGTCGGTAGGCAGAGAGCACTTCGACAAGATCGCCGGATCGCAGAAGGTCATCGACGCCGAACCGCGGCGTCTGGATCAATCCTAGCCCCTGGAGGCAGCACGCACGATAGGCCTCTGCGGTCGTGACGCTGACCTGGCCGCGCAATGTCATCGTCTGCACCTTCCCGTCGACGACGAACTCGAACGGCGAGCTGCGCCCGGTAGCCGACGAGAGGAAGTTCACGGCCTGGTGCTCGCGGAGCTGGTCCAGTGTCCGCGGCTTGCCGTGCTCGGCGAAGTAGCGCCGGCTGCCGCACGTGAAGGTGGGAAGTGTCGCGATGCGTCGTGCCACGAGGCCGGACTCGCGTGGCGTCCCGCCGCGCAGCACGCAATCCACGCCCTCGCGGACGAGGTCCACCAGACGGTCACCGGTGCCGATCACCAGATCGATGCCGGGATAGCGCCTGCAGAAGTCACCCAGATGCGGAAACACGAAGGCGGCGGCGAGGCCAGCCTGAAGATCGACGCGCAGCCGCCCCCGAGGATGGCGCGCAGGTTCCCCACGCCGCCCGCGACTGCCGGCATCGTTTGGGCCGCCGATGGTTTCGGCCAGTTGACGGAGCCGGCATTCATCCGGGACTTCGCGGGTGACCTGGACCCTGCGGAAGCACGAGCCTACTTTGCCG
>DATCSE010000109.1:0-3523 GCA_036568605.1 Burkholderiaceae bacterium | reverse complement strand
CCGGCTGCACGAGATCGCACTGGACCGGATGCAGGGACTGATCTCGATCCCGTCGCTGCATGCGGCGATGGCGGTGCTGCTCGTCCATGCGGTACGCGGAACGAAGTTCGTTCTGCCGGTGCTCGCGACGCTGAACCTCGCGATGCTGGTGTCGACCCCGATCGACGGCGGCCACTACTTCGTCGACGTGGTGGCCGGCGTGCTGCTGGTGGTCGTTCTGATCGCACTCGGCCGGCGCCGGGCGGTGCGTTTGCCAGACGCTGCACGACTTGCGCCGGTCGCCAAGCTGGAGGCGATGTCGCCATGAGCACACCGGCCGCCGCGCTGCCGGATCCGCGCGCCGTTCCCGGCTCGAAGCCGAACCGCCAGGTTCGCGTGCTGTGCGTGCTGTTCTTCTTCTCCGGCTTCCCCGCACTGATCTACCAGCTCGTCTGGCAGCGTGCGCTGTTCCGCATCTTCGGCGTCAACATCGAGTCGGTCACCATCGTCGTGACCGCGTTCATGCTGGGCCTCGGCCTGGGCAGCCTGGCCGGCGGCTGGCTGTCGAAGCGGCGCGGCCTGCCGCTGCTCCTGCTGCTCGCGGCGATCGAGGCGATGACTGGCTTGTTCGGCATCGTCTCGCTGGCGCTCTTCGAGCAGGTCGGCGGTCTCGTGCTGGGTGCGTCGCTGCCGTGGAGCGCGTTGGTGACGCTCGCGCTGGTGCTCGTGCCGACGTTGCTGATGGGCGCCACGCTGCCGCTGCTGGTCGGCCACCTGGTGCGCCGCTCGGGGCAGGTCGGCGAGGCGGTCGGCCTGCTGTACCACGTCAACACGCTGGGCGCCGGCGCTGCCTGCCTGGCCTGCGCGGTCGTGTTGTTCCCGCTGCTGGGCATGCAGGGCGCGGTGTCCGTCGCGGTGACGTTCAATGTGCTGGTCGCGCTCGGTGCGGCGCTGGCGCATCTGCACGCCGGGCCAGCCTCGCAATACGCAGCGATCGACGCGGCACCGCGCGTCGCTTCGCCGGCGCCGCGCACAGCGTTGCCGTTCGGCGTGGTGCTCGCGATGGCTTGCGCCGGCGGACTGGTCTCGCTTTCGTACGAGATCTTCTTCTTCCGCACGATGTCGTACGCGACCGGCAGCAGCCCGTTTGCGTTCGCGACGACGCTGGGCGCCTTCCTGGTCGGGCTCGCGTCGGGTGCGCGGGTCGGCGGCGAAGCCTGCGCCGCACTCGACGGCGCGGGGCTGCTCCGTCGCATGCGGCGTGCGTTGTTCGCCGCGAGCCTGATCGGCGCGTTGTACCTGCCCGCACTGGGGCATCTTGCCTGGCTGGACCGCGCGATCCTGGGCGTCGGTCTGCTGTTCGTGTACCTGCTGGCGCGCGAGTGGGGCGTCGTGCTGCCGTGTCTCGCGCACCTCGGCGTGCCCGCCGATGCGAAGGCCGGCATGCGCACCGGCTGGCTGTACTTCGCGAACATCGTCGGCGCGGTGTCGGGTTCGGTGCTGACCGGGTTCGTGCTGATGGATCACTTCGGGCTGGTGCAGTTGGGCCAACTGCTCGTCGCTGCGGGTCTGGCGTGCGCGCTGATGCTTGGCCTGACGGTCGCGGCAACGCGGCGCGCTCGGCTGGCCCATGCGTCGGCGATCGTCGGCGCGGCCATCGCCGGCGTTCTCCTGCTGCCGCCGGCCAGCGGCCGGCTGCTGGAGGCGCTGCAGTGGAAGGGCGCGCCGGAGGCGAAGACGGCGTTCGCGCAGGTCGTCGAGAACCGCAGCGGCATCGTCAGCGTCGACCGCGGCGGCACGATCTACGGTAACGGGGTCTACGACGGCCACTTCAACGTCGAGCTGACCCGCGACGTGAACGGCATCGTGCGCCCCTACGCGCTGAGCCTGTTCCACCCGGCGCCGCGCGACGTTCTGATGATCGGCCTGGCGTCGGGCTCGTGGGGCCAGGTGCTGGCCCACAACCCCGACGTGGCTTCGTTGACGGTCGTCGAGATCAATCCGGCTTATGCCGGGCTGGTTGCCAGCCATTCGGATGTCGCCTCGCTGCTGACCAACCCCAAGGTGAAGCTCGTGACCGACGATGGCCGCCGTTGGCTGCGCCTGAATGCGGCTCGTCGCTTCGACGCGATCGTGATGAACTCGAGCTACCACTTCCGGGCCAACGCGACCAATTTGCTGTCGGCTGATTTCCTCGAGGTGCTGAAGGCGCACCTGAACCCGGGCGGCATCGTGTTCTACAACACGACCGACTCGAGCCGGGTCCAGCGCACCGGCTGCGCGACCTTCGCGCACGGTGCGCGCTTCTCGAACCACGTGGTCCTGTCGATGACGCCGATCGCGTGGGACTTCGAGCGCTGGCGGCGCACGCTGGTGGCGTACCGCATCGACGGCCGTTCGATGCTGGACCTGTCGCGACCCGAGCATGCCGCGGGGCTGGCACGCCTGATGGCGATGCAGGGGCAGACCCGGACCGATCGGCTGCATCGCGCCGAAGACTGGATCGAGCCGTGCCCGCATGTGCTCGAACGCACCGCAGGCCAACGCCTGGTCACCGACGACAACATGGGCACCGAGTGGCGCCATTTCTGGGAGCAGCAATGAACAACGACACCCCGGCATCCGAGCAGGCCGCCGAAGGCCGGTTGACCGAATGGCTGCTGCGCGGCTTCGCGTTGCTGCTGTTGACGCTGGTCGTCGTCCGCTGGGGACATGCGTGGATGCTCGACCACAGCCGCTGGACCGTGCTGCTGCTGCTCGTCTCCGAGGTCTACACGCTGATGCTGGTGCTGCTGGCGCGCCGCGCGATCCAGCGTGATCTGTCGCCCATGGCGATGGTCGCCACGGTCTACGCGTGTTGCGCCGTCGCGCTGCTCCATGACCAGGGCACGACGAGGCTCGCAGCCGAATCGGTTGGCGTCGGCTTGCAACTGGCCAGCATGGCCTGGCAGTTCACCGCGAAGGTCTTCCTCGGCCGCTCGTTCGGACTGCTGCCGGCACGCCGCGGCCTGGTGATGGCGGGTCCGTATCGGATCGTGCGGCATCCGATCTATCTCGGCTACCTCATCGGGCACATCGGCTTCCTGCTCGCCAACTTCTCGTGGCGCAATGCGGCCGTGCTGGGCCTGCTGTATGTCGCGCAGGTGATCCGCATTCAGCGCGAAGAGGCGGTGCTCGCGGCGGCCAGCGGTGAATACCGGCACTACCAGCAGCGCGTGCGCTGGCGCCTGCTGCCGCTGGTCTATTGACGGCGGACAACCACCCGACCCGTCGCGATTGCGTGCCATGCCCGGGAGCAATCTCCCCCTCGCGGATGGCCGCTCCTCCCATGCGCTGCCTGCAGCGCTTGCCTAGCATGAAACCATGTCCTCGTTGCCCATCACACCCGAACCCGACACGCCTGTGGACGCCGTCGGCGTTCTGGTGGTCGATGACCAACTTGCCGTCCGCGAGGGCCTTGCGCGGCTGATCTCCTGCGCATCGCTGCCGTTGCGCTGCGTGACCACGGCTTCCAACGGCGCCGAGGCGCTGAGCGCGGTTGCGC
>DATCSE010000108.1:0-14354 GCA_036568605.1 Burkholderiaceae bacterium | reverse complement strand
GCCGCTGCGGCGGCGACGATCAGCCTCCCGAGGTGCACGAGGTCCGAATCCGATTCGACGACAGTCCCGACCGGTCAACGGTCGGAGGGACGTGGAGCGGGCGAAGGGAATCGAACCCTCGTCTTAAGCTTGGGAAGCTTCAGCTCTGCCATTGAGCTACGCCCGCGATGGGCGCGAGTGTACGCGATCGGTTTGCGTGCTCGAGCCCAGGGGTCACACCGCGAACCGCGACGAGGCCGGGGTCAGGACCGCAGCCGCAAGGCCGCACCGTGGTAGCGATCGAGCGAATGGTCCGGGTCGAACGCGATCCAGCACTCCTTTTCAGGGTTCTCCCAGGTGTCGAGCACGTCATAGCCCAACGCCTGGAGGTCGCTGAAGAAGGTCTTCGTGTGCTGGATGCGATATGGACAGAACGCCGTGCCGATGCTCTGCACGGTCCAGTAGGCGCGGCGTTCGTGCAGCGGCAGCAGGTTGACGAACAGCCAGGTCGGCTTGACTTGCAACGCGGCCACACGCTGCGCGAGCGTGTCCTCGAGATACTGCAGGCAGCCGGCCGTGAAGAGCACGTCCACGCCGGACGCTGCATCGTGGCGGTCCGAGAAGCTGAGGCGGCGCGCCGGATCACGCTGCTGGGCCTCGCGGCGTCCGGATTCGAGCACGGCGGGCACGTCGTGAACGGTCCACGACACGTCGTTCGGGAACTCGATGATGTGCTGGTACGCGTAGTACGCGATGCCGATGTGGCCGCCGAGGTCGTAGACGGAGCGGGCGCCGTCGGCGAACGCGTTCTTGAGCCACACCATCATCGGGTAGTCGGCCGGGTAGACACGGTTCAGCCGGTCGCGGTACATCGCGGCCGCGTCGTCGTGGTCGTATCCCAGCGGCCGCGTGGGCGGCGCCGCACTGGCTGCCTCGGCCGACGTCGCGAACACGCCGCGGAAGCATCCCACGCGCAGGCCCGCGGCGAATGCGGCATCGAAACTGCGCATCCGCATCTGTCTGAGCCCCGGCAGATTGCCGATGCCATTCAGCGCTTGCTGAATCCTCCCCACCGCCATCCCGATCTCCCATAGGTGCGGCTGGGCTTGCCGCGGCGAGCGGCAGTCTAGGGAGTCGTCCGCCTTGTGCGAATCACCAGGATGCAGGGGGTCCGGCCGGCGCGGCGGGCCGGACACGGTCGGTCAGGCTCGCCGGCCGCCCCGTTCGGATCGCGTTCGGCCCGTCACGCGACACGCCGGCCAGGTCTCCTGTCGTGCCGCGTGGCTTCGAGGCTGGGTGGCCGAATGGCCGACGGCGCGTGCCGCACCGTTCGAGGAATGTCGGGCCGCGTCGCGCGCGCCCATCGCCGGATGCAGCACCGGATGCCGGCGCAGCCTCGGCGCCTGCGCGTCGCGCTCGCGTCGCGGCCGGTCGATGCGCTCCGGCTCCGGCGCCGTGCGGGCAACTCCGCTGGCGGACCCACGCTGCCGAAGGCGGAAGTAATACCCTCGAAAGTACGTCAGGTCGCATTCGTGATGGAACGGAACGTCCAGCGAATTCTCGAGGCACTTCCATTCGTCGACCAGTTCGTAGTCCAGCCCGGCCAGGTCCGCGATGAACCCCGAGCGCGACTCGACCCGCATCGGCGCGATCGAGCGCCCTGTGTTCTGCAGCGTGTAGAAGGTCGTTCCGTTCTCGGTCAGCGGGATGCGGTTGACGATCACATCCGCCGGACGGTCGTGCACCTCGGCCAGCATCGCCGACAGCGGCCGGGGAAAGAATTGCACCGCCCCGGCGGACAGCACGATCGCCGCCCTGTCGATGGCCCGCCAGTCGTCGGTGAACGACAGATGCGGCACGGACTCGCGTTCGACGGCGCGGCGCGCGTACTCGATCACCTCGGGCAACTCGTTGACCTGCCATTCGAAGTCAGCCGGCAACTGCAGCCTGGACTTGAACAGCCGATAGGTGACGCCGGTCGCGCCCCCGAGATCGACCAGCCGGCTGCCCGGCTCGATCAACCGGCTCAGCCAGTACAGCACCGGATAGTCATGGGCGAAATACTGGACCGTTCGCTCGACCGCCCACTGCTCCTGATCCATCGCGTAGCGTCCATCCTGCCCGTTGGATCGCAACAGATCCTGTGCCTCGTCGGCCGACGCGAACTTGCCGAACTGCATGTAGCCGATGGCCGGCCTGGTGCGAAAGAAGTACCGCTGGTAGCGCATGCGCAGCACGGCTTCCGGCAGCACGCTGCGGACGATTTGACGCAACACGGCATGAGGCATGAACTGCTCCTCTCGATCGTCGAGGCCAGCATACTGCTGTTCATTGCGGCGCCGCTTACTGAAACCCTGCATATCCGACATCCCATGAGTAAGGGACACGGCGCGCCGCGGTGATGCCGTATGCAACTTCACCGGGTGTACAGTGGGGCACACCTCGTGCCTGGTGCCGAGTCAGACGGAGAACATCGTGCAGGAAACGTTCGCCCTCGGCCGGTCCCTCTCGCGTCGCGAATACGATGAGCTGCTCAGCAGATCCCGCAGCAGCCGAGCCCCCCGGTGGATAGAGCTCGATCCACCCGTTGTGCGCAACTCATACAACCGCGCCGGGTTCCTGGTGAAACACCGGTTGGCACAGCACGAACTCTTCGACCTTCCCGCGCTGTTCGCGCTGTGTCGCCGGATGGACCCGAAGCGCGTCGGTTGCCGGGTCGGCAAGGTGCCGATCGACACCGAGTTCGACACGTCGGTCCCGCGCTACAACGGCGGCCTCTCGCTGAACGATCTGACGGAGCGCCTGGAGGAGCTGGAGGGCTACATCGTCATCAGCAACCCTGAGTACGATCCGCAGTACCGGCCGGTGATCGAGGCGCTGCTCGCAGAAATCGGCCTGCAGATCCGTGCGCAGGATCCGCACGTCACCTGGTACGCCACTTACGTCTTCATCTCGGCGCGCGGTGCGGTGACCCCGTACCATATGGACCGCGAGATGAACTTCCTGCTGCAAATTCGAGGGACCAAGACGGTCTTCCTGTGGGACCCGCAGGACGACGAGATCATGACCCCCGAACAGCGCGACAGGTTGCTCGCCTACGACGGCGACCGGCCCACCTACAAGCCGTCGTTCGAGGCCAAGGCGGCGAAGTTCGATCTAGCACCGGGGCTGGGCGTGCACCACCCGTTCATCGCGCCGCATCTGGTCTACACGGGACCGGCACTGTCGGTTTCGCTCGCGATGACGTTCCGCACGCACACGTCGGACGTCTGGACCGACGCCCACCGCGTCAACCAGCGCCTGCGCCAGATGGGCCTGCAGCCCTCGGCCGTGCGCCGCCACGCGCTGGTCGACGAAGCGAAGGCCGCGTTGCTGCATGCCTATCGCCACGCCAAGAACCTGACCCATGCTTCGCGGCAGGCCAGGGCCTGAGCCGCTGCTTGGGCAGCGCGGTCGTCGTCTCAACCGTTGCGCGCCACCCACTCGATGAACGCATCGAGCGCCGGACGCCCCGCGGCCGCGCCGCCGGCGTGGTTCACCATCGCCGACACCGCGTACAGCCGGCCGCTCAGCGCGCGCACATAACCGGCCAGCGCACAGGTGTCGTTCAGCGTGCCGGTCTTCAGGAACGCGCGCCCTTGCGCCTTGCCGCCGACCAGGCGGTTCGCGAGCGTGCCGTCGACGCCGGCGACCGGCAGCGAATCGAGGAACGCCTCGGATTGATCGGCATGCCAGCCCTTGCGCAGCAGCTCCACCAGCGCGCGCGGCTTTGCGCGTTCGGAATGCGACAGACCCGAGCCGTTCTCGACCTCGATGTCGCCGTCGGCAATGCCTTGGTCGCGCAGCCACATCCGCATGATCTTCTGCGCACCGGCGAGCGTCGCCGGGCGCTCGGGAAAGCCGGGCGACAGCGACAGCATCAGGTTGCGCGCCGCCATGTTGTCGCTGGTCTTGTTGATGTCGCGCACCAGCTCGGGCAACGGCTTCGAGCGCTGGAACGACAGCGGCTGCAGCGCCTCGCCGTCCGGGCCGGTCGGCAGCGCCTTGTCGCCCAGCGGCTTGTCGGAAGCAACCACGCGCCCGCGCAGGATGCCGCCGGCCTTGGCCCACATCGCCGGCAGCGCGCGGGCCGCATAGCCGCTGTGCGGCGGCGGGATGAACTCGACCGTGCGCGTGCCGCAGGCCGCGCTCCAGCTCCCGCGCACGACGATACGCGCCACGCCGCCCGGACCGTCGGCGCTTTCGTCCCAGCGCGCGCTGACCTCGCAGCCGGCGCCGGACGCGACCCGGTTGATCAGCGTGACGTCGCTCAACTCCGGCTTCAGCGACAGCCCCACGCGCCGGGCTCCGCGCGCCGCCGCGACCGTGATGCCGAGCCGGCCTTCGTCCAGCGTCAGCGCCGCCGGCCAGACATGGCGCGGTTGATAAGCCGACTGCGCGGGCGTGTGCAGGTGGTCCGCGTCGCTCAGGTCGAACGCGAAGCGGTCGAGCACGATGTCGCCCTGGATGTCCTCCAGCCCCTGCTCGCGCATCCGCGTGAACCAGGCCTGCAGCTCGGAAGACGTGAGCTGCGCGTTGCCGCCGCCGACGATCAGCAGATCGCCGAGCAGCCGGCCGCGCACGATGGGCCCCATCGCGTACGCCGACGTGCGCCAGCGGTAGTACGGGCCCAGCAGGTCCAGCGCCGCGAGCGAGGTCACGACCTTGGTGGTCGAGGCCATCGTGTACGGCGTGTCGGCATTCAGCGCGGCGAGCGTGCGTTCGCTGCCGCCGACCTCCCGCGCATAGAAGCCGAAGCTCCTCAGCGGCAGGCCCGACGCGCCGATCGCGCCGGCCACCGGCCCCGGCACGCCGGAGGCCGCGGCCGCACCGCGCTGGCGCGCCGATTTCGCGACGACCTCCCCCGTGCCCGCACACATCCAGGCCAGCGCCACGGCGCAGACCAACAGACGAAGGGTGCGGGCAGTCAACACGCGGCGAGCCTAGCAGCGCAGCGCGCGGCGCAGCACCCTGAAATCTGGGGATCTGCGCAACGCGCTGTTACCGACGCAAGGACCGCGAAAGAGAGCCCTCGTTGTTGAACGCTTCTTGTCGGTCTGCTCAGCCGTTGACCTTGTACTGGTCGCCGACTGCCGGCCCGTACATCGCCGGATCGCTGACCGACGGCAGGCCCGTCTCGAGCCGCCCGGCGAAGCGCCGGCTGAAGCCGGCCAGGTTGGTCACACGCACGCTGAAGTCGTACCAGTAGTTGCTGCCGGCCAGCGGCAGGCGGATCACGTTCTCGCCGCGCTCGACCACGTGGTACCGCGCCTTCGTCGCAACGAAGTAGCGGTTCGCCTCGAGCACGAAGTGCGCGGCGGCGTGGCCGCCGTTGAAGAAGCGCACGACCAGCTCGCCGCTGCGCGCATCGCATTCGACCTGCACGTCCGGGTTCGGGCAGCCGACACCGTTGCCGCGGCGCACGCCCTCATCGTCGACGCCGTCGACATCGCCGGTGTAGTGGCGATGAAAGCCGTTCGGCCCCAGCACCCACAGGTCGTAGGCGCCGCCCGCGGCCGGCAGCCAGGTGTCGGACAGGCGCTTGCCGGCGCCGACGGTGTAGCGCCGCGGCAGCTCGGCCAGCCGCAGCCGGTCGTAGACGTGGAACACCGCGCCGCTGCGCCCGCTGTTGACAAAGCTCAGGTGGATCTTCGCGCTCGCCGCGCGATCCGGATGCCAGCGCGAGACCACCTTGCTGTTGACCGCGAATTCATACGGGAGCGCGCACGATGGGCGCACGCCATCGGCCTGCACCGGCAGCACGGTCTGGGCCGGCACCGTGGGCAGCGTGCGGCCGGGCAGCGCACGCGCCTGGTTCGCGAGCGCCAGCGTCGCCGGCAGGTTCTGGAAGAACGCGGTGTTGTCCGGGTCGGCGAAGTTGAATGCCGAGGTCAGGTCGCCGCAGACCGCACGCCGCCAGGCCGTGATGTTGGGCTCGCGCACCCCGAAGCGCTTCTCGATGAAACGCACGACCGAGGTGTGGTCGAACACCTCCGAGTTGACCCAGCCGCCCTTGCTCCACGGCGAGATCACGTACATCGGCACGCGCGGCCCGAGGCCGTACGGGCGATGCTTCAGCGACAGCTCGAGCGCGCTGCTGCGGTACGGCACGATCACTTCGTGGTACTCGCCGGTCGTGTCCACGGTCGACGCGCCCGCGAGCACGGCCTTGTCCGGATCGGCGTCGTACGTAACGTAGGACGGCGCCGCGGGCGGCGGTACATGGTCGAAGAAGCCGTCGTTTTCGTCGAAGTTGAGGAACAGCACGGTCTTGCTCCAGACCTCCGGGTTCGCGGTCAGCGCCTCCAGCACCTTCGCGGTGTAGTCGGCGCCTTGTGCCGGGCTCGACGGGCCCGGGTGCTCCGAGCCCTCGGCCGTCGCGACGATCCACGAGACCTGCGGCAGCTTGTCGGCGAGCACGTCCTCCTTGAGCTTGTCCAGGTCGCGCGTGCTGACGCCGCGCGCCTTCAGCGAGGCCGAGGCGCCGGGCTTGTTGAACCACGCGGCGCGGAAGCTCTGGAAGCCGGCCAGCGGGTTGTCGGTGAAGTTGTCGTCCATGTTCTCGTAGACCTGCCAGCTGATGCCGGCAGCTTCGAGACGCTCGGTGTAGGTGGTCCAGGTGTAGCCGCCGTTGTTGCCGGGGTCGGAGTCGAACCAGTCGTAGTCGTTGTAGGTCGCCGGGCCGTTGCCCTTGCCGAGCGGATCGTTCGTGCCGGTCCACAGGAACAGGCGGTTCGTGTTGGTGCCGGTCTGCGACGAGCAGTGGTACGCGTCGCAGATCGTGAACGCGTTGACCAGCGCCCACTGGAACGGCAGGTCGGCCTGCGCGTAGTGGCCCATCGAGTGGTTCGCCTTGTAGCGCGGCCAGTTGTTCATGTGGCCCTGGTCCCACGCGAGCTGCGCGTCGGCCCACGAGTGCGGCGTGCCTTCGACTCGCATCACCGGGAAGTTCTGCTGCGTGTTCAGCCGGAACGGCGCGATCGCCGCCGGCAACCCGCCGGCCACCTGGTTCGGCTGCGTCCAGACCGTCTTGCCGACGATGCCGGGCTGGTCCGGCACCGGGATCGGGAAGCGGTCGGCAAAGCCGCGCACGCCGTTCAGCGTGCCGAAGTAGTGGTCGAACGAACGGTTCTCCTGCATCAGGATCACGATGTGCTCGACATCGCGGATCGTCCCGGTGCGCCGGTTCGCCGGAATCGCGAGCGCCCGCGCGATCGCCGGCGGGAAGCTGGTCATCGCCGCGGTGGCGCCGGCCGCGCCGGCAACGGCGCGAAGAAAGTGACGACGGTCTTGGTTGCTCATGGAGGTGGCCTTGCGTGAAGGTGATCGAAGTTCGTTGGCGCAACGTGTCGTTCGGTGCTGCGCGGCGCACGTTAGGGATACGCGATGACCGGTGCATGACGTGCTGCACACGATTTGTTGTGAGCAATTGCGAGGCGTCATCGCACGGTCATCGGAACCGTGCCGGCACGGCGCGACGTCGGGCACAATCCGCGCGCTTCGTGTTGATCGCTCTTCCCTCGCCATGGCCGACGCGCCGAACCCCTCGCCCTCCGATCCGCCCTCCCATCCGCGCAGCATCCGCAGCTTCGTCGTGCGTGCCGGCCGCATGGGCCCCGGGCAGGCGCGCGCGCTGGCCGAGCTCGGCCCGCGCTACGTGCTGCCCTACGCGGCGCAGCCCATGGACTTCGACGCGGCGTTCGGCCGCCATGCGCCGCACGTGCTGGAGATCGGCTTCGGCATGGGCGATGCGACGGCGGCGATCGCACACGCGCTGCCCGACACGGACTTCATCGGCGTCGAGGTCCACACGCCGGGCGTCGGCGCACTGCTCAAGCGCATCGGCGAAAGCGGGCTCACGAACCTGCGGCTGATCCAGCACGACGCGGTCGAAGTGCTCGAGCAGATGATCGCGCCGACCTCACTCGCCGGCGTCCATGTGTTCTTCCCCGACCCGTGGCACAAGAAGCGGCACCACAAGCGCCGCCTGATCCAGCCGCCTTTCGTACGCCTGCTGGCAAGCCGCCTGCAGCCGGACGGCTACCTGCACTGCGCGACCGACTGGCAGCCGTATGCCGAGCAGATGCTGGAGGTGCTGTCGGCCGAGCCGCAGCTGCGCAACACCGGCGACGGCTACGCGACCCGGCCGGCCTATCGCCCGCTGACCAAGTTCGAGAACCGCGGCCTGAAGCTGGGCCACGGGGTGTGGGACCTGGTGTTCGTGAGGCGTCAGGCGCCGGACTTGCCTTGACGCACGTCCAAGCTCACGCCATCCATCTGCGGGGGTGATTCGAGGTTCGGCCCGCGCGCGCAGCTAGACTCCCGCCCGCACCGGCCATCTCATCGGCAACCGCGGCGCACGCATGTCGCGGTCGAAGCCGGCGCAGGAGGGAGGATCAAAGCACCTGGTCCTCGGTGACGAACTACGTCTTGGAGGATGGGGATGCGTTTGCGATCCTGGCTGGCGGTACTCGCCGCTTTCGGTATGGCCGCGTGTGGCGGTGGCGGCAGCGACGGTACGACCGGAACATCGGCGCCTTCGGGAACTGGCAGCAGCAACGTTTCGGTGCGAGCGGCGACGTCCGCCAGTGCCATTCCGAGCGGTGGAAGCACGACCATCGAGCTGACGGTCGCAAACGCGGGACCCGATGCTGCCAGCAACGTTTCATTGAACCGCATGCTGGCCTCGACGCTGATTGTCGATACCGTCAGCTGTACGGCCAGCGGCGGAGCAACATGTCCGGCGAACGTTTCGGGACCGACTATCGACATCGGCACGTTGCCCGCGAACGGTAGCCTGGTGTTTACGGTCACCGCCACGGTGACGAAGGGCGCCAGCGGCGATCTGGCGAGCGCGGCGTCGGTCTCGGCGAGCAACGACGGCACGCCTGCCGACAACACGGCGACGTTCCAAGTCAAAGCTTATTCGGCAGACGTGAGCGTTTCTGCGATCAATCCCGATGTCCCGGTTGTCGGCGGAGGCACGGCAACCTACGCGATGTCGCTGGGCAATGCCGGCCCGGACACGGCGCTCGATGTTCACCTGACGATCTCGTCGGACGCCGACCAGACCCTGCGCACCGTCACTTGCACGGCAACCGGTGCCGCGGTGTGCCCGAGCACGCTGGGCGCCTCGTTCGTCGTCCCGAACCTGCCAAAGGACTCGCGCTTGACGTTCGCGGTATCGACCAACGTCGGCACAGGTGCTCTCGGCGCGAAGAATGCGACGATGACTGCGTTGGCAGCCGGCGATCCGGCCTCGGCAAACGACACGGGGACGGCGTCGACCGTGGCCGTTGCGCCCAATGTGATTACCCTGCAAAGCGACACCGGCGACTACATCGGCGGCGGACGCACGTACGAGTTCACACGAACGAACACCACGATGAACGTCAGCTCAAGCGGCGGGCATCTGAGCATCGCGTTGGACGGCGACCAATGGTGGAACGGGAACTTCGTACTGCCTGGTACCTATTCAAAGGTCCAGGTGGGCACCTATACCGGGCTCACGCGATATCCATTCAGCAGCACCGCGACCGGTGGCCTGGACTGGAGCGGCGACGGCCGCGGCTGCAACACGCTCAACGCGTCGTTGTCCGTGACGCACGTCGTCTATGAAGGCACCGAGCTCAAAGAGGTCGACCTGAACTTCGAGCAGCACTGCGAGGGTGTAGCAGCGGCCCTGCACGGGCAAGTCCACTGGACCGCCTACGACAACACGATGCCGCCCGGCCCGGTGAGCCCACCGCCGGCAGGGCTGTGGACACCGCCTGCCGGGATCACGCCGACCAGCGGCAACTACGTGTACTTGCAAAGCGATCTGGGTGACTACATTGGAGGCGGGGGAACTTACCTGTACACCCCGTCGAATGCAACCTTGACTCCCAGCGGGTCCGGCGGACGGTTCTCGATCGCGGTCAACGGCGCCCAGTACTGGTACGGCGACTTCCAGGCAATGATCGGCCTAGCACTGCTGCAACCCGGCTACTACGGGGACCTGCAGCGCTATCCGTTCGAGAACCCCGCCAAGGGTGGGATCAGTTGGTGGGGCAATGGGAACGGATGCAATACGCTAAAGGGCTGGTTCATCGTCGACGCGGTAAGCTACTCGGGCGTCACGCTCACATCGATCGACCTGCGGTTCGAGCAGCATTGCGAGGGATTCGGGCCAGCACTGCACGGTGCGATCCACTGGTCGGCCAACTGACGCGGTGACGCCGGGCCCGCGCAGCCGGCTCGCCCGGGCTCGCGTGCGGTCTCAGTCGGCCCAGGTCACGAGCCCGCTGTACGCTGTCGCCAGCACGACGAGGCCGAACGCGATCCGGTACCACGCGAACGGCACGAAGGTGTGGCTGGAGATGTAGCGCAGCAGCCAGCGCACGCACAGCCATGCCGCGATGAACGAGAACAGCAACCCGACCGTGAACAGCGGGATGTCGGCGGCCGACAGCAGCGCGCGCTCTTTGTAGAGGCTGTACAGGCCGGCGCCGATCAGCGTCGGGATTGCGAGGAAGAAGCTGTAGTCGGTCGCGGCCTTGCGGCTCAGGCCCAGCAGCATGCCGCCGATGATGGTCGCCCCGGAACGGCTGGTGCCGGGGATCATCGCCAGGCATTGCACGAGGCCGACCTTCAGTGCGTCCCAGGGCGTCATGTCGTCGACTGTCGCCACGCGGGTCGCGCTCTGCGTGCGCCGTTCGGCCCACAGGATGATGAAGCCGCCGAGGATGAAGGTCGTCGCGACGACCACCGGCGTGAACAGGTGCGCCTTGATCGCCTTGCCGAACAGCAAGCCCAGCACGACCGCCGGAAAGAAGCCGATCGCGACGTTGACCGCGAAGCGCCGCGCCTTCTCGTCGCTGCCCAGCCCGACCAGCGTGTCGCGCACACGCTGCCAGTAGACGATGACGACGGCGACGATCGCGCCGGTCTGGATCGCGATGTCGAACACCTTGCTCTTGTCGTCCGAGACGCCCAGCAGCGAGCCGGCGAGGATCAGGTGACCGGTGCTGGAGACCGGCAGGAATTCGGTCAGGCCTTCGACGATGCCCATGATCGCGGCCTTGACGAGAAGAATCAGGTCCAAGGAAGAAACTCCGAAGATTGGATGGAAGGAAGGGAGCCCGTCGGGTTCGCGCCCGCCTCAGCGCGCGGCCTCGGGCACCAGCGTGATCGTCAGCCCCGTGCCGGTGACGCGGATCTCGCCCGGCTGATAGCCGCGGCCCTGCACCGCCTCGAGGTCCTTGGGCGTCAACGTGTAGACCACCGGATCGCCCAGCACCTTCTCGGCGATCGTCGCGCCTATGCGGTCGAGCTGGCGCCGCGTGCCGCCCGGCATGTTCGCGCTGCCCACTTCGCCGAGCTCGGCGCGCTCGATGCGCAGATCGGCCAGCCGCACCGTCCGGTCGCCGGGCTCGTAGCGCAGCCCGTAGCTCAGCGCGATCGTGCCGCGGTACGGCGTCTTCAGCAGGGTCTCGCCTATCGTCAGGTCGAAGTCGGTCGCGATGCGGTTCTCGTCGGGACGCAGCGCGAGGCGCGGCACGGCGATGTTGATGTCGAGCAGCTCCAGCGCGCGGCTCTTCAGCGGGAACTGGCGCGCCACCAGCTGCTGCAGCCGCGCCTCGGGGATCTCGATCGTGCGCGGACCTAGCAGCGCGGCGCAGGCCGCCAGCGCAAGCGCGAGCCCGAACATGGCAACCGCGGCAGCGCGGCGTCGGAGGGCAAACATGGGGCGCGATTCTAGGCATCGTGCCTCAGCGGCATATGTCCGGGGCGGCGTTGCGACATGGCGCGCAGCCGCGGCCCGGCTTGACCCACACGGAAGCGCTGGCTACATTACTGACCCATCAGTCAGTATGACCGCAAACCCCATCCTCCCGCCCCTCCCCGAAGCCGACGCCGGCGGCGCACGCGCGCCGCAGCGGCAGCGCCGCAAGGAAGCGCGTCCGCAGGAGCTGCTGGACGCCGCGCTCGACCTGTTCGTCGAGCGCGGCTTCGCGGCGACCCGCTCCGAGGACGTCGCGGCGCGCGCCGGCGTCTCCAAGGGGACGCTGTACCTGTACTACCCGAGCAAGGAAGAGCTGCTGAAGGAGGTCGTCCGGCACAACGTCATCAACCAGATCGCCGAGGGCGTGGACATCGTGCGCGAGTTCGAGGGCCCGAGCACGGAGTTGCTTGCGACGATGCTGCGCCTGTGGTGGGAGCGCATCGGCGAGACGCGCGCGTCCGGCATCATCAAGCTGATGACCTCGGAGGCGCGCAACTTTCCCGAGGTGGCGCAGTTCTACGTCGATGAAGTGATCGCGCCGTCGCAACGGCTGATCGCGACCATCATCGAGCGGGGGATCGGGCGCGGCGAATTCCGCGCGGGGCTGAACGTGCCCGAGGTCGTGCACGCGATCGTCGCGCCGCTGGTGCTGCTGGCGATGAACAAGCACTCGCTGGGCGCCTGCTCGACCGCGTTCCAGCTCGACCCGAAGGCTATCACCGAGGCCCTGATCGATCTGGCTTTGCATGGACTGCAGCCGCGGCCGCCGCAGCCTGGCCGCTGACGGCCGTGGACGCACCCTCAGGAAATAGAATGCGGCGCCCGCTTTCGAGCCACGACTCGAGCCTCCTCCGCCTTCCGACCCCGACACCGCCATGAACATCGAACAAGCCCGCTTCAACATGATCGAGCAGCAGATCCGTCCGTGGGACGTGCTCGACAGCGCCGTGCTCAGCCTGCTCGCGGTCGTGAAGCGCGAGGACTTCGTGCCCAGCGCCTACCGTGCGCTTGCCTTCGTCGACACCGAGGTGCCGCTGCCCGGCGGCCAATGCATGCTCGCCCCCAAGGTCGAGGCGCGGCTGCTGCAGGAGCTGGGCGTGCACAAGCACGAGCGCGTGCTCGAGATCGGCACCGGCTCGGGCTACATGGCCGCGCTGCTCGCGCACCGGGCGCAGCACGTGACGACGCTGGAGATCGACCCCGAACTCGCCGAGTTGGCGCGCACGAACCTGAAGCGCGCCGGCGTGCTGAACGTGACCGTGCTGAATGCCGACGGCTCGGCAGGCCATGCGAGCGAAGGCCCGTACGACGTCATCGTGCTGTCGGGCTCGGTCGCCGAAGTGCCGACGGCGCTGCTGGCGCAGCTGAAGGTCGGCGGGCGCCTCGCCGCGATCGTCGGCCAGCTCCCGGTGATGCGCGCGGTGATTCTCGAGCGCAGCGGCGAGCAGGGTGTCGATCGGCGCGTGCTGTTCGACACCGTCGCACCGCGGCTGCGCGGGTTCGACGAACCCACCCGCTTCCACTTTTGACGTTTGTTCACAGCGCATCCCCTGTAGCTGCCGATGCCGTTGCCGATACGAAGCCGACGACAACGATGCCGCAGCCCGTCGCCGATATCCGCCGGCGTGGCGCCCGAAGTTCGCGCTTCGTCGCATCGCACGTGCACAGTCCGCGAGGCGCCCCCTAACCTCGCGGCCCGGACCTGACAACACAAACCCCTTACGGGAGATCCTGCATGCGTTTGCCACGCCTTCGTCACTTCCTGTCGGCCACGACCGTAGCCGCCTTCGCGGCGCTGACCGGCCTGGGCACCGCGCCGCTCGCGCAGGCGCAAAGCCTGCAGGAGCTGTACGACGCGGCACGCGCCTACGACGCGAGCTACCTCTCGGCACGCGCCGCGCTCGATTCGGCGCAGTACCGCGTCGAGCAGACCTATGCGCTGCGCCGGCCCAGCGTCGGGCTGCAGATGCAGGCTGGGCGCCAGACCAGCAGCACCCCTGATGCGCCGAGCACGCAACAGGCCAACTCCAACTCGGTGGGCGCGACCGTCCAAGGCTCGCAATCGCTGTTCAACCGCCAGAACGACGCGACGATCGCGCAGGCCGAGAAGTCGCTGGACGTCTCGCGTGCCGATTTCGAGACCGCCGAACAGGACCTGATCCTGCGCGTCAGCCAGGCCTACTTCGACGTGCTGGCCGCGCAGGACACACTGGCCACCGCACGCGCCAGCCTCGCCGCGATCAATGAGCAGGTTGCCTCGGCCAAGCGCAATTTCGAGGTCGGCAACGCGACGATCACCGACACGCGCGAAGCCCAGGCGCGCTACGACCTGGCGCGTGCGACCGAGATCCAGGCGCAGAACGATCTGCTGACCAAGCGCATCGCGCTCGACCAGCTGGTCGGCCGCCAGGGCGTCGAACCCAGAGGGCTGGCGACGCCGCTCGCGATGCCGGCGCTGGCGCCGGCGAATGTCGAGGACTGGGTCGGACGCGCCGACGCCGAACATCCGTCGGTGCGCAAGGCGCGGCTCGGGCTGGATGTCGCGAAGCTCGAGACCGAGAAGGCCCGGGCT
>DATCSE010000107.1:0-10596 GCA_036568605.1 Burkholderiaceae bacterium | reverse complement strand
GTATACGCGCAAGTAGCGTCTCGACGGAGCCATGAGCCGCAACGCAGGGCGCGTCGACAAGACAACTCCGAGCCGCTCACCGAGCCATGCCCACGACCGCCGCTTCCCTCGTCGCCGAGGTCCGCGCATGCTGCCTCTGCGCCCAGCACCTGCCGCTGGGGCCGCGCCCGGTCCTGCAACTGCATCCGTCCGCCAGGATCCTGATCGCCGCGCAGGCGCCCGGCCGAAAGGTGCATGAAACAGGTATCCCGTTCAACGACGCGAGCGGCGACCGGCTGTGCGGCTGGCTGGGGCTGACGCGCGAGCAGTTCTATGACCCCGAGCTGGTCGCGATCGTGCCGATGGCCTTCTGCTACCCCGGCAAGGGCCCGTCCGGCGATCTGCCGCCGCGTCCCGAGTGCGCCCCGCGCTGGCGCGCCCCCTTGCTGGAGATACTGAAGCATCTTCGGCTCACGCTGGTCGTCGGCCGATACGCCCTCGCCTATCACCTGCCCGACGAGCGGGCCGGCCTCACCTCCGCGGTCCAGGACTGGCGCCGCCATGGGCCCGCGCTCATCCCGCTGCCGCACCCGAGCCCGACGAACAACGGCTGGCTGGCACACAACCCGTGGTTCGAGCGCGAGCTGATCCCGGTGCTGCGGGCGCGGGTCGCCGCGGCCCTCGCCGGCGACGCACACGAAGCAGCTTGACCCTGGTGGCGCCCCGCCGGGCAAGGGTGTAGAGTGAACCGCGATGGATTCCTTCACGGAGGCTACCGATGAAGACGCATCACACGACGCATCTCGCCTTCGCAGCCGCCATCGGCCTCGCGCTGCTGGCCGCGAGCGATGTGGCCCTCGGACAAAGCACCTCGTCGACAGCGGAGCAGCGCAGCACCACGTCGGCGACGCCCAAGGCCGCCAACGGCGCAGCCGCGAAGCCGGCCAAACGCTGGGACGGCGTCAATCTCAAGCCCGTGGACGAGCGGGCCCAAGCCAAGCCGACTGCCCCCGATGCAGTCCGCACCGCCCCGGCCCACCCCGAAGCGGCGACCACAGGCACGGGATGCCACCACGCGAAGGCGGATGACGCCTGACGAGGGCGGCGCGCCGCCGGGCGGACCGGCCGCAGAGTCCGCCGCCGCCCCTTTCCACGCCGTTCAGCGCGCCATCGTCGGCTTTCACCAGGACGATGCAGGCGACTGGGTCGCCGAGCTCGAGTGCGGCCACAACCAGCACGTTCGGCACGATCCGCCGTGGACGAATCGGCCCTGGGTGCTGACCGAGCCGTCACGCAGCCGCAAGCTCGGTGCGATACTGAACTGTCGCAAATGCGTTCAAGGCGCGCCGCGGGACTGGTTCGCGGCGTCCTGATCCCTCGCAACTCCCAAGGCCATCATCGCGCACCATGAACCTCACCAAGATCGTCGCACTCGTCTTCATCGTCGGAGGCGCGTTGATGCTCGGCTACGGCGGCTTCTCGTACACGCGCGAGAACACGGTGGTCAAGCTGGGCCCGATCGAGCTCTCGGCCAAGGAGCAGAAGACGGTCAGCTTCCCGGTATGGGCCGGCGTCGGCGCCATCGTCGTCGGCGGCCTGCTGCTGGCACTGGGCGGCGGCAAGCGTTAGAGCAACTGGAAGCCTGCGATGGAGCCCGTCACACCCGCGGTGCAAGCGCTGCGGCCGGACCGCGAGGTGATGACGCGGCAGCGTCTGCCGTACTTCATCGGCATCTCGGGCCAGACCGTCGGCGCGAAGGGTCTGTCGATGCACATCGTCGTGATCCCGCCCGGCGCCAAAGCCGAACCGCACCTTCACCTGGGCTACGAGACCGGCATCTACGTGCTGCAAGGCCGTGTGCTCACGCGCTGGGGCCACGCGCTGGAGCACGAGGTCATCAGCGAAGCCGGCGACTTCCTGTTCGTGCCGCCGGACGTGCCGCACGAGGCCATCAACCTGAGCGCGACGGAGGTGGCGCGAGCCGTCGTGGCGCGCAACGATCCGGCCGAGCAGGACAAGGTCCGGCCGTACGAAGGCGCAGCCCTGGGCCGCTGACGGAGCGCGTTGCGCACCGTCGTATCCTCGCGATTCCACCGGAACCACAGCCACCGACTTCGCCATGAGCACCGACAACAACATTCGCATCGCCGTGGTCTTCCCCACCGACGACCAGGCCTGGATACGCCGCGGCGGCATCGTCGTGCCGAACTTCTGGGCCGGGCATTCGGTACCGCCGGCCGTAGGCGACGTGCTGCGCGTCGGCGACCGCCAGTTCGTGATCGAGGCACGCGTCTGGGAGCACGACGGCACGATGCCGCTGCTGCGCCTGTACGTCGGCAGCGGCCACGCGCAGAGCGACACGACGTTCGGCTGAGATCGCCGCCATGCAGTTCCATCGCGGCAGACTGATCGACCACGTGCACCTGCGCGTCGCCGATCTGGATGCGAGCAAGCGCTTCTACAAGGCCGCGCTCGAGGCGATCGGCCTCGGGCACACGCTGTCGGAAGGCCCCGATCACTTCAGCGCCGACGAGCTCTGGGTCGATCGTGCAAGCGGACCGGTCTCGCGCGTGCACCTCGCGTTCCAGGCCGCCGACCGCGCGGCGGTCGACCGCTTCCATGCGGCCACGCTGGCCGCCGGCGGACGCGACAACGGTGCACCCGGCGAGCGTGCGTACCACCCGGGCTACTACGGCGCGTTCGTGTTCGACCCGGACGGCAACAACATCGAGGCCGTGTTCCATGGCGCGGCCACCAGGTCGGCCGAATCGGTCGTCGTGACGCCGGCATGAAACCGCTGGTCGCATACACCACGGTCGGCGATGTCGAGACGGCACGCCGCATCGCCCGCGAGATCGTCGAGCGCCGGCTCGCGGCCTGCGCGCAGCTCTCGAGCATCGAGAGCTTCTACGTCTGGGACGGCGCGCTGCAGCAGTCGCCCGAGGTCCGCATCGTGTTCAAGACCACCGATGCGGCATGGCCTGCGCTGGAGCGTGCGATCGTCGAGCTGCACCCGTACGATCTGCCGGCGGTGCATGCGGTCGACGTCGCGGCGATCCATGCCCCGTACGCGGCGTGGGTCGCAGCCGGCACGCAGCCCGGGCCGAACGACGCCTGACGCGCACTGCCACCGCTGCTGCGCGCGATGCCGGTCATCCAGGTCAAGGTCAAGCCGAACGCGCGCCAGAGCCTGCTCGAGCCGGCTGGCGACGGCACCTGGCTCGCGCAATTGAAATCGCCGCCGATCGACGGCAAGGCCAACACCGAGCTGATCGCGCTGATCGCGCGGCACTTCGGCTGCGCGAAGTCGGCGGTCACGATCAGGAGCGGCGCGTCGGGGCGGACCAAGCTGGTGCACGTCGCCGCCGCCGAAACGCAAGAGCCGCCACGGCCAGTGCGCGAACGAACGAAGTGATTCAAGTCAGGCGTTGCGTCGCGGCCGTCCGCGCGCACAATCGATTTCTTCACGACAACAACAGCGGCAGGAGCGAGACATCATGGCGGTGCGCGTCGTCAGGCTGGGAACCCCACGCGCCGCGGGCGAAGGCACGCGCATCGGCACGGTGCGGCGCCCGCCGCGCGGCGTCCCGAAGACCGCGTTCGCTTCCCAGAATTGGTACGACGTGTGGCTGCCCAACCTCGCACCCAGCGTCGAGACGATGAAGCTCGGCCAGGAGGCGACAACCGCGGCGCAGTGGACCGCGTTCACGAAGAAATACCGCCGCGAGATGGAGACGCCCGAGAGCAGCCACGTGCTGGACCTGCTCGCGACGCTGTCGCGGCACAGCGATTTTTCGGTCGGCTGCTATTGCGAGGACGAGGCGCAGTGCCACCGCTCGATCCTGCGCGCGCTGCTCGCCGAGCGCGGTGCCGCGTTCGCCCACGATTGACCACGACACCTCCTCTGCAGCCGATGCACGCTCCTACGGATCAACACGCCGCATTGAAGCTGACGACCCGTCCGCTGACACCCGAGCGCTGGCCCGACCTCGAGGCCGTGTTCAACGCGAAGGGCTGCTCGGTCGCGCGCGGCTGCTGGTGCATGTACTACCGCGTCAGCGGTTCGGGCTGGGAAGTGCCGCCCGGCAACTCGACGCGCGCACAGGCGAACCGCGCGGCGTTTCGCGCCGTCGTCAACGATGGCGACGAAGCGCCCGGCCTGCTCGCCTACCACGGCAAGGTGCCGGTCGGCTGGGTCGCACTCGGCCCGCGCGAGGCCTACCCCAAGCTGCAGCGCTCGCCGGTGATGCGGCCGATCGACGAACGCCCGGTCTGGTCCATCACCTGCTTCGTCGTGCCGTCGGCCTACCGAGGTCAGGGTGTCGCCAGCGCGCTCCTGAATGCGGCCGTCGCGTATGCGGCTCATCGCGGCGTGCAGCTGCTCGAAGGCTATCCGGTCGACAAGGCGGAGCGCTCGAGCGACGACTCGATGTGGTTCGGCAGCAAGACGATGTTCGACAAGGCCGGCTTCGAGGAGGTCGCGCGGCGCAAGCCGACGCGGCCTATCGTTCGGATCCGGCCCGTGCCGTGAGACGCTCTGTGTCAACCGTGCTTTCGCGGGCCGAGCGCCGGGCCGCTCCCAAGCCGGCCCGCATCCCCTCGGGGGATCGGCCGACGTACTCGTCGGACGAGGGGCTGTCATGACTCGTGCCACCGGAACCTTCGACGTCAAGCTTGCACCGCTGGACCCGGCCAGCGCGGATGCGCCGCTTGCGCGCCTGTCCATCGACAAGCGCTTCCACGGCGACCTCGAAGGCAGCAGCGTCGGCCAGATGCTCAGCGCCGGCACCGCGGTGCCGGGCTCGGCCGGTTACGTCGCGATCGAGCGCGTCAGCGGCACGCTGCGCGGCCTGCGCGGCAGCTTCGTGCTGCAGCACAGCGGCACGCTGAACCGCGGGCAGGCGCAGCTCAGCATCAGCGTCGTGCCCGACTCGGGGACCGACGCGCTGACCGGGCTGGCCGGCACGCTGACGATCCGCATCGAAGGCGGCCAGCACTACTACGACTTCGACTACACGCTCGCCGAAACGACGAGCTGAAAGCCGGCGTCGTCAGGCCAGCGCCTGCCACGCCGCGGCGAAGCGGCGCGCCGCAGCGCCGACCGCGGCGGCATCGTCACCCGGCTTGTACAGCGCCGAGCCCAGCCCGAAGCCGTTCGCACCGGCCGCGCGATACGGCGCCATCGTCTCCGGCGTGATGCCGCCCACCGGCAGCACCCGCGTCTCCGCGCTCAGCACCGCCCGCAGCGCCTTCACGCCGGCCGGCGGGAACAGTTCGGCCGGGAACAGCTTGAGCCCTGATGCGCCGGCTGCGAGCGCCGCGAACGCTTCGCTGGGCGTCAGCACGCCGGGCAGGCAGACCATGCCCAGTTGCACCGCCGCGCGCACGACCTCGGCGTCGAAGTTCGGTGCGACGATCAGTTGCCCGCCTGCGGCGTGCACCTCGCGCACCTGGGCTGTCGTCAGCACGGTGCCGGCACCGACCAGCGCATCCGGGTGCTGCGCGGCCAACGCCGCGATGCTCGCGAGCGGCCGCGGCGAGTTCAGCGGCACCTCGATCAGCGCGAAGCCAGCGTCGATCAGCGCGGTGCCGATGGCGGGTGCGTCTTCGGGTGTCAGGCCGCGCAGGATCGCGACCAGCGGCAGGCGGCGCATCGCCGCGTCGAGTTTGGTTTGTGGTGTCATCGGGAAAGGGCTTCCTTCGACAGGCTCAGGACGGTCGGAATCTCAGCCCGAACGGGGTGAATTGGATGATGCTGGACCATCCATTCCGTTCGCACTGAGCTTGTCGAAGTGCGCATGTGTGACAGAACTCAATGATTGTCTCTCGGCACGAACGCCCCCCGTTTGCCCACGAGGAAATCCAGGTCCACCCCCTCGTCGGCCTGCAGCACGTGGTCGACATACAGCTTCCAGTACCCGCTCGCCAGCGGCGGCTGCGGCGCGACCCACCCGGCCCGGCGCTGCGCGAGTTCTTCATCGCTGACATGCAGGTGCAGCCTGCGCTGCGGCACATCGAGCTCGATCAGGTCGCCGTCGCGCACCAGCGCGAGCGGTCCGCCGGCGGCCGCTTCCGGCGCGGTGTGCAGCACGACCGTGCCGTACGCGGTGCCGCTCATGCGCGCGTCGCTGATGCGGACCATGTCGGTGATGCCCTTGCGCAGGACCTTCGGCGGCAGCGGCATGTTGCCGACCTCGGCCATCCCCGGGTAGCCCTTGGGCCCGCAGTTCTTCAGCACCAGCACACAGGTCTCGTCGACGTCCAGGTTCTCGTCGTCGATGCGCCGGTGGAAGTCCTCGATGTTCTCGAACACGACGGCGCGACCCGTGTGCACCATCAGCGCCGGCGTCGCCGCGCTGGGCTTGATCACCGCGCCGCGCGGCGCGAGGTTGCCGCGCAGGACCGCGATGCCGGCCTTCTCCTTGAACGGCTTCGCGAGCGAGAGGATCACGTCGGGGTTGTCGTTGCGCGCATCGGCGATGTTCTCGCGCACCGTCTTGCCGCTCGCGGTGACGATGTCCAGGTGCAGGTGCTGCGCGATCTCCTTCATCACGGCCGGCAGGCCGCCGGCGTAGCAGAAGTCCTCCATCAGGTGCTTGCCCGAGGGCTGCAGGTTCACGAGGCACGGCAGCTCGCTGCCCAGCGCATCGAAGTCGTCGATCGAGAGCGGCACGCCGAGCCGCCCGGCGATCGCCGGCAGGTGGATCAGCGCATTGGTCGAGCCGCCGATCGCGGCGAGCACCTTGATCGCGTTCTCGAACGCCTCGCGCGTGATGACCTTCGACAGCACCTGGTCCTCGTGCACCATCTCGACGATGCGCCGCCCCGCCATGCGTGCGAGCACGTTGCGCCGCCCGTCGACCGCCGGGTACGCGGCGTTGCCCGGCAGCCCGACGCCCAGCGCCTCGACCATGCTGGCCATCGTGCTCGCGGTGCCCATCGTCATGCAGTGGCCGTGGCTGCGGTGCATGCAGCTCTCGGCCTCGAAGAAATCGGCGAGCTTCAACGTGCCGGCCCGCACCTGCTCGCTCATGCTCCAGACGCCGGTGCCCGAGCCCAGCTCCTGGCCGCGCCACTTGCCGTTCAGCATCGGCCCGCCGGAGACGCCTATCGTCGGCAGGTCGACGCTGGCCGCGCCCATCAGCAATGACGGCGTGGTCTTGTCGCAACCCATCAGCAGCACGACGCCGTCGATCGGGTTGCCGCGTATCGACTCCTCGACGTCCATGCTCGCGAGGTTGCGGTACAGCATCGCGGTCGGCCGCAGCAGCGTCTCGCCCAGCGACATCACCGGGAACTCGAGCGGGAAGCCGCCCGCCTCGTAGACGCCGATCTTGACCTGCTCGGCGAGCGTGCGGAAATGCGAGTTGCACGGCGTCAACTCGCTGAACGTGTTGCAGATGCCGATCACCGGGCGACCGTCGAACTGGTCGTGCGGGATGCCCTTGCCCTTGACCCAGCTGCGGTACGCGAATCCGTCGCGGTCCTGACGGCCGAACCATTGCTGGCTGCGCAGCTCTTGCGGCTTCTTTCGTGGGGGTGTTGCGCTCATATGTGCTCGCTTTCCCGGGGTCGCGATCGATTGTCCTTGAATGAACGACCGCTCGATATTATCGTCATACGATTGATTTCGCCTGCGGTACAACCCCAAGGAGTCCCTGCTCGTGTCCGACCTCGATGTGCTCGCCGTCGCCAAGCTCTCGCCGTTTCTCGCCGAACCGCTGCACGCGAACTACCGCGTGCACGACCGGATCCACGAGACCGACCCGCAAGCCTTCGCCGAGCTCGCGCCGCGCATCCGCGCGATCGCTGCGAGCGGCGAATCCAAGGTCGGCGCCGAGCTGATCGGCCAGCTGCCCGCGCTCGAGATCATCTCGGTGATGGGCGTGGGCTATGACGGCATCGACGTCGCCGCGGCGAAGGCACGCGGCGTCGTCGTGACCCACACGCCGAACGTGCTGAACGACGACGTGGCCGACCTTGCGCTCGCGCTGATGCTCGCGGTCGCGCGCACGCTCCCGCAAGCCGACCGCTACGTGCGCGACGGCCGTTGGGAAGCCAGCGGGCCGATGCCGCTCGCGCGCAAGCTCTCGGGCTCGCGCCTCGGCCTGGTCGGCATGGGCCGCATCGGCCAGGCGATCGCGCAGCGCGCGCAGGCGTTCCGCATGGACATCGCCTACACCGCGCGCAGCGAGAAGAGCGAGCTGCCGTACAAGTTCTTTCCCACGCCGCAGGCGCTGGCCGCCGAGTCCGACTTCCTCGTCGTGATCACGCCGGGCGGCGTGGCCACGCGCAGGCTGATCGACGCGTCGGTGTTCGAAGCGCTGGGGCCGCGCGGCTATGTGGTCAACGTCGCCCGCGGTTCGGTGATCGACGAGGCGGCACTGGTCGATGCACTCGAGCGCGGCGTCATCGCCGGCGCCGGGCTCGATGTGTTCGAGGACGAGCCGCGCGTGCCGGCGCGCCTGAAAGCGTTGCCCAACGTCGTGCTGACGCCGCACATCGGGAGCGCGACGAACGAGACGCGCCGCGCGATGGCCGATCTCGCCTACGCCAACCTCGATGCGAAGCTCAACCGCAAGCCGCTGCTGACGCCGGTGCCCGAATGCCGCTGACGGATGGGCTCGCACCCTGCGGGTAAGTCCGAACACCACGCCGATTCAATCATCATACGATAGCGCGGCGCGCGGATCGTGCACCCCGGTCTGCCAAGAACACAGCTCGTCACAGGAGACACATCCATGCATTTCCGCAAACTCTTGGCCCTCTCGATCGCGAGCGCCGCGCTGCTGGGCGGCACGAGTGCGATGGCGCAGGAAAAGCTCACCGTCTGGTGGGTCAAGGGCTTCTACAAGGCAGAAGACGAAGCGCTGTTCGCGGCGATCAAGAAGTTCGAGGACAAGCACAAGAACGTCAAGATCGAGCTGTCGCAGTACCCGGTGCAGGACATGATCCCGAAGACCGTCTCGGCGCTCGACTCGGGCAGCCCGCCGGACGTGGCGTATGCCGACGTCTACGACTTCCAGGTCACCGCGAAGTGGGCCTTCGACGGCAAGCTCGAGGACATCTCCAGCGTGATCGACCCGATCCGCGCGCGCTTCGCGCCCAACACGATCGAAACCACCTTCCTCTACAACGACCAGACCAAGTCGCGCGCCTATTACGCGTTCCCGATCAAGCAGCAGACGATGCATATCCAGTACTGGAAGGACATGCTCGCCGACGCCGGCTTCAAGGAGAGCGACATCCCGACCAACTGGAAGGAGTACTGGAGCTTCTGGTGCGACAAGGTGCAGCCCGCGTACCGCCAGAAGACCGGGCAGCGCGGCTTCGGCATCGGCCAGCCGATGGGCGTGGACTCGAGCGACTCGTTCTACTCGTTCCTGACCTTCATGGACGCGTACAACGTCAAGCTGGTGAACGACAGCGGCAAGCTGCTGGTCGACGACCCGGCCGTCAAGCAGGGCCTGGTCAACGCGCTGACCGACTACACCGCGCCGTACACCAAGGGCTGCGTGCCGCCGTCGGCGACGAGCTGGAAGGACCCGGACAACAACGTCGCCTTCCACAACAAGACCACCGTGATGACGCACAACGCGACGATCTCGATCGCCGCCAAGTGGCTGGACGACGCGAACAACGCCAGCTTGAACGAAACGCAGCGTGCGACCGCGAAGAAGAACTACACCGAGCTGATCGCGACCGCCGGCTTCCCGAACAAGCCCGACGGCAGCAAGATGGTCTATCGCGCCGCGGTCAAGACCGGCGTCATCTTCAAGGACGCGAAGAACAAGGCCGCGGCCAAGCAGTTCGTGTCGTTCCTGCTCGAGGAGGCCAATCTGACGCCGTACGTCGAAGGTTCGCTGGGCCGCTGGTTCCCGGTGACCAAGGCCGCGCAGGAGAGCGCGTTCTGGAAGGCCGATCCGCACCGCCTCTCGGTCTACAACCAGTTCAAGGCCGGCACGGTGACCTTCGAATTCACGAAGAACTACAAGTTCACGGTGCTGAACAACGAGAACGTCTGGGCCAAGGCGATGAACCGCATCATCAACGAGAAGGTGCCGGTGGACAAGGCGACCGACGAGCTGATCGAGCGGATCAAGACGGTCGCGCGCCAGTGACGGGTTGAGCGAGATGGTGGCCGCCACGCTTCCGACCAGCGCCGCGTCGCCCGCGGCGCGCAAGGGCGATCGCTGGCAGTTCTGGGGCCGCGCGCTGGTGCTGCCCTATCTGCTGGTGTTCCTGGTCTTCGTGCTGTACCCGGTGTGCTACGGGCTCTGGCTCGCGCGCCACCCTTCCAGCTACGTCAAACTGGTCGAAGACCCGATCTTCCTGCGATCGGTCGTCAACACGATCGTCTTCCTGGTCGTCGCGATCAACCTGAAGATGCTGATCGCGCTGGTGCTGTCGGGCTTCTTCATCCAGGCGCGCTGGTGGATCAAGGTGCTGTCGGTGCTGTTCATCCTGCCGTGGGCAGTGCCGTCGATCCCGACCATCCTGTCGGTGCGCTTCATGCTGAACCCCGAGTGGGGCGTGATCAACTCGCTGATCTTCTCGCTGACCGGGCGCGACGGGCCGAACTGGCTCAACGAGCCGGCGCTCGCGCTGAGCTTCTCG
>DATCSE010000106.1:0-16380 GCA_036568605.1 Burkholderiaceae bacterium | reverse complement strand
GTTGGCTCATCGTTTGATCCATCGATTCGAAGCGCGCGTCCGGCTCACCGGTAGCGTCCCATCTTCACTTTCAGCACGACCGGGTGGCCGGTGAAGTTCAGGCCCCAGTCGACCTGGTCGCCGTTCCAGCGGCGCTCCATGGTCCAGCGGCCCTGCTCGTCGTAGCGTCCCTGTTCGGCGGCCACGAGCTGCGCCCGGCCGCTGCCTTCGGCGTCGTCGATGCGCACGCGCGCGAACTGGCCGACCAGCACGAACTCATCGTCGGCGATCTGCGCGATCGCGACGCCGCCCTGCGGGACGGCTGCGTGGGCGGGCGATTCCTTCTTGTTGCCCTCCCACTCGCGCTCGCCGAACATCCACTGGCCGTAGGTGACCTGCGCCTTCCAGCCCTTCATCGCGATCGTCTGGTCGGCGTGGTCGTCGGGCTCGGCGACGCCGTGGGTGCGACTCTCGAAGGCCCAGCGCGCCCATTGCCGCTGCATGGGCGCAAACGCCTTGTAGACGCGCGCGAACGGCGCGACCATCGCCGGGTCGCTGTGCTTGGCGCCGAGCGGGAAGTTCGCGTAGTCGAAGTAGTCGATGCCGAAGGGCGCGACGCCGATCGAGCCCTGGCCGAGGATCTGGTAGACGTAGCGTGCGTAGGCCTCGGCATTGCCGAGCTCGGGCACGAACAGCGCGTTGTCGGCGCGCTGGAACTTCTGCAGGTGCGCGCTGACCTTGGCCGACTCGGGGTGGTAGATGTCCGGCGCGGCGATGTCGATGCTGGGCGCGCCGGCCTTGTAGATGTCGATCACGTCGTAGGTCGGGCCGCCCGAGGCGAAGTCGCCCTTCCATGGCGCGATCGGCGCGATCGGGTCGCGCAGCGCGTTGTTCACGTACATCGGCAGGTCGTACACGGCCTTGCCGGCGCTCGCGATCTGCTCGATATAGCGGGATATCACCCAGGCGTGAAAATACTCGTCGGCGTAGTCACCATAGACCTCCCGCCACGAGCCGCTCGCAGCGCCCGGCACCGGCGCTTTCTTGCGCGCGAGCACCGCGGCGGGCACCTCGCGCTCGAATGCGGCCTGGGCCGCGGCGCCGAAGTCGCGCACCAGGCCGAAGGTGCCGACCTCGTTCTCGACCTGCACCATCAGCACCGTGCGCTGGGCCGCGTCGATCTTCTTCAGGTGCGTCATCAGCGCGACGAAGGCCTTCTTGTCGGCTGCCAGCGTCTGCGCGCCGAACGGCGAGAGGCAGTAGCTGGTCTTGCCTTCGCGGTCGACCATGCGCGGGAAGCGCGCGTTGTCCAGCTTGACCCACGCCGGCGTGTACTGCGGGCTGGTGTTCTTCCAGGTGCCGAACCACAGCAGCACGACGTGCAGCTTGCGCTGGCGCGCCTGGGCGAGCAGCGTGTCGATGAAGGAGAAGTCGAAGCGGCCCTCGACCGGCTCGATCTGCTCCCACGAGACCGGCACCTCGACGGTGTTCGCGCCCAGGTCCTTCACCGCGGCCCACACTGGGTCAAGGGCGCCGGGCCAGTTGCTCGAGTTGTGCACCTGCGCGCCCAGCATCATGAACGGCGCGCCATCGACCATCAGCGCGTGGCGGCCGTCACGCGAGACGAGCTGCGTCCGCTGCGCCGGCTCGCCGGCTTGCGCGAGGCCGGCAAGCAGCGTGAGCGCGAAGGCGGCTACACGAGGAAGAAAGGGTCGGGTCATGGATGTTGATGTCGGATCGGATCGAAGGTCGCTGCCGCGTCGATGCCGACCGAATCCACGCAGCGTCCTTCAAGGGCACTGCCGAGACCGCCACGACGCTGAAACCGGACGAGGACTAGATGCGTGCGCCGGTCTGGCTATAGATCTCCCGGAAGCGTTGGAGCCGCCCTTGCAGCGCGTGGTGACGCGCCGCATCGGGCTCGAAGGCCTGGCGCACGGGCGGTCGCTGGCACACCTGTGCGAGGGTTCCGCCAGCCGCGATCCAGCCCAGGCGCGCCGCACCGAGCGCGGCGCCCGCCTGGGCGCCGTCGAGCACGTCGCACGGCACGCCCAGCGCATCGGCGATCAGCTGCGCCCACAGCGCGCTGCGCGAGCCTCCGCCCAGCAACGACAGGCGGCCGACCTCGGTGCCGGCCGCGCGCAGCGCAGCCAGCCCGTCGGCGAGGCCGAACGCCACGCCCTCCAGAACCGCGTAGGCAAAGTGGGCGCGCGTGGTCTCGTGGCGCAGGCCCATGAACACGCCGCTGGCGAACGGGTCGTTGTGCGGGGTGCGCTCGCCGGCGAGGTACGGCAGGAAGATCGGCGCGTGGGCGCGCGCCTCGTGCGACAGCGCCGCCACTTCCTCGATCAACGCCGCCTCGTCGGCAGCGCCGCTGACGCGCGTGAACCACTGCAGGCAGCTTGCCGCCGACAGCATCACGATCATCTGGTGCCAGCGTCCCGGCACCGCGTGGCAGAAGGCATGCACGGCCGAGGTCGGATTCGGGCGGTAGCGGTCGTTGACGACGAACAGCACGCCCGAGGTGCCGAGCGAGATGAAGCCGTCGCCGGGGTGGACCACACCGACGCCGATCGCGCTGGCCGCGTTGTCGCCCGCGCCGCCCGCGACCACGACGTCGGCGCCCAGCCCCCAGGCACGCGCGAGCTCGGGAAGCAGCACGCCGCTGACCGCACCGCTCTCGACCAGGCGCGGCATCTGCGCACGGCGCAGGCCGCACGCGGCGAGCAGTTCGTCGGACCAGTCGCGCGCCGCCACGTCCAGCCACAGCGTGCCCGCGGCATCGGACGGATCGCCCACCCGCTCGCCGGTCAGGCGCAGGCGCAGGTAGTCCTTGGGCAGCAGCACGCAGTCGATGCGGTCGAACAGGTCCGGCTCGTGGCGGCGCACCCACAGCAGCTTCGGAGCGGTGAAGCCGGGCATCGCGAGGTTGCCGGCGATCTCGTGCAGGCGCGGCGCGGCGCGGGTCAGCTCGTCGCACTCGGCGTGGCTCCGGCCGTCGTTCCACAGGATCGCCGGGCGCAGCACCTCGTGCGCCTTGTCGATCAGCACCGCGCCATGCATCTGGCCCGACAGACCGATGCCGCGCACCTGCGCGAAGGCCTCGGGAAAGGCGGCGCGCAGCCGGGCCACGGCCTGCTCGGTCGCCGCCCACCACGCCGCCGGATCCTGCTCGGACCACAACGGTTGAGGATGGCTCAGCGTCAGGCTGGAACCCGCCGTGCCGACGATCGCGCCGCGCTCGTCCAGCAGGAGGACCTTCACTTCGGAGGTCCCGAGGTCGATGCCGAGAAACATCAGGCGGCCTCCCCCGTCAAGGCCGGCCGAATCCCGCTGAACCAGCCGCTGATCGGAGACCGCGTCAGCCGGTAGCGCACCAGCGCGGCGGCGCCGAGCGCGACGGCATCGGCGCCGAAGCGCGAGACCTGGACCTGCGGCGCGCTCACGCCGGCCGCCTCGCTGAATTCCGCCAAGGTGCGCAGCGCCGGCTCGAGGAAGGCCTCGCCCAACTGCACGGCGGCGCCGCCCAGCACGATGCGGCCAGGGTCGTAGGCGGTGGCAAGGTTCTGCAGCAGCACGCCGAGGTAGGTCGCCGCTTTCTCGACGGCGCGCCGCACGTCGGCATCGCCGGACTCGAGCGCGCTTTGCGCATCGGCCCAGTCACCCTCGGTCTCGGGCAGCACGGCACGCGCGCCGATCAGCGCCTCGGCGCACCCCCGCCGCCCGCACGAGCACGCCGGCCCGCCCGGCACGAGCACCATGTGGCCGACCTCGCCGGCGAAGCCACGGTAGCCCGTCAGCAGGCGCTTGTCGACGATCACGCCGGCACCCACGCCCTGGTTGATGCTCAGGTACAGCAGCGGGTCGATGCTCTCCCCGCCGTTGAACTCCAGTTCGCCGACCACCGCCACGTCCGCCTCGTTCTGCACGAACAGCGGCACGCCGGCCAGCGCGGTGCCGGCGAAGCGCTCGTGCAGCGCCTCGCCGATCGGAACGTCGCGCCAGCGCAGGTTGGGGGCGAAGTGCAGGAAGCCGGTCGACTCCTCGACGCCGCCCGGAACGCCCACGCCGACGCCGATGACGCGCTGGCTGGGCCGCAGCTTGCCGACCATGTCGATCACCAGGCCCGCGAGAATCTTCAGGCAGGCCTTCGCCGAAGTGGCCGACCGGTAGGCCGCCTTGGAGCGGGCCAGGATCTCGCCGGTGAGCGACGTGATCACGCCGCGCACGCCCGCGATGCCCACCTCGCAGCCGACGAGCACGAGGCGCTCCGGATCGATGAACAGCGGCGTCGGGCGGCGCCCGAGATCGCCGGTGGCGACGACCTCGTCCTCCACCAGCCAGCCCTCGTCGATCAGCTCGCGCACGAGCAGCGTCACGGTCGACTTCGTCAGCTCGACCGCATTCGCCAGCCCGGTGCGGGACAGGCCGGGATGCACGCAGAGCTGGCGGACGATGGACATCCGGTTGATGTCCTTCAGGGCCTGCTGGTGACCCTTGATCGCCGAGGGCTCGATCCACATCGCACCCTCTCGGGGCGGCTGCAACGTTCGATGCATCATCATTGGGCGTAGTATAGTTTTGTGATCGAACAAATTAACCCCGTGGAAACGAGTATCACGGTCCTGGGGAGGAGACACCCGGTACGCCAGCGCCACCTGCCGGCTGCGGGCGAGATGGTGGCCCGCAGGCGGCCGCCGTGGAGCGGCTGCGCGGCGCGTTCGTCGCGCCGGGGCCTGCTCCGTCGCCGCCGGCATGGCTTGGTCGCATCGTGCTCGCGGCGCGCCGACCCGCGGCCCAGACTCCTGCCATCCCCTCCCCACCCGAAGGATGATCGCATGGACTACCGAGCCCTCCTCGCCGCCCCGCTCGCCGCGGCAGCGATGAACGCCAGCAGCACCGACGCGCTGCGCCAACCCGCCGGCTGGATGGCCGGCGCCAGCTACGCCTGGCCGCTGGGCGCGACGCACGAAGCCGGCGTCGCGCCGGAGACGGAGGCGAGCGGCCAGCGTGCGCTGACCGTCAAGGCGATCGGCACGCGCGCCGCCCACGAGATCGGCAGCATCAGCCAGTACGCGATGGGCCATGCCGGCAAGCGCGTGCGCTTCTCGGCGCAGGTGATGGCCACCGGCGTCGACGGCTGGGCCGGCCTCGTGGTCGGCAGCGGGTTCCTGCCGCTGTGGCTGCAACCGGGCTCGCCGGACGCCGAGGCAACGCCGCCGCTCGGCGCCGCCGCCTGCCCGCAGTGGTGCGACGTCAGCGTCGTGGCCGACATCCCGGCCGAGAGCGAAGGCGTCGCGAACGTCGGCCTCGCGCTGGTCGGCAGCGGCCAGGTCTGGGCCCGCAACGTGAAGCTCGAGGTCGTCGGGCGCGACGTGCCGGTCACCGCGCAGCGTTTCGCGGTCCAGGCCGGCGAGGCGACGCGGGCGACGCAGCAGAAGGCGCAGCAGCAGATGCGCGCAGCACAGCCGACGCCGCCCCGCAATCTCGCGCTGCAGTGAACGCCGCGTCGACGAGGAGACACCCCATGGACTGCCGAGCCCTTCTGATCGCCCCGATCGCCGCCGTCGTGATGAGCGTCGGTGCCACGGACCTTCGCATGCCCGACGGCTGGTTCGAATACAACGAGCCCCAACCCGCGGTCGGCGGGAAGATCTACCAGATCGGCATCGATCCGGCCAGCGAAGCGAGCGGCACGCCCAGCCTGACAGTGCGCTCGGTTGCGCCGCCGGACAGCTCCGGTCTGCAAACCGTGGGTGCTGTCCACCAGTCGACCGTCGGCTACGCCGGCAAGCGGGTCCGCTTCAGCGCTCAGGTGCGGACCGAAGGAACCCGCGGCTGGGCCGGGCTGTACCTCGGTGCCGGCAGCCTCGCTCTGTTGCCCGAGGTGCTGACCGCCCATCCCCGCGCGGAGAAGTTGCTGCCCGCCGCCAGCGCTGTGCCGGCGGACGGCCAGTGGCACGACGCCAGCGTGGTGCTCGACGTGCCGGCCAGCGAAGGTTCGATCGTGTTCGGGCTCGCGCTCGTCGGCGAGGGCCAGACGTGGGCGCGCGGGCTGCGCTTCGATGTTGTCGGCCCCGAGGTCGCGCCAACGCAGACGACCATCGGCATCGACGTGGCGAAGCGGCAGCGCACCTTCGCGCAGAACCGCGAAGTGATGGCGAAGTTTGCGCCCGCGCCGCTGATCAACGCCACGCTCGACTGACGCCGCCATGACGCCTTCACCGACCGCCGACGACCGCGCGGCCCCTCGCGGGCCGCTGCGCAAGGCGCTGCTGCCGGCACTGGCGTTCTGGGCCGCGTGGGCGCTGCTGCGCTGGCAGTGGCCGCATGCCCGCTGGCCGGTGAGCGCGGCGCAGATGTGGCTGGCCTACAGCGCCGCGTGGCTGGTTCTGCCGTGGCGCTGGTGGGGCCTGGGCGTGCCGTTCGCCGCGGCGGCGGGCGCGGCGAGCGGCCTGGCGCTCGGGCCTTCCGGCGCCGGGTGGCTCGCCGCGCTGCCGGCCTTCGGCTTCGCGCTGCTGCTGCACGTGCCGCTGCGCTGGTGGCGCTGGCGCGAGGAGCAGAAGCTGCGCTGGCAGCTCGCCCGCGCCGAGGAGAACGCGGCGATGGCCGAGCTCTCGCGCCAGGTCAGCGTGATGGAGCTGAAGGCGCTGCAGGCGCAGGTCGAGCCGCACTTCCTGTTCAACGCGCTCGCGAGCCTGCAGCAGCTGATCCGCGTGCAGCCGGCCACCGCCGAACGTTTCGTCGGCCAGCTGCACGAGTACCTGCGGCTGGCGCTGCCGTCGATGCGCGAGCCGCTGTCCACGGTCGACAAGGAACTCGCGCTGGCGCGTGCCTACCTCACCGTGATGGCGACGCGACTCGGCGAGCGGCTGCGCTTCGAGGTCGAGACCGAGGCCGATTGCGCGCGGCACCCGATGCCGCCGATGATGCTGCTGACGCTGGTCGAGAACGCAGTGCAGCACGGCATCGAGCCGCGGCCACGCGGCGGGCAGGTGCAGGTGCTGGCGCGGCGCCAGGGTGAGCAGCTCGTGCTGCAGGTCAGCGACGACGGCGTCGGCCTGCTGGCCGCGTCGAAGGTGCCGTCGAAGGGCCGCGGCATCGGCCTGACGAACGTGCGCGACCGCCTCGCCGGCCTCTATGGCGACGCGGCGCGCCTGAGCGTGCAGCAGCGCGGCGAGCGCGGCGTCTGCGCGCGCATCGAGCTGCCCTGGGCCGTGGCCCCGGCGATGGGAACAGGAACCTGATGAACAAGACCCCGACCGCCGTCCTGATCGAGGACGAAGCCCTGCCGCGTCAGCGCCTGCGCGAAGGCCTCGCCGAACTGTGGCCGCAACTGCAGCTGCTCGGCGAGGCCGAGGACGGCGACAGCGGCCTGACGCTGGTGCTGCAGCGGCGCCCCGACATCGTCTTCGTCGACATCCGCCTGCCGGGCATCGACGGACTCGCGCTGGCACAGCGCATCAAGGGCCTCGCGCACGTCGTCTTCGTCACCGCGTTCGACGCGCACGCGCTGGCCGCCTTCGAGCACGGCGCGGTCGACTACCTGCTCAAGCCGCTCTCCAGCGAGCGCCTGCGCGAGACGGTGCAGCGCCTGCAGCAGCGCCTGCAGCTGCCGCCGGCAGAACTCGCGCGCTGGCTGCAGCAGTGGATGCCGCCGGAGATCGCGCCGGCGCCCACGACCGCGCCGCTGCGCTGGCTGCAGGCCTCGCAGGGCGATCGCGTGCACCTGCTGATGGTCGCCGACGTGAGCCACTTCCGCAGCGACAGCAAGTACACCTGCGCGATCACGCGCGAAGGGGAGTTCCTGCTGCGGCTGTCGCTGCGCGAGCTGCTCGGCCAGCTCGACCCCGAGCAGTTCTGGCAGATCCACCGCTCCACCGTCGTCAACCTGGCGCAGGTCGCGCGGGTCGAGCGCCAGCTCGGCGGCATGGAGGTGCTGCTGAAGGACGGCAGCACGCGGCTGCCGGTGAGCCAGAGTTACCAGTCGCGCTTCAAGCCGATGTGAGTGCGCGCAGTCTGCCCCTTCGCGAACCGCTGCGCGAGCAGCGCCCGCCGCGCGGGCCCTCCGATCAGAAGACCTCGATCTCCAGCGTCGCCGGCGCCAGCCCTTCGCCGGTGGCGCGCAGCGTCGCGCGGCCGGCCTCGCCGGTGGTCTGCAGGATCACCTGCGCCTGGCCGTTGAACACGCTGCGCTGCCACGCCGCGGCCGGCGTCGTGTGGCGCAGGCTGGCCCAGCGGCGGCCGCCCTGCGCCGCGTCGAACAGCGCGCGGGTGCCACGGGCCGGCGTCGGGAAGACGATGGAGAGCGTGCTCTCGCCCGCCCCGCCCGGCTGGAGATCGACCGCCGCCATGCCGGACTCCTGCCGCGGCATGACGGCGCGACCGTCGAGGTAGAACTGCGCGCCCGGCGCGACCTCGCCGAGGAACAGCACGCTGCGCTGGCCGGCCGCTGCGCCGCGCGCGAAGCTCGCCTGCACGACGTTCCAGGCGCTGTCGGCCGGCCGCTGGTCCGGCGCAACCCAGGCGAACGGATCGCGCCAGCCGGAGCCACCACCGTCCGCCAGCAGGCCCGCCGCCTCATCGGGCCGCGTGATGCCGCGGTGCCGCCAGCGCGTCGCCGCGGCGTAGCGGTGCAGTTCGGCCGGCCGGTCGGCCTCGTGCGAGCCGGGGTCGCCGTTGCCCATGCCGATCAGCCGCACCGGGCCGCTGGTCTCGAACGCGATGCGGTGCGCGGCGGTCGGCACCACGCGGCCGTCGCGGTCGACGACCTTCACGCGCACCAGCGCGACCGCGTCGCCGTCGGCGCGCAGCCGCGGGCGGTCGACCGTCAGTTGCACCGCGGTGCCGTCGCCGGTGGTCGCGACGGTCTGCGAGGCGACGAGCGCCCCGCCGCGCCAGCCGCGCGCCGTCAGGCTGCCCGGTTCGTACGGCACGGCCCATTGCAGGTGGCCGTGCGGCGCGCGTGTCTTGCGGCCGAGCGAGCGGCCGTTCAGCAGCAGCTCGACCTCGTCGGTGTTCGTGTAGACCCGCACGTCGATGGGCTGCCCTTCGCGGCCGGGCCAGTTCCAGTGCGGCAGCAGGTGCACCATCGGCTCGCCGGTCCACGCGGCCTTCAGGTAGTAGCCCGTGTCCTTCAGCGCGCCGGTCGTGTCCAAGAGTCCGAACTGCGACGAGACCGCCGGCCAGCCATAGGGCGTGGTCTCGCCGCGGTAGTCGAAGCCGGTCCAGACGAACATGCCGGCGAGGAAGGGACGCTCGGCGTTGAAGCGCCATGCCTCCTCGATCGACGAGGTCCACGCGCCACCGGTGCGGCGGTCGTAGGCCGCGACCTGGACGCGCGCCGCGTCGTCGGCGTAGATGCCGCGCGTCGCGTGGGTCGCGCCTTCCTCGGTGACGACCATCGGCCGGTCCGGGAAGCGCCGGTGCATCGCGTCGATGTCGTGCTGGCCCTTGTAGTTGAATCCGATCACCTGCGAGCCGACCGTGGTGCCCTCCGCATGGCCCGAGCTGGAGGCCGCCAGCGTCGCGGGCCGCGTCGGGTCGAGGCGGTGCACGATGGCCTGCATCGCCTGCGCGAGCCGGGTGCCCAGCTCGCTGTTCTCGACCATCCACTCCTCGTTGCCGACGGACCACAGGATGACCGACGGATGGTTGCGGTCGCGCCGCACCATGCGTTCCAGCTCGTCGCGGATCTGCGGCGCGGTGCCCATCATGCGGTGTTCGTCGATCACGAGCATGCCCAGGCGGTCGCACGCGTCGAGCAGCTCGGGCGTGGCCGGATGATGCGCCGAGCGGATCGCGTTGACGCCCATCGCCTTGAGCATCTGCAGCCGGGCCTCGTGCAGGCCATCGGGCAGCGCGACGCCGACGCCGGCATGGTCCTGGTGGTTGTTCACGCCGTGCAGCTTGACGTGGCGCCCATTGAGGAAGAAGCCGTGGTCGGCATCGAAGCGGATCGTGCGGATGCCGAACGGCGTGTCCACCTGGTCGACGATCCGGCCGGCGCGCTTGATCCGCGTCGTCAGCGTGTAGCGCTGCGGGGTCTCCAGCGACCACAGCTGCGGTGCCGTGACGCGCAGCCGCGTCGGAACGTCGACGCCGGCATCGGCGCCGACCACGCGCGCCGGCACGCTCGCGCGCGCGACGACGCGGCCGGCGGGATCGCGCAGCTCGTGCTCGAGCGCGAACGTTTCGGCCGAGGGGCCGTCGTTGCGCACCGTCGTGTCGACCGCCACGTCGGCACGGTCACCGTTCACGCTGGCGCGCACGAAGCTGCCCCAGGGGCCGACGTGCAGCGGGCCGGTCTGCGTGAGCCAGACGTGCCGGTAGATGCCCGCGCCTTCGTACCACCAGCCTTCCGGCGTGGTCGCGTCGACGCGCACCGCGACGACGTTGCGGCCACCGTAATGAAGATAGTCGGTGAGGTCGACGCGGAAGCCCGAATAGCCGCTCGCTTCGCGCCGCAGGAAGTGGCCGTTGACCCAGACGACGCTGTCGCGAAACACGCCGTCGAACTCGAGTGCGATGCGCTGGCCGCGCGCCGACGCCGGAATCGCCAGCTCACGCCGGTACCAGCCGACGCTGTTCTCGGGGAACGCGCGGCCGATGGCCTTCGAGCCGTGCGGCGTGCTGCCCCGCTCGCTGAACGGCAGCTCCACCGCCCAGTCGTGCGGCAGGTCGACGCGGCGCCACGGGCGGTCCTCGAAGTCGGGCGCGGCCGGGCCGTTGCCGTAGCCCGCCTTGCCGAAGAAGAACAGGCCCGTGCCGTGGTCGAAGTCCTGCGCCGGGTCGGTGGCATGGCCGAGCGCGAAGCGCCAGCCGTCGTCGATGCGGGTGCGCTGGCGCGGCCCGTCGGCCGCGGCTGCGCTGCCGGCGGCAAGCACGATGGCGAAGGCCCAAGAGAAGAAGAACGTTCGCAAGCTCACGGTGCCGTGTGGGGTCAGTTGGCGGCGGGCTTCGCGTACACCTGCACCTCGCTCAGGGCGGCCGGGTGATCGGCGGTGACCGACGGGAATCGGATGCGCAGGAAGGCCGCCGGGGCCGGATGCTCGAACAGCCCGATGCCGTAGGTCTTTCGTCCACCCTTCGCGTCGGCGACCTGCTGCCAGTCGACGGCGTCCTTGCTCAGCTCGACGACGAAGTCCGGGCCGTGTTCGTCGGGCATCACCAGCGAGAGCCAGTGCAGCTTGTAGAGGTTCTCCAGGTGCACGGTCCAGAACGCGGCACCGTCCTTCGCACTCGCGCGCCACCAGGTGTCATCCCGGCCGTCGTTGGCCATCGGCCCGGTATGGCCGGGCTCGGCCTCGCTGGTCGCGGTGGGTCGGCTCGTCGTCACGTTGATCGGGTCGTCGGCGAGCGCCTTGCGCGCGATCGGCGGGAAGCTCAGCACCGGCTGGTCCGGCGCCAGCAGCGTGCGGCCCGGCACGAAGCGGTCGTGCCCGGTCGTGGCGATGACGATGCGCGCCGGCGCCAGCCCGGGCGACGTCGCCTCGATGACCGATGCGCCCGCGTCGTACGAGCGGAAGCTGATCGCCGCCTGACCGTCGCGGATCGCGACCGGCGATTTCGAACTGAAGCGGATGCTGCGCCCGGTCGGGAATTTGCCGGGGCCGCTGACGATGCTCAGCGTCACGTCGGGCGAGTTGCTCAACGCGCGCCCCGCTTCATCCTGCACGGTGACGACCACCTGCGCATCGTCCAGGCCCTGCGTGCCGCGGATCGTCGTCTGGCTCGCGGCGAGGTGCAGCCGCGCCGGGGTGCCCGGCACCGGCCAGACCGGCGGCTCGATGCCGCGGTAGGCCTGGCGGTACCAATGGTACTGGCGCTTGGGCAGGCGGAAGTAGTCGACGAAGCCCATAGAGCCGAACTCGATGGACGCGATCGAGCCGTGGTCGAAGCCGGCCCACAGCACCTCGCCCGAGCGCCACGGGTAGCGCCATGCATACGGCTTCGTGCCGCCTTTCTGATCGGGCGTCTCGGGCATCAGGCCGAAGCCGGGCTCGAACGCGCCGGGGCGATCGACCATCGTGGAGCCGTACTCGGAGACCACCGACGGAATGCCCGGGTTCAGGAACATCGTCGCGCCGTCGCCGTTGTAGCCGGCGATGTCGCCGAGCTTGTCGATGTCGCCGCGCTGCGCACCGCCGATCGCGACCGGCCGCGTCGGGTCGATCGCGTGGAAGAACGCGACCTCGCGCTTCAGGAACTCGCGCATCGGCGCCATCGCGTCGCCGACCGTGAAGAAGGGCTCGTTGCTCGCACTCCAGACGATGACCGACGGATGGTTGCGGTGGATGCGCACCATCTCCTGGACCTGCTGCAGCACGCTGGCCTCGAAGTCAGGGCGGTCCGCCGCATCGGGCGGGTAGGCGCTGGACAGCCAGGTCCCGTCGGCGCCGAAGCCGCCGATGCCCCAGAACGGCGCCTCCGACCAGAACAACACGCCGAGCTCGTCGGTCGCCTTCGTGAACGCCGGCGAGTGCGGGTAGTGCGAGCCGCGGATGAAGTCGAAGCCCGCGTCCTTGATCATCTGCACGTCGCGGCGCGCCGCGCCGTCGGTCACGCCGTCGCCCCACCCGGCCTGGTCCTGGTGCACGTTGGCGCCGCGGAAGTACAGGTGCTCGCCGTTCAGGAAGAAGCCGCGGTCGGCGGTGAACCGGATGCTGCGGAGGCCGAACGGCGTCTCGAATCGATCGACCGTCCGGCCGTTCAGGACGAGCCGGCTGACGAGGGTGTAGAGCGTCGGGCTGGAGGGCGACCACAGTTTCGGCGCCGCGATCTCCGGCAGCGTCTGGTCGTAGGTGACGGTGCTGCCGGCCGGCAGCTCGCGTTCGCTGCGCCCGCTCGCGACGCGCCGGCCGGCGGCGTCGACGACCTCGGACACCAGCACCACCTTCGCGGCGCGCGCGCGCTCGTTGCGCACCTCGGTCTGCACACGCACGGTCGCGCGCTCGCGCGAGACCTGGGGCGTGGTCACGAAGGTGCCGTACCAGGCGACGTGCACGGGGTCGGTGACCACCAGCCGCACGTTGCGGTAGATGCCGCCGGAGAACACGTGCTCGCCGGCGCGCGGCGCGACACGGGCGTTCCACTCGTTGTTCACATGCACCGCGAGCAGGTTGCGGCCCGCCTTCGCGTACGGCGTGATGTCGATGCTGAAACCCGTGTAGCCGCCGACGTGGCGGCCGGCCCGATGGCCGTTGACCCAGACCTCGGCGTCCTGGAATGCGCCGTCGAATTCGAGCGAGATGCGCCGGCCGATCGCGCGGGTCGGCACGTCCAGAGCCTTGCGGTACCAACCGTGGCCGACGTAGAAGCCAGTCCCGAGGAAGTACGGCTGCGAGAAGGAATGCGGCAGGTCGACGCGCTGCCACTGCGACGCATCGTGCCCGGGTGCCTGCGCGCCCGACGGGTCGCCGAGCGTGAAGCTCCAGTCGCGGTTGATGGTTTCGCTGCTGCGCGTGGCCGCGCCGGCGAGGCCCGCGAACAGGGCGATGCAGGCAGTGGTCGCCAGCCAGAGGAGCTTCTTCATCACGGTCTCGTCACTGCGGCCCGTCATGAACGGGCCGGCACAGCGCCGAACGTGACGCCGGCGATCAGAGCGGAAGCCTTATATTAGTTCGGCGCTCGAATGAACTAGTCTGGTGGAAACACCAGTCGACAACCTGATGCACGCGCATGACGAGTGCTCGCACCGCGGCGACGACCGCGCCGGTGCATCCAGGTGGGCCAGCGGCCGTCAGGCGACCAGGCGTTCCGTCCTGCGCGGTTCGGCCAGCGTCGAACCGAGGACGATCTGCGTGGGCAGCACGACATTGAACGGCCCCGGGTACGGCTCGCCGCGGCGGCGCGCCTCGATGCGCTGGACCAGCACCTCCACGGCCCGCCGGCCCAGCTCGTGCAGCGGCTGGCGCACCGTGGCCATTTGAACCGCGCGGGCCATCAACGTGTGGTCGAAGCCGACGACGGAGACGTCGTCCGGCACGGTCAGGCCCTGGGCGCGCAGCGCATCGATGCAGCCGATGGCAATCGCATCGTTGCCGCCGAACACCGCGTCGGGCAGGGGCCGGCCGCGGTGCCGGTGCAGCCATGCCTGCATGGCGTCGCGGCCGCCCTCGGTCGTGAAGGACGAGCGAACCACGTGGCCTGCCGGCGGTTTCACCCCCGCCTCGGCGTGGGCCCGCAGGTAGCCTTCGACGCGCCGGTCCGCGCCGACCAGCCCAGCCGCCCCCCCGATGTGCAGGATGCGGCGGTGCCCGATGGCGAGCAGATGCCGCACCATCGCGTAGGCGCCGACCTCGTCGTCGGATTCGATGTTCACGACGCCGCTCACCGAGCTGTTGGCGTGCACGGACACCATCGGCGTGTGCTCCGGCAACCACGCCGCGGCGTCGTCCTCGAGCCGAGGGGCGAGCAGGATCAGCCCGTCCACGCGCCCGTCGCACAAGGCCGGGATGCGATCCGCCGCGTCGGCCCAGTCGCCCAGCGTGAAGACGGCCGTCGTCTGGCCGGCAGCGCTCGCGCCCTGGATGACGCCGCTGAAAACCTCGAGGAAGTAAAGGTTCGGCTCTTCGCCGAGAAAGTTGGCGACCAAGCCTACGGTGTTCGTGCGCTGGCTCGCCAGCGCACGCGCGGTGGCATTCGGGCGGTACTGCAGGCGCAGCGCGGCGGCCAGCACGCGTTCGCGCGTTTCGGCCGAGACGCGTGCCGACCCGCGTCGACCTCCGTTCAGCGCCGACGAGGCCGCCATCTCCGAGACGCCGGCCGCGCGGGCGACGTCCGCCAGCGTCGGCGCCGCGCTGCGGCCGCGCGTCTTCGGAACGATGGCGGGAACGGATTTCGGCTTCGAGGTGGGCACGGTGTTGTTAGGCGGGTGAGACGCCGGCGGTTGTGTCGTGCAGCGGCGCACTGTAGCACCGGGCCTCGGCGTTGGTTGGGGGGAGCCCGATTCCCCCTGGTCGTGCGATCCCCTCTTGCCTTCAAGACCGCATGGTGCAGCGCATCCCGCCTCGGGTACTGCGGCGCGATGCGCGACTACTGCGCAGTGAACAGCTCCACCACACTCTGCGGGGCGTCGTCGCCGAAGAAGCGACGATGGTTCCGGGCCGTCTGCTGTGCGAATGACGCGCTGCGAGGAAAGAGCGCCGACTCATACGCCGTCAGTGCGGCCTCTACATCGCCCGGATGAGCGCGGAGCGCTTGAGCCAACTCGGCGCCATCCTGGATGGCGAGGTTGGCTCCCTCGCCCGCGAACGGCGACATCAGATGGGCGGCATCGCCGACGAGCGTCACGCCGGGAACGCGTTCCCAACGGTGGTCGATCGGCAGAGCATGAATGAACCTCAAGACGGGCGGTGTATCGCTGTTGGTGATCAACGCCCGGAGCTGCGGCGCCCAACCCTCGAACTCGTTGGCAAGCTGGTGCAGTGCGGCGGCCGGCCGATTGACGTCGAGGGCGCCGAACCATGCTTTCGATCTATTCAACGCGATGTAGGTCTGGAGGGCGCCATTCGCGTAGCGATGCGCCAGGATGCCTTTGCCCGGCTCGACGGCCATCAGCGTGCCCTTGCCAATCGCCTCGGCGCTGGCTCCGTGTTGCCTGTCGCCGTCGAAGAGCTGGGTCTCGATGAAAGTCGTGCCGCTGTAGGCTGGCGTTGCAGACGACAGGAGCGGACGAACTCTGGACCAGGCCCCGTCGGCGCCGACCAGCAGATCCGCCGTGGTTGTCGTGCCATCGGCGAAGTCCAGTTGGTGCCGGCCGTCAGTGAGGCGGCTCGCCTGCGTGAGCTTGCGGCCCCATCGGATGGCGTCGGCGGGCAGCGACCCGATCAGGAGCCGGCGCAGCGCGCCCCGGTCAACCTCGGGCCTGGCCGTGGCGCTCGAGCCGCCCTTGTCGAGCAGGACGTTGCCGTGCCGGTCGACGACGCGCTTGGCGTCCTCGCCCGGGAGCGACAGGGTGAGGAATTCGTCGTAGAGGCCCGCGGCCTTCAGCCCGAGCTGGCCGTTGTACTCGTGGATGTCCAGCAAGCCGCCTTGTGCTCGCGCATCGGGCGAAGCTTCGGCCTCATAGATCGTCGCGGGGATGCCGTGGACGTGCAGGACACGCGCGAGCGTCAGCCCGCCAAGGCCGGCGCCGACGATGGCGATGCGGGGATATGCAATCGAGGGGCGTGCGGAGGAGAGGCAGCGGTACATGGCGCGTTCCTGTGAAACGAGCATGCGCCTCAAAGCGCGACAGCTCGTAGTGGAGCCGACGGATGTCGGGAGAAACGCTGGCCGACCTTGCTGTAGATGCTGGGCGACGTGTACGCGGCTGTCCGAATGCTTGGCTCGAAGGATGGGCCGATGCAGACTGCCGTTTTTCGCGGGCTTCAGAGAAAGTATTGCACAGGCTGTTCG
>DATCSE010000105.1:0-3296 GCA_036568605.1 Burkholderiaceae bacterium | reverse complement strand
TGACGCGTGTTGTCAGCGGCCGCGGCCGAAGAAGCGGCCGTACGCCGAGCTGACGAAGCGCGTGCCCAGCAGATGATCGAGCGAGAGCTTGCCCGGCCCGTGCAGCAGGGTCACGAGCAGCAGCAGGCCCCAGGTCTGGTGATCCTTCAGGCCGACCTCCCCGAGATCGGGGTACGAGATCACCGCGACGATGTTGAAGACGAACAGCACCGCGGCGGCAAAACGCGAGCCCAGCCCGAGCACCAGCAGCACCGGGAAGAACAGTTCGACGCCGGTGCCCAGCCAGGCCGCCACCTCGGGCGGCAGCAGCGGCACCGCGTACTCGTTCTGGAACAGCGACAGCGTGCTGCTCCAGCTCGCGATCTTGGTCAGGCCGGACTTGAAGAACACGCTCGCCACGAGCAGGCGGACCGCGAGGTCCACCGCCGGCGCGGCGGCGTCGAGGCCGCGGCGGACGATCCGCAGCGCCCGGGTTGCCTTCGCGATGGGACGGGTATCGGTGGCGATCGTGGGCATGGGGGTCGGTTGGCGGGTCGGGTTGAAAGCGTGCATGGCGGTGTCTCCAGGTCGGCTTGCGTGGGCGGCGCGAGCGCATCGGCGCGAGGCGCGCGCAGCGCCTCGCGCCGATCACGCATCACTTCTTCATCGCGGCGGCGCCACCGTGCTGGTTCTCCGGCTTGTTCGCCAGCACACCGCCGGCGATGCGCTCGCACGTGCCCTTGGGCACCGCGATCCAGGCTTCGCTGTCGCGGTCGGCCTTGACGGTGCCGGCACACGCGCTCTTGCTCGTGCCGCAGTCGTTCTGGCCGGCCTTGACGATGCCGGCGCACTTCTCGGTCTCGCCGGCGGCGGCGAAGGCGCCGCTGGCGGCCATCGACAGGCTCATCGCGATCAGGCTTGCCAGGCTGCTGGCGATCAGGGGCTTGCTAGCGTTCATCGGGTATCTCCTTGGGATGAAGAACAAAAGGGTTGGTGGATCGTTCAAGCGGGCCGGTGGCGCGAGGCGTTGAAGTCCGGTACCGCTCACGAGAAAGTTTCGGCGTTGCGTTTCACGCGGACCTCAACGAAATCTCACGTTTTGCTCACGTTCGCGTGCCACGGCGGGCATCGCCGGTTCGAGCACGTGCACCGCGAACTGCGACTGCCCGTCCATCCAGAGCTGCCGGTGCGTCCAGCCGGCGCGCGCGGCCAGGTGCTGGAACTTCAGCAGGCTGTGCTTGTAGGCGTTCTCGGTGTGGATCGATTCGCCCATCGCGAACTGGAACGGATGACCGCACACCGTCACGCGCTGCGTGTACTCGCTGACGAGGTGCATCTCGACGCGTTGCAGCTCGGCGTTGAAGCGCGCCTCGTGGCGAAACGCGGTCGGGCTGAAGTCGGCTCCCAGCTCGCGATTGATGCGCACGAGCAGGTTCTTGTTGAAGGCCGCGGTCACGCCCTCGCGGTCGTCGTAGGCGGGGATCAGCACCGCCGGGTCGTGCGTGGTGTCGGCGCCGACGATCAGCAGCGCTTCGGGCCCGACTGCCTGACCGATGCGCGCGAGCAGGTTCACGGCTTCATCGGGCGTGAAGTTGCCGATGGTCGAGCCGGGGAAGAACACGATGCGACGGCCGCGACCGCCCTCGGCATCGAGCCCCGCGAGCTCGGGCAGCGACTCGATGCGCGTGAAATCGGCGGCGATGGGCAGCACGCGCAGTCCCGCGTACGACGCCGGTAGCCCGGCGACCGATTCGGCGAGGAACTGCTCGGAAATGTCGATCGGCAGATAAGCCCGTGGCGCATCCAGCGCATCCAGCAGCAGCCGTGTCTTGCGGCTCGCGCCGCTGCCCAGCTCGATCACGACCGCGCGCGGGCCTGCTGCGGCCGCAATCTCGACTGCGCAGCGCTCGAGGATGCGGGTCTCGCTGCGCGACGGGTAGTACTCGGCCAGCTGCGTGATCCGCTCGAACAGCTCGGAGCCGCGATGGTCGTACAGCCAGGTCGACGGGATCGCCTTCTGGCGCAGCGTGAGGCCCAGCATCACGTCGCGCTCGAACGAGGGCAGCCCGTGCGCCGGCGTTGCACGCGCTGCGATGCGGCGTGCAGGCGCGCTGCTTGTCGGCCTCGCGCGTGACGGTGGCGCCCGCAACCCTTCGCGTGGGGCGGCGTGGGCACGGGCGGCGATGATGGCGTGGCTCATGGAACGACTCCTGGGCGCGTCAATGCGCGCGGCTGATTTCGTGGAGGCCGCCGAGCAGCGTCGGGATCAGCTCGCTCACGGTCGGATGGATGTGCACGGCGCGCTGCACGACCTTGTACGAGGCGCCTGCTGCCATCACGTCGAGCAGCGAGTGCACGATCTCGTCGCCTTCGATGCACAGCAGCGCGGCTCCGAGGATGCGTTCGGTGTCGGCGTCGACGACGACCTTCATGAAACCCTGGGTCTCGCCGCGCTCCTTCGCGCGGCCGACACGGCTCATCGGCATCAGTCCGGCGAGCACGCGCCTGCCCGATGCGCGCGCCTCGGTCTCGGTCATGCCGACGCGGCCGAGCGGCGGGTCGGTGAACAGCGCGTAGGCCGGGATGCGATCGCTGACGCGCCGGGAGTCGCCCTCGAGCAGGTTCGCGGCGACGATCTCGTGGTCGTTGTACGCGGTGTGCGTGAAGGCGCCGCGGCCGTTGACGTCGCCGAGCGCCCAGATGCCGTCGACGTTCGTGCGCAACTGGTCGTCGACCTTGATGTAGCCGCGGGCGTCGGTCGCAACGCCGGCGCGTGCCAGGCCCAGGTCGTCGGTGTTCGGACGCCGGCCGACGGCCGCGAGCAGATGCGAGCCCTCGACTTCGTGCGCGGTGCCGCCTGCGTTCAGCGCGATGCGCACGCGCGTGCCGCCGTTTGCGGCCGTGACCTTCGCGCACGGCACGCCGAGGTGAAAGCGCACGCCTTCGCGCTCCAGGATGGCCTGGACCTCGCGCGAGACGTCGGGATCCTCGCGCGCGATCAGCCGGTCGCCGGACTCGATCACGGTCACGCGGGAGCCGAAGCGGCGGTACATCTGCGCGAACTCGAGCCCGATGTAGCTGCCGCCCACCACGATCAGGTGCTCCGGCAGGAAATCGACATCCATCATGGTCGCGTTGGTCAGGTACGGCACGCGGTCCAGCCCGGGCATCGGTGGCACCAGTGCGCGGCCGCCGACGTTCACAAAAATCCGCCCGGCTTCCAGCAGTTCGCCGCCGACCCGCACCGTCCGCGCACTCTCAAGGCGGGCATGGCCCTCGAAGACCGTAGCGTCCTGCAGGCCGCGCATCCACTGCTC
>DATCSE010000104.1:0-3276 GCA_036568605.1 Burkholderiaceae bacterium | reverse complement strand
TCTTCAAGGCGGCTACCATGTCGAGCCGGTCGATGCGGCGACGCACCACCAGCGCGCTCGTGAGCCCGGCGGCCACCACGCACAGCGCGGCCCAGGCACAGGTGCGTGCACGCAGCACGGCGGGGAAGAAGAACTGGTCCGACTTGAGCAGCTCGGTGATCAGGTGCGTCAGACCCCAGCCGAGCAGCATGCCGAGCGGCAGTGCGATCGCGATCGCGATGCCGAGCTCGCCCAGCAGCAGCCCCGAGACCTCGGCGCGGCTGAACCCCAGCACGCGCAGGCTCGCCAGTTCCCAGGCCCGCTCTGCGAGCGCGATGCGGGCGTTGTTGTAGACGACCCCGACGGCGATCACCGCGGCGAAGGTGGTCAGGATCGTGCTCATGATGCGCACGTTGCGCGCGCTGATCGCTTCCATGTTGCGCAGCATCGTGGCCTTGCTCCAGGCACCCGCCACGCGCGGCATGGCCTTGCTCGCCTCGAGCACCGGCGCCGCGGCGCCGCGCTCGACCGCCAGCACGTAGCCGCTGGCGACATCGCCGTCGCCGAGTGCGCGGTTCAGCGCGCGCCGGTCCATGTAGGCGTTCAGGCCCATCATCTCGCGCACCGTCGCGCTCACCGGCAGCTCGAGCGTGCGCTCGCGACCCTCGAGCACCTCGACGCGCACCGTATCGCCGACGCCCAGGCCAAGCTTGTCGGCGAGCCGGTCGGTCAGCACCAGCCCGCGGCCGTCGAGCAGCGTCTCGCGGCGGTCGACATCGATGACCCGATAGAGCTCCGGGCGCGCGGCATAACCGCGGATCAGGCCGCGCTCGCGCCGATGGCCATTGACGAACGTGACGGGGACGAAGCGCGTCGCCTCCACCTGCGTCACTCCGGGCAGCCGGGCGAGCTCGTGCCGCACGCTGTCGTCGACCGGATCGGTCGTCCACATCGACAGGTCACCGCGCAGGCTCAGCGTGAACTGCGTGTCGACGATGAGGTCGATCGCGTCGCGGAAAAAGTTGCCGAGGATCACGATCGCGACCGCCGCGGCGATGCCGGCGACGGACATCGCGGTGCGCAGCGGGCGCCGCTCCATGTTGCGCACGATCATGCGCAGCGCCGGCGCCATGCCGCGGATGCCGAACACCTCCAGCAGCGTGCGCCGGTACCGGCCGGGCGCCGGCGGGCGCATCGCCTCGGCCGGCGGCAGACGCACCGTGGCGACGATGGCCGTGAGCGTGCCGATCGCAGCGGTGAGCAGCGTGATGGCCGCGCTGACGATGAGCAGCCACGGCGCGATGCCATGCTCGAAACTCGGAAAGTGGAAGAATTCCGCGTACAGGCCTGTGTACAGCGTGCCGAGCCGATCGCCGACGACGATGCCCAGCGCGAACCCGAGCGCGACGATCAGCAGCACGAGCTTCAGGTAGTGCCATCCGATCGCGAGGTCCGGATAACCCAGCGCCTTCAGCGCCGCGATCTGCTCGCGCTGCGTGGCCACCAGCCGCGAGACGACCACGTTGAGCAGGAAGGCGGCGACACCGAGGAAGATCGCCGGCAGCAGCGTGCCCAGCACGCGCTGCTCCTTGATCTCGTTGTCCAGCATCGCGTGCGAGGTCTGGTCGGTGCGTCCGTGCGCCTCGCGTCCGCCGTAGCGCGAGAGCACGCGTGTCATGCCGGCCACTGCGGCCTGCTCGGACGCGCCGGGCGCGAGCTTGACCGCCACCTGGGTGAAGGCGCCCTGCATGTCGTAGGCGGCGGCCAGTGCCTCGCGATCAATCCAGAACACGCCGAAGCCGCGCGTGTCGGGCATGCCCCAAAGGCCGGCGAAGATGAACTCCGGCGACAGCGCGGTTCCGGCGACCACCAGCGTGCGCTGCTTGCCGTTGACCAGAGCGCCGAGGCGCGAGCCGGGCTCCAGGCGATGCGCCTGCGCGAACCCCTCCGAGACCAGCACCTCGAGGCTGCCGTCGGCCTGCAGGCTGCCGCTTGCGTCGAGCGCTCGGCCCTGGCTCACCGACACGCGGTTCATGCGCGGCGGCTCGCGGCGGTCCAGGCCGATCAGCTGGCCGATGATGGGGTCCGACGATCCGGCGATCTCGACACGGACGATCTCCTCGAGCGTCGTCTGCACATCGGCCACGCCGGCTACACCGCGCAGCTCCGCGGCCACCGAGTTGGGTGCTCGCTTGATCGACGCGAAGACGTCGGCGAAGTGGCCCTGCGCATAGAAGCGGTCGCGCGCGAGCGCTAGCGAGTCGACTGCCGAGAGGCTGGTGAGAAAGCCACCGACACCGCTCGCGACGACCAGCGCGATCGTCATCGCCTGGCTCCACATCAGGCGCAGGTCGCGCAGCAGCTTGCGGTTCAGCGCTTTCACCAGGACAGCTCCGCCGGCGCGAGCTTGCGCTCGTTCAGCGTGACGCGCTGAATGCGACCGTCACCGAGGTAGACGACCCGATCGGCCATCGCGGCGATGGCCGCGTTGTGCGTGATGACGATCGCGGTGGTGCCGAGCTCGGCGTTGATGCGGGCGATGACCTCCAGCACCAGCTTGCCGGTCTGGTAGTCCAGCGCCCCGGTGGGCTCGTCGCACAGCAGCACGTCGGGGCGCTTGACGATGGCGCGCGCGATCGCTACACGCTGCTGCTCGCCGCCCGAAAGCTGCGCCGGGAAGTGGTCGCGTCGCGGTGTCAGGCCGACGCGGTCTATCGCTTCGTCCACCGGCATCGGATCCTCCGCGATGTCGGTCACGAGCTGCACGTTCTCGCGCACCGTCAGGCTCGGGATCAGGTTGTAGAACTGGAACACGAAGCCGACGTGCCGCCGGCGGTACGCGGTGAGTTCCGAGTCGGTGGCGGCACTGAGGTCCGTCTTGCCGAACAGCACTTGCCCGGCGCTGGGCACGTCCAGACCGCCCAGGATGTTCAGCAGCGTGGACTTGCCGCTGCCGGAGGGGCCGAGCAGCACCACGAACTCGCCGCGCGCTATCTCCAGATCGACATCGCGCAGCGCGCGCACCTCGACCTCTCCGGTGCGATAGGTCTTGGTCAGGCCGCGAGCGCGGAAGACCGGGCGCTCGACGACCGCCATCGTTGCCGTGGGGACCATCGCGACAGTCTGCGCGGTCGCGACAGGGCATCGGTTGATCCTGCGCAAGCCCAGGGCTCACGCCATGCGTCAGCTCATCGGGCCGTGCGCAGCCGCAAGGCATTGCCGATGACGCTGACCGAGGACAGCGCCATCGCGGCCGCGCGGCCACGGGCGACAGCAGCAAGCCGAAGAACGGGTAGA
>DATCSE010000103.1:0-3777 GCA_036568605.1 Burkholderiaceae bacterium | reverse complement strand
GTCGTGACATGACCCCAGCCGGCGACGACGATCTTGCCGTCGCCTTGCACGGCCATCGCGCGGGCATAGTCGTCCGAGATGTCGACCGGCACGATGGCCTTGCCGCCGCTGGCGAAGCTGGTGTCCAGCGAGCCGGCCGGGCCTCGCACGGTGACCGTCACGGCTCGCTGCGCCGACGTGCTGCCCGACGTGCCTTGAACCACGGCATCGGTCGGCAGCGAGTGCGGCGCCGCGGCGTCGGCGCTCAGCGTCAGCGTCGCGCTGGTCGCGCCCTTCGCGATGCTGACCGGCGCGACGCTGACGCCGTTCGGCAGCCCGCTGACGGTCAGCTCGATCGCCTCGTCGAAGCCGTTGCTGCGGGTCACGGTCGCGACGACCTCGACGCTGGTGCCTTGCAGGATCACGGCCTTCTGCGTCGCGAGCTCGATCTCGAAGCTCGCGACGGGCGGCGGATTCTGGTTGCCGGCATTGCCGCCGCCCTGGGCGGATTGTTGCGAGTCGGCCGGCGTGCTGGAACCGCCGCCACCGCAAGCGGCGAGCGTGGCGGCCAGGGAGATCAGAGCGGCTTGCAGCAGCCGCCGGGTCAGGTGATGGAGATACATGATGGTGATTTCCAGTGCGTTGAAGGTGCGGTCGGCACTGTAGAAATCGCCGCGTTGCGCGACATCGGCCGAAAGAGCCATCGCGTCGGCACGCGACGGGCCACGGGCGCGCCGCCGCGATGGGCCATGCCGGCGGGATCAAGCAGAATCGCGGGCCGGTGCCGTGGCGCCGAGCGCTCTTCGATCACGCGTCATGGACCACACCTTCGTCTCCGCCTTCATCCTGCTGCTGCTCGTGCTGGACCCGCTGGGCAGCCTGCCGATCTTCATTCCGATCATGCGTGACGTGGCGCCGCAGCGCCGGCGCTGGGTCGCGGTGCGCGAAGTCGGCATCGCGTTCGGCGTGCTGTTCGCGTTCATGTTCTTCGGCGAGAACTTCCTGAGCGTGATGCACCTGTCGGAGCGCTCGCTCGAAGTGGCCGGCGGCGTGATCCTGCTGATGGTCGCGATCCGCATGATCTTCAGCCACGAAGGCGGCGTGTACGGCGTGCCCGAAGGCAGGGAGCCGCTGATCTTTCCGCTCGCGGTGCCGCTGCTGGCCGGCCCTTCCGCGATGGCGACCGTGCTGCTGCTCGCGTCGCGCCAGCCGGACCGGATGATGTCGTGGATCGCCGCGCTCGCCAGTGCGATGGCGGTCTCGGGCGCGGTGCTGCTGCTGTGCGACCGGATCCGCCGCCTGCTCGGCGATTCGGTCGTCTCCGCGATCGAGAAGCTGATGGGGTTGGTGCTGACCGCGATCGCGGTCGAGATGGTGCTGGCCGGGTTGAAGCGTTACTTCATGGCCTGACCGCCGCCGCCGCTTACGGCCGTGTCGCGGTCGCCGGCGATAGATGCCGCCACGGCAGGTCGCCCGGGTCGGCGGCCATCGGCCCCGGCGCCTTCGCGACGAGGATGTGCGAGGCGATGGGCGCGAACGCCGCGCGGAAATGCACCGAGCTCTTGACGACCAGCAGCTTCATCTGCGCCGGCTCGACGCCGAGGAAGCGGAACAGGTCCAGGTCCAGCATCTGCGCCTTCGCGCTGCTCAGCAGCAGCCGCACGCCGTCGACCTCGACGCAGGCTGAAGGGCCCAGCGTCATCGTGGCGCCGGCAGTCATCGGGCCGAACAGCGGGATGACGCCGTCGCTGACGGCCAGCACGCGGCACTGCGGCGCATGGACCGGCGGGTCGCTGGGCTCGCCGGTCCAGGTCGGCACCGCGCGGCCCAGCTGCAGCGCGAGCGTCGCGCCGATGCCGGCGGCGCAGGCGGCCGCGGCGGAGGCGGGATCGAACAGCAACCCGAGCGCGACGCGGCCTTCCAGGCGCCGGCCGGCATCGGCCGCGAGCAGCGCACGCAGCAGCCCGGTGGTGTTCGAGTCGCCGCCCGCGCCGGGGTTGTCCTGCGTGTCGGCGATCACGACCGGACCCGGATCGTTCGCGGCGAGCGCGATCGCCTGCTCGACCGCCTCGTCGGGCGACAGCAGGGCTGGCCGCCAATGCGGCCGCGCGGCGACCACCGCGGCGTGCAGACGCTGCACCGCGTCGCGCACCGTCGTCGCATCGGTCCCATAACCGAACAGCACCGGCCCGCACTCGGCGAAGTCGGCGGCCGAGAAGCCCATCGCGAAGTTCAGCTCCAGATCCACGTCGCGGTGCGCGGCCTCGAGCTGCGCGATCAGCGCGATCACCTCGGCGGCCGGCGCCATCAGCGTGCACTGCGCGTTCAACGGCAGCAGGAACGGCACGCGTTCGGCGTGCATCGCGCGCGCGGTCTGCGGCGCGGCCAGGCGCCGCGCGAGCAGCTCGGCGGCGCGCACGCCGGTCTCGCGCATGTCCACGTGCGGGTAGGTGCGGAACGCGGTCATCGCGTTCGTGAGGCGCAGCATGCGCTCGGTGACGTTCGCATGCAGGTCCAGGCTCGCGACGATGGGCAGCGCATCGCCGGCGACCGCGCGCAGCCGCTGCAGCAGCTCGCCCTCGGCATCGTCGGCGCTTTCGGCGACCGCGGCGCCGTGCAGGTCCAGGTAGATCGCCGCGATGCCGCCGGCGTGGGTGTCGTTCAACGCATGCTTCAGGTCCTGCACGATCTCGCCGCAGATGCGCTCGAACGCATCGTCGGTCACGCGGTTCGACGGCATCGCGCCGGCCCAGACCGAGGGCACCAGCGTCCAGCCGCGTTCGGCCGCGGCGGCCGCGAAGCCGCCGATCGAGACCGCGGCCGGGGTCATCGTGCGCAGCATCGTCTCGCCGCGCGTGTAGGCCGCGTAGCCGGCGCCGGCGTTGAACGCCGCCCAGTCGGCGGGGGAGGGTGCGAACGTGTTGGTCTCGTGGTGGAAGCCGGCAACGAAGATGCGGGGCATGGGGGCGGCTTCCTCTTTTGGGTTGTCGTTGTGCCGCGCGTTCGTCACGCAAGCCGGGTCAGCTCGGTGTCGCTGAATCCGGCCGCGCGGCGCGCGCTCAGGTTGAACGGGCCGCGCAGCCGCGGCGCTTCGTAGCGTTGCGCGAGCTGCGGGTACAGCGCTTCGGCATCGAGGCCATCGCGTTCGCACAGCCAGCGGTACCAGTGGTTGCCGATCGCGACATGGCCGACCTCGTCGCGCAGGATCACGGCCAGGATCTCGACCGCATGCGCATCGCCGCAGCGCGCGAGCTTGGCTTGCAGCGGCGGGGTCGCGTCCAGCCCGCGTGCCTCCAGCGTGCGCGGCACCAGCGCCATGCGGGCAACGATGTCGTGCGCGGTGCGCTCGGCCATGCGCCACAGGCCGTCGTGCGCATCGAAGCGGCCATAGTCGCAGCCCAGGCTCAGCAGATGCTCGCGCAGCAGCGTGAAGTGCAGCGCCTCCTCGCTCGCGACCTGCAGCCAGTCGCGATAGAACTCGCGCGGCATGCCGGCATAGCGCCAGACCGCATCGAGCGCGAGGTTGATCGCATTGAACTCGATGTGCGCGATCGCATGCAGCAGCGCGGCGCGGCCCTCGAGCGTGAACGGCGAGCGTGACGGCACGTCCTTCGGCGGCACCAGGCGCGGCAGCGCCGGGCGGCCGGGCAGGGCGCTGTCGCATGCGATCGATTCGGCCACGTCAATGGCGGCAAGGTCGAGCGCTGCGAACAATGCGCGCGCCTGCGCGGCCTTGCGCGGCGGATCGGGCTCGCACAAGACCTCCAGAGCCAGTCTCCTCGGGTTCATCTCTAGAAT
>DATCSE010000102.1:0-43054 GCA_036568605.1 Burkholderiaceae bacterium | reverse complement strand
CTCGCCGCGGTCGTCGAACACGCCGGGCAGCTCGGTCAGGTCGATGTAGATCTCGTCGATGCCGCGGTCCTCGACGTGCGGCGCGATCTCGCGCACCGCCGCCTTGAACAGGCGCGAGTAGCGCCGGTACTCGTCGAAGTCGACCGGCAGCAGGATCGCATCGGGCGCGAGCTGGGCCGCCTTCATCGTGCCCATCGCCGAGAACACGCCCAGCGCGCGCGCTTCGTAGGTGCTGGTCGTGAGCACGCCGCGGCCGGTGTAGTCGCGCAGCCGGAAATACTCGCGCGTGCCGTCGGCGCGCGTGACCGGCTGATGGCGGCGCCCGCCTCCGATCACGACGGGCAGGCCGCGCAGGTCCGGGTACCTCAGCAGCTCGACCGACGCGTAGAACGCGTCCATGTCGAGGTGGGCAATCAGGCGCTGCGCAGGCATCGAAATCGGGGTACTGTTCGTACATACAGTAGCATGGATCGCCGTCGATTTGCACGTCGATGCGACGGCATCCCAACCCAGGAGTTCGTTGATGCGTCTTTCGATCTCGAGAAGTCTGTGCACGGCGCTGGCCGCGCTCGCCGTCGCGTCCTGCAGCTTGCCGCACGCGACCGAGCCTGCGGCCAGCGTGGACGCCACCGTGCGGCTGCTGACCACGCAAGCCGATGCGTGGGACAAGGCCATCGTCGCGAAGGACGCCGCTGCGGTCGCGGCCAACGTCGCGCCCGACTTCACGCAGATCGATTCGAGCGGCGCCGTCAACGGTCGCGACGAGTTCATCCAGGGCCTGCTCGATCCGGGCTTGCGCATCGCCCCGTACACCGTCGAGGAATTCAACGTGCGCGTCTACGGAGACACGGCGCTGCTGACCGGGCGCATCCGGATGACCGGCATCAGCGACGGCCAGCCGTTCCAGTCGCACTTCCGCTACATCGATGTCTACGTGAAGCGCGATGGCCTCTGGAAGGTCGTGTCGATCCAGATCACGCGGATGCGTTCATGACGGCCGTGCCGGTGCGAGACTAGGCGCTGAGGGAGCCGACTGGAGAACGACCCGGTGCTGGACTTCGACGTCCCGAATTCCGATGCGCAGCACATCCGCACGGCCGGCCGCGACGTGCTGTCGCTGGCGTTGATCGACGCGCGCAACCAGACGCTGCGCTGGATCGCCGCGTTCGAGCAGGCGCTGGGCCCGGAGCTGCGCCCGCGCGCCGCCGCGGCCCCCGGCGCCGAGCTGCCGCCGTTGTGGCTGCTGGGCCGCATCGGCTGGTACGCCGAGCACTGGATCGCGCGCAACGTGCAGCGCCAGCGCGGCGCGCGTGCCGATGCGGCGCACGCGAAGCTCGCCTCCATCCTGCCCGATGCCGACCGTCTGTTCGGCCCGGCCAGCCTGGAGGCGCTGCGGCGCGGCGAGCAGGCGCTGCCCATGCTGCAGGTCATCCGCCAGTACCTGGTCGAGCAGCTGGAGACCACGCTGGAGCTGCTCGACGGCGCGCGGCCCGATGCGGGCGGCAGCGTCGACGATGCGCTGTATTTCTATCGGCTCGCGCTGTTCCATGAGGACGCCCGCCGCGAGGACTTCGCGGTGCTGGCGCAGGCGTCGGGCCTGGACACCGGCCTGGTCGGCGCGCCGGCGACGCCGTCGACCCAGCGGGCGCCGCTCCTGTTCCCGGCCACGCGCTGGCGGCTCGGCAGCGAGCCCGGCACCGGGTTCGCGTTCGACGACGAGCAGTGGGCCCACGAGATCGCGCTGCCGGAATTCGAGATCGATGCGCAGCCGGTCAGCTGGGCGCAGTTCGGCGAATTCGTCGAGGACGGCGGCTACGACGAACGCGCGCACTGGAGCGAGGCCGGCTGGGCCTGGCTGACCCATGAGGCGCGGCGCACGCCGCGCTACGTCGACCAGATGCGCCAGGGCGTGCTGCAGCATCGCTTCGGCAAGCTGGTGCGCGTGCCGCTCGCGCAGCCGGCGCTGCATCTCGCGTGGTACGAGGCCGAGGCCTGGTGCCGCTGGGCCGGTCGCCGCCTGCCCAGCGAGGTGGAGTGGGAAGCGGCGGCGGTGCAGGGCGCGAGCCGCGGCTGGCGCTGGGGCGACGTGGCCGAATGGACCGCGACGACGTTCCGGCCGTATCCGGGGTATCCGCACGAGCTCGATCGGAGCGCCGCGGAGGCCGGCCCCGATCCCACCGGCTCCGTCGCCGCGCTCGCATCCGGCGCGTGCAAGGCGGTGCGCGGCGCGTCGTTCGCGACCGCGCCGCGGCTGCGCCATCCGAAGCGGCGCGGCTTTGCGCGGCCCGAGCGCGATGCCGGCTTCGTCGGCTTCCGCAGCTGTTCGGTCTGACGCGAAAGGGAGCGGCGCCTGCGCCGCTCGTCATGCGGGCGCCGCGGACCGTGCGATAAGTCGCGGCCGGCCGGTGCGCCTGCGGGTTCGGGAGGGTCAAGCCGGCGCGCGTAGAACCGAAGTCAGGCCAAACCCCCGCGTGCGAGACAGGAACTCGTGTGCGGATTCATCGTGCAGCGGAACGTATCGAATCGAACGAGGCCGGCTTGGCATTCCTGACCCCCCGCTCCGACCCCGTCGTGGTCGTCGTCGCGATCCTGATCGCCGGCGGCGCTGCGGCTGCGTGGCTCGCCGGCATCGCCGTTTCGGGTGTCGCGCCGCTCATCGTCGCGACCCTCGGCCTGCTGGCGCCGACCGCCATCGTCTCGGTGCTGGCGGTGCGCCTGCGGCGGCGCAACGCGCTGCTGGCCCAGTCGCTGAGCCTCGCCGACCAGCGCCTGCAGGAGGTCAGCGAGCAGCTCGAGAAGCAGGCGTCGATCGACTCGCTGACTGGCTTGCCGAACCGCATGCTGCTCGAAGACCGCCTGCAGCATGCGATCCGGCGCGGCGAGCGGACCGATAGCCGGCTGGCCGAGCGCGGCCTGGCGCGCCTGGCACTGCTGTTCATCGACCTGGACGGCTTCAAGCCGGTCAACGATTCGCTGGGCCACGCGGCCGGCGACGCAGTGCTGAAGGAAGTGGCGCAGCGCCTGCGCACGGTCGCGCGCGACAGCGACACGATCGCGCGCGTCGGCGGCGACGAGTTCGCGCTGCTGATGGAGGACGTGGGCAGTGTCGCCGACGGCGTGTCGCTCGCGCGCCGCCTGCTCCAGGCGCTGGCCCGGCCAATCGCGATCGCGGACCGCCAGGTCGAGATCTCCGGCTCGATCGGCATCGTCATCTACCCCGACCAGGGCCACCGCGACAAGCTGATCGCCAACGCCGATGCCGCGATGTACGCGGCCAAGCGCGCCGGCGGCAACACCTACGCGGTGTTCGAGTCGCACATGGATGCCGGCGCGCTCGACCAGCTCGGTCTGCAGCACGACCTGCGCCACGCGATCGAGCTCGGCCAGCTGCAGCTCTACTACCAGCCCAAGGTCGACAGCCGGATCAACCGCATCCGCGGCGTCGAGGCGCTGCTGCGCTGGAACCATCCCGAGCGCGGCATGGTCAGCCCGGCGCTGTTCATCCCGCTGGCCGAGCGCTTCGGGCTGATCGGCAGCATCGGTCGCTGGGTCATCGACGAAGCCTGCCGGCAGATCGCCGAGTGGGCCGACGACGGGGTGCGCATGCGCGTCGCGATCAACCTCTCGGTGCACCAGCTGCGCGAGGAGGACCTGGTGCAGCGCATCGAGGCCGCGATGAGGCGCCATGCGATCGACCCGTCGCAACTGCTGTGCGAGATCACCGAGTCGGTCGCGATGGAAGACATCAAGGCGACCCAGCGGGCGTTCGAAGGCCTCGCGCGGATCGGCGTGTACCTGTCGATCGACGACTTCGGCACCGGCTACTCCAGCCTGAGCTACCTGCGCCAGCTGCCGGCGCGCCAGCTCAAGATCGATCGCAGCTTCGTCCACGACCTCGCGACCAGCAGCGACGCGCGCGCCGTCGTCGACGCGGTCGTGCGCCTGGCGCATGCGCTCGGGCTCAAGGTCGTCGCCGAAGGCGTCGAGACCGCCGAGCAGCGCGACATCCTGACCGCACTCAGCTGCGACGAGCTGCAGGGCTACTACTTCGCGCGGCCGATGCCGGCCGGCGCGCTGCTCGCGTGGGCCTGCGGCGACGAGAAGCCGGCCGGGGCGACCGACTTCTCGCAGTCGATCCTGCACGAGGCGATCTGAGCCGCCCGAAAGCGGCCGAGAGATTTGCCCCGAGAATGCGGCCCTCCATGAGGTGGGCACGTTGAACGACTTCGAACAGAGCGTACGGACCGCGATCGCGCTGATCGTGCATGCCGACGCGACGCTGCTGCACACGGTCGCGCTGTCGCTCGCGGTGAGCGGCACCGCATGCGCGCTGGCGGCCGGCTTCGGCCTGGCTGCCGGGGCCTGGCTGGCCGTGGCACGGTTTCCGGGCCACCGCGCGGTCGTGATGCTGATCAACACCTTGCTCGCGCTGCCTTCGGTGGTGGTCGGGCTCGCGGTGTACCTGCTGCTGTCGCGCAGCGGGCCGCTGGGTGCCTGGGGCATTCTGTTCACGCCGAGTGCGATGGTGATCGCGCAGACCATCCTCGTGTTTCCGGTGGTCGCGGCGCTCGCGCGCCAGCTCGTCGGCGACTCGTTGCGCGACGGCGGCGACCAGCTGCGCTCGATGGGCGCGCGCCCGCTGGTCTGCGCGCTGCTGATGCTGGTGCACGACCGCTGGGCCGTGGTCACGCTGCTGCTGACCGCGTTCGGCCGCGCGATCGCCGAGGTCGGCGCGGTGATGATCGTCGGCGGCAACATCGCCGGATCGACCCGCGTGATGACGACCGCGATCGCGCTGGAGACCAGCAAGGGCGATTTGCCGCTCGCGATGGCGCTGGGGCTGGTGCTGCTCGCGGTGGTCGGTGCGATCAACGCGCTGATCGCGCTGGCGCAACGTGGCGGCGGGCATCGCGGCTCGGCGTTGGCGGGCGCGCGGTGATGACTGACCAGGGTGAGGGCCAACGAGCCGCGCTCGCGCCACTCGTCGAGCTCCAAAACGCCTCCGTCCGCTTCGGCGACGTGCAAGCCCTGCACAACGTCTCGATCGCCGTCCGGCATGGCGAGGCGATCGCGCTGATCGGCGCGAACGGCTCGGGCAAGACCACGCTGCTGCGGCTGCTGCACGGCCTCGTCGCGCACCGCGGCGCGCGCCGCGTGCTCGACCCGGCGGCGCGCCAGGTGATGGTGTTCCAGAGGCCGTTCATGCTGCGGCTGTCGGTCTGGCGCAATGTGCAGGTCGCGTTGTGGCTGGCGCGCGTGCCGCGCGCCGAATGGACGCGTGTCGCCGAGGCGGCATTGCGGCGGGTCGGTCTGCTGGCGCTGCGCGACCGGCCGGCGCGCGCGCTGTCGGGCGGCGAGTCGCAGCGCCTCGCGCTCGCGCGCGCCTGGGCGGTGCGGCCGCAACTCGTGTTCCTCGACGAGCCCACCGCGAGCCTGGACCCCACCGCGAAGAAAGAGGTCGAGGCACTGCTCGAAGGCTTCGCGGCCGACGGCATCACGCTCGTGATGAGCACCCACAACCTGGGCCAGGCAAAACGGCTGGCGACGCGCATCGTCTACCTGGACCGCGGCGAGATCCGCGTCGACCTGCCGACCGACGCGTTCTTCAGCGAGCACGTCGACCCGCGGGCCGACAAGTTCCTGAAGGGCGAGCTGTCCTGGACGCTGGAGTGACGGTGACGCTCGCATGACCGCGCCCCTAGGGGAAATCCCGTGCTATCGCCGCGTCAGCGCGGCTCGAACAATCAGTCGCATGCGCGCCAGGCTGACGCGCTAGAACCTCCGTCCTTGAACATCCATCCACAGGAGACAGCCGTGAGCGTTCCCATCTCCCTCACCGTCAACGGCAAGACGGTCAACGCCAGCGTCGACCCGCGCACCTTGCTCGTGCAGTTCATCCGCGAGCACTTGCAGCTGACCGGCACGCACATCGGCTGCGACACCGCGCAGTGCGGCGCGTGCACGATCCATCTGAACGGCCGTGCGGTCAAGTCGTGCTCGATGCTCGCGGCGCAGGCGCAGGGCGCGACGATCACGACGATCGAAGGCCTGGCCCAAAACGGAACACTGCATCCGATGCAGGAGGCGTTTCGCGAGTGTCATGGCCTGCAGTGCGGCTTCTGTACGCCCGGCATGGTGATGGCCAGCGTGCAGCTGCTGAAGGACAAGCCCGACGCGACCGAAGCGGAGATCCGCGAAGGGCTGGACGGCAACATCTGCCGCTGCACCGGCTACCAGAACATCGTCAAGGCGGTGCAGTTCTGCCAGGCCCATCCGACCGGCAGCGCCGCGAAGGCGACCGCTTGAACAACACGAGGAGACGACCATGACCGACATGTCTGTTCCTCCGCTCCAGGGCCCGATCGGCCAGCCGCTGAAGCGCCGCGAGGACGCACGCTTCCTGACCGGCGCCGGCCAGTACACCGACGACGTCGTGCTGCCCGGCCAGACCTACGCGGTGTTCCTGCGCTCGCCGCACGCGCATGCGCGCATCAAGTCCATCAACCTCGACGCCGCGAAGAAGGCGCCCGGCGTGATCGCGATCTTCACCGGCGCGGATCTCGCCGAGGCCAAGGTCGGCGGCCTGCCGTGCGGCTGGCTGATCCACAGCAAGGACGGCTCGCCGATGAAGGAGCCGCCGCACCCGGCGCTCGCGCAGGGCAAGGTGCGGCACGTCGGCGACCAGGTCGCTCTGGTCGTCGCCGAGAGCGTGCTGCAAGCCAAGGACGCGGCCGAGCTGATCGACGTGGACTACGACGAGCTGCCGGCGGTGATCGACGTCGCGAAGGCCGACGGTGCCGGCGTCGCGGTGCACGACGACGTGACGAACAACGTCTGCTACGACTGGGGCCACGGCAACAAGGATGCGGTCGACGCCGCGTTCAAGAGCGCCGCGCACGTCACCAAGCTCTCGTTCGTCAACAACCGGCTGATCCCGAACGCGATGGAGCCGCGCGCTGCGAACGCGCAGTACACGAAGCACGACGACAGCTACACGCTGTACGTCGCGAACCAGAACCCGCACGTCGAGCGGCTGCTGATGTGCGCGTTCGTGCTCGGGCTGCCCGAGGCCAAGGTGCGCGTGATCGCGCCGGACGTCGGCGGCGGCTTCGGCTCGAAGATCTTCCTGTACCCCGAGGAGACCGCGCTGGTCTGGGCCAGCAAGCGCGTGGGCCGGCCGATCAAGTGGACCGCCGAGCGCAGCGAGTCGTTCCTGACCGACGCGCACGGCCGCGACCACGTGACCACCGCCGAGCTCGCGACCGACTCGCAGGGCAACTTCACGGCGCTGCGCGTCAAGACGATCGCAAACCTGGGCGCGTACCTCTCGACCTTTGCGTCCAGCGTGCCGACCATCCTGTACGCGACGCTGCTGGCCGGGCAGTACAAGACGCCGGCGATCTACGCCGAGGTCAAGGCGGTGTTCACGAACACCGCGCCGGTCGACGCGTACCGCGGCGCCGGGAGGCCCGAGGCGACCTACGTGGTCGAGCGCATCGTCGAGCAGGCCGCGCGAGAGCTCAAGCGCGACCCGGCCGATCTGCGCCGGCAGAACTTCGTGACCACCTTCCCGTACGCGACGCCGGTGGGCCTGACCTACGACACCGGGAACTACGCCGCGCACCTGAACAAGGCGATGGAGATGGCCGATGTGGCCGGCTACGCGAAGCGCAAGGCCGCGTCGGAGGCCAAGGGCAAGAAGCGCGGCCTGGGCTACAGCTGCTACATCGAGGCCTGCGGCCTTGCGCCCAGCAACATCGCCGGCGCCTTGGGCGCTCGCGCCGGGCTGTTCGAGGCCGGCGAGGTGCGGGTCCACCCGACCGGCACGGTGACCGTGTTCACCGGCTCGCACAGCCACGGCCAGGGCCACGAGACGACGTTCGCGCAGGTGGTCGCGGCCAAGCTCGGCATTCCGGTCGAGAACGTCGAGATCGTGCACGGCGACACCGGCCGCATCCCGTTCGGGATGGGCACCTACGGCAGCCGCTCGCTCTCGGTGGGCGGCACGGCGATCGTCAAGGCGGTCGACAAGATCATCGCGAAGGGCAAGAAGATCGCCGCCCACCTGCTCGAGGCGGCCGACACCGACATCGAGTTCGAGAATGGCGAATTCAAGGTCGCCGGCACCGACAAGAAGGTGCCGTTCGGATCGGTCGCACTGACCGCGTACGTGCCGCACAACTACCCGCTCGACAAGCTCGAGCCGGGCCTGAACGAGAACGCGTTCTACGACCCGACCAACTTCACTTATCCGGCCGGCAGCTACGTCTGCGAGGTCGAGGTCGACACGGACACCGGCCAGGTGCAGATCGAGTCGTTCGTCGCGGTCGACGACTTCGGCAACCTGGTGAACCCGATGATCGTCGAAGGCCAGGTGCAGGGCGGGCTCGCGCAGGGGCTGGGCCAGGCGATGATGGAGAACTGCGCCTACGACCCGGGCTCGGGCCAGTTGCTGACCGGCTCCTACATGGACTACGCGATGCCGCGCGCCGCCGACATCCCGAGCTTCAAGATCAGCAACGTCGTCACGCCGTGCACGCACAACCCGCTGGGCGTCAAGGGCTGCGGCGAGGCTGGGGCGATCGGATCGCCGGCCGCGTACATCAACGCGCTGACCGATGCGCTGGGCGTGCCCGACATCCCGATGCCGGCGACGCCGGAACGCGTCTGGCGCGCGGCCCGTCACTGATGGCCTGAGCTGATTCCACGAAACATCAGGAGCACAGCATGTACGCATTCGACTATCAACGCCCCGGCAGCGCCGCCGACGCGAAAGCCGCGTTGAGCGGCGACGCCCGCTTCCTGGCCGGCGGGCAGAGCCTGATCCAGGCGATGAAGCTGCGCCTGTCGCAGTCCGAACGGCTGGTCGACCTCGGCGGCATCGCCGAGCTGAAGACCATCAAGGTCGACGGCAGCAATGTCGTGATCGGCGCGATGGCCACGCACGCGTCGGTCGCGATGTCGGCCGACGTGAAGCGCGCGATCCCCGCACTGGCCGAGCTCGCCGGCGGCATCGCCGACCCGATGGTGCGCAACATGGGCACGATAGGCGGCTCGATCGCGAACGCCGACCCGGCCGCCGACTACCCGGCCGGCGTGCTGGGCCTGAACGCGACGATCCAGACCAGCCAGCGCACGATCCCCGCCGACGCGTTCTTCACCGGCCTGTACGAGACCGCGCTGCAGCCCGGCGAACTGATCACCGCGGTCAGTTTCCCGGTCCCGCAGAAGGCGGCCTACATCAAGCACAAGCAGCCGGCGTCGCGCTTCGCGCTGATCGGCGTGTTCGTCGCGCAGACCGCAGGCGGCGTGCGGGTCGCGGTGACCGGCGCGAAGAGCAGCGTGTTCCGCGCCACCGAGATCGAAGCGGCGCTCGGCAAGAGCTTCACGCCCGAGGCCGCGAAGAACGTGAAGATGCCCACCACCGACATCAACAGCGACATGCACGGCTCGGCCGAATACCGAGCGGCGATGATCAGCGTGATGGCGTCGCGCGCGGTCGCCGCGGCGCTGGCTCGCTGAGACGGGCGCGCCACCCTCACCCTCACCCTGACCCTCTCCCGCGCGCGGGAGAGGGGACGTGGGGCTCTTCTCCCTTTCCCGCGGGCGGGAGAGGGCCGGGGTGAGGGCGCATCGCGCCGCACCGCCTTACCATGCAGGCTCCATGACCGCGCCCCTCTCGCCCCTGCCTCAACCCGATTCGGTCGACGCCGTCGTCACGCTGCTCGCGACCGAGAACTACGTCTGCGACCGCCGGCTCGCGACCGCGCTGTTCCTGAGCCTGAAGCTGCAGCGCCCGCTGTTCCTCGAAGGCGAGCCCGGTGTCGGCAAGACCGAGCTCGCGAAGGCGCTGGCCGCCGCGTTGAACGCCGCGCTGTTGCGCGTGCAGTGCTACGAGGGGCTGGACATCGCACAGACGGCCTATGAATGGAACGTCGCGCGCCAGATGCTGGAGATCCGCCTCGCCGAAGCGGCGCATGCCGTCCACGGCGAAGGCGACCGCGAACGCCTTCAGCACCAGCTTTACGCGCGCAGCATGCTGATCGAGCGCCCGCTGCTGCAGGCGCTGACGCAACCGCACAGCCCGGTGCTGCTGATCGACGAGCTCGATCGCGCCGACGAGCCGTTCGACGCCTTCCTGCTCGAGGTGCTGGCGGAGAACCAGATCACGATCCCCGAGCTCGGCGCGATCAAGGCCAACGCGCCGCCGATCACCATCATCACGAGCAACCGCACCCGCGAGATCCACGACGCGCTGAAGCGGCGCTGCCTGTACCACTGGGTCGAGTTCCCGTCGGTCGAACGCGAGCTCGAGATCGTCAAGCTCAAGGCGCCGGGTGCGGCGCAGCGGCTGTACGTGCAGGTCGTCGAGTTCGTGCAGCGCATGCGCACGCTGGACCTGTTCAAGTCGCCCGGCGTGGCCGAGACCATCGACTGGACCAACGCGCTGGTCGCGCTGAACGCGATCCGCCTCGATCCGGCGACCGTGCACGACACGCTGGGCGTGCTGCTGAAGTACCAGGACGACATCGTCCGCATGCAAAGCGGCGATACGGCCAAGCTGCTCGACGAGCTGAGGGCCAGGGCACTGTTGGAATGATGGCGGTGCGCGGCCCCATGTTCACTGAAAACATCGTCCACTTCTCGCGCGTGCTGCGCGCCGCCGGCATGCCGGTCGGGCCGGACCGCGTGCTGGCCGCGATCGCCGCGATCGAAGCGGTCGGGTTGGACCGACGCGACGACGTGCACGCCGCGCTCAGTGCCGTGATGCTGGATCGGCACGAGCAGCAGACGATCTTCGACGCCGCGTTCGACGCGTTCTGGCGCGACCCCAAGCTGCTCGAGCAGCTGATGATGCTGTTGTTGCCGAAAGTCCAGGGCCGCGGCGACCGCGCGGTGCCGCCGCGCGCCAACCGGCTCGCCGAGGCGCTGGCTCCGCCGCGCGACCCATTGCCGCCGACCCCCGCGAACCAGGCCGCGCAGGACGAGCTCCAGTTCGAGGCGAACGTCACCTATTCCGACCGCGAGAAGCTGCAGCGCGCCGATTTCGAAACGATGACGACCGCCGAGTTCGAGCTCGCGAAGAAGCTCGCCGAGGAGCTGCCGCTGCCGGTGCAGCGCGTGCGCCGGCGGCGCCACGAGCGCGCGGCGCGCGGCACGCTGGACCTGCGCAGCACGCTCTTGCGCATGGCACGTTCGCCGCACACGCTGACGCCGGCCTACACGCGCCCGCGCGAGGAGTGGCCGACGCTGGTCGTGCTGCTCGACATCTCCGGCTCGATGGAGCGCTACGCGCGGCTGCTGCTGCACTACGTGCACGGGCTGACGCGGCGCTACCTGAAGGTCCACACGCTGGTGTTCGGCACGCGGTTGACCAACATCACGCGCAGCCTGCGCCATCGCGACCCGGACGTCGCGCTGCAGCGCGCCGACGCCCAGGTGCAGGACTGGAAAGGCGGCACGCGGATCGCGTCGTGCCTGCACGAGTTCAACCAGCACTGGGGCCGCCGCCTGCTCGGCTCGAACGCGGCGCTGCTGCTGATGACCGACGGGCTGGACCGCGACGAGCACGGCGACCTCGCGCACGCCGCCGCGCAGCTGCGCCGCTCGGCACACGACATCGTCTGGCTGAACCCGCTGCTGCGCTTCGACGGCTTCGAGCCGCGGGCTGCCGGCGTGCGCGCGCTGCTGCCGCATGTCGACCGTTTCCTGCCGGTGCACAACCTCGCGAGCCTGGCCGACCTGGCGCGGGCGCTGCGGTCGCGGCCGGTCTCGGCGGCCTCGCTGTGGCTGCATCCGAACTGAACCCAACATCAAGAAACAACCAACACCACCATGGAACTGCAAGGCGAACGTCTGATCCCGGCTCCGGTCGAAGCCACCTGGGCCGCGCTGAACGACCCGGCGATCCTGAAGGCCTGCATCGCGGGCTGCGAGTCGCTGGAGAAGACCGGCGACGACGCGTACACGGCCGTCGTTGCGGTGAAGGTCGGCCCTGTCAGCGCGCGCTTCAAGGGCAATCTGCAGCTCACCAACATCGCCGCGCCGAACGGCTATACGATCAATTTCGACGGCCAGGGCGGCGTTGCAGGATTCGGCAAGGGCTCGGCCGATGTGAAGCTCGCGCCCGATGGGGCCCAGGCCACGAAGCTGAGCTACCTGGCGCGTGCGACGGTCGGCGGCAAGATGGCGCAGGTCGGTGCGCGCCTGATCGACGCGGCCGCCGCCAAGATCACCGACGACTTCTTCAAGGCCTTCGAAGCGCAGCTGCAGGCCGCTGCCGCACCGGCCGAGGCCGCCGTGACGACGACGGCGCCGCCCGCGGCGGCGGCGCCGGAGCGCGGCGGCAAGGTCAGCACGCTGTGGTGGCTGATCGCCGCGGTGGTGGTGCTGGCGGCCATCTACGTGCTGATGAAGCGTTAGGGACAGGCGATCGGGGTGAAGCGATCGCGGAAGTGAACGACAGGGGAAGTGATGGACAGCCTCGACCTCCAAGTGCTCGCGCAGGCGCGCGACTGGTTCGTGCAAGGCCACAAGGTGTGGCTCGTGACGGTGATCGAGACCTGGGGCTCGGCGCCGCGGCCGCCGGGCGCGCTGCTGTGCGTGCGCGACGACGGCCTCGTGGTCGGCTCGGTTTCCGGCGGCTGCGTCGAGGATGACCTGATCGACCGGTTGCGCCACGGCGAGCGGGTCGACCATCCATCGCTGATCGCCTACGGCGTCACGAAGGAAGAAGCGGCACGCTTCGGCCTGCCGTGCGGCGGCAACCTGCGGCTGGTGCAGGAGCCGCTGGCCGACGTCGCATGGATAGACGAGGTGCTGGAGCGCACGGCGCGCCACGAGCTGGTCGCACGCACGCTCGAGCTTTCGACCGGCGAGGTACGGGTCGCGGCCGCATCGCGCGGCGACGTGTTCGAGTTCGACGGCCAGCGCCTGCGCGCGCTGTTCGGGCCGCGCTGGCGGCTGCTGATCATCGGCGCCGGCCAGCTCTCGCGTGCCGTCGCGCAGATGGCGCTGGCGCTGGACTTCGAGGTGATCTGCTGCGACCCGCGCGACGAGTACAACCTGACCTGGGACATCCCCGGCACCACCTTCAGCAAGGCAATGCCCGACGACCTCGTGCTCGAGCTGCAGCTCGACCCGCACAGCGCGGTCGTCGCGGTCACGCACGACCCGAAGCTCGACGACCTGGTGCTGCTCGAAGCACTGAAGTCACCGGCGTTCTACATCGGCGCACTGGGCTCGCGCGGCAACACGGCGAAGCGCCGCGAGCGCCTCGCGATGTTCGACCTGTCGCCGGCCGAGATCGACCGCCTGCACGGCCCGATCGGGCTGGACATCGGTGCGAAGACGCCGGCCGAGATCGCCGTCTCCATCGTCGCCGAGATCGTCGCGGTGAAGAACGGCATCACGTTGACGCAGAAGAAGGAGGGTTCGGCGGTGCCAGCGGCACGCTCGGTGTCGCCGGCGGGTTGACGACAACTGGCGGCCGTGTCGATCCTCGGAGTACGATCGCGCCATGCAAGTCGTGACAGGCACCGTGGTCGACGGCAAGGTCGTTCTCGAGGGAGCGTCCCTGCCTGACGGGACCGTCGTCACGATCCTGGCCAAGGGTGCCGAGGACCTGGTACATCTGCCGCCTGCATTGCAGTCCGAGCTGGAAGACGCGTTGGAAGAGGCGGATCGCGCAGAAGGTATCTCCGCCGACGAACTCATCGAGAAGTTGCACAAGTACGGCTGAGCCTTGGCGCTGCTCGTTCGCATCAAGCCGCGCGCCGAGCGGCAGATCGACGCTGCCGCGCGCTGGTGGAGCCAGAATCGGCCGGCTGCACCGGGCGCCATTCGTTCAGACCTGAGAGGTGCCTTTGAAGCGCTTGCCGAGCAACCGGGGATCGGTGCACTGGTGGCGAATGCGCGAGACCCTGATACGCGCCGCCTGTACCTGGCCAGAACGCGCTACTTCGTCTACTACCGGCGCTGTGGGGAGTATCTCGACATCGTCGCGTTCTGGCACTCCAGCCGAGAGCACGAGCCTAGCGTGTGACGTGCAGGCCTCGCGGCCATCGCGCTACAGCTGGAACCCGAGCCACAGCACCAGCCCCTCGCCGATATCGCGCAGCAGCCCCGCCGGCCGGGGCTTGTGCTGGCGCGCGCTGAGGTGCTCGCGCTCGAACCAGGCGACGAACGCGGCGATCGCGCGGCGGTCGTGGAACGCGACCATCAGCTCGTAGTTCAGGAACAGGCTGCGGCTGTCGAGGTTCGCCGAGCCGGCCATCGCGAACGTGTGGTCGACGATCGCGAGCTTCGCGTGCAGCATCTGCGGCGCGAGCCAGATGCGCCCACCGGCGGCGTGCAGGCTGCGCAGCGCGCGGGTGCGCGCGATGTCCGACATCAGGTGGTTCGAGCGCGCGGGCAGCAGCAGGTCCACCGTCACGCCGCGCCGCGCCGCGAGGCACAGCGCCTGCAGCAGCGCCGCGTCGGGCACGAAGTAGGGCGTGACCAGCGCGATCCGCTCGTGCGCGCGGTACGCGGCGGTGACGAGCAGCGAGTACACGGTGTCGTCGACCTGGTCCGGGCCGGAGGCGATCAGCTGCGCGCTGGTCGCCGCGAGCGCTTCGCGTCCGTCGGGAACCGTGCCGGGCTCGGGGAGCGGGTTCGTCTCGACGGCGACACGTCGAGACGCCGCTTGTGCGAACAGCTCGGGTACCGGCTCTGTGCGCGCGAACAGCGCGTCGAACGTTTCGCTGCCGGGCAGTGCGCTCGAGGGCGGCGGCGGCGCGAGCGCCTTGCGACCAGTCGCGAACTGCCAGTCGTGCTCGAACAGGGCATGCGCCTGGTCGACGAACGCGCCGCGCAGATCGAAGCTCAGGTCGTGCCAGACGTCGAGATGGACTTGACCGATGCCTGGTGCCTTGTGATGGCCGCCTCGCGGATGGCGGTGCGGGTGGGGCTCCACGCCGAAGTACTCGGCCGCGAGGTTGCGCCCGCCGCACCACAGCTGCGCGCCGTCGTGGCCGGCATCCGCGATCAGCATCTTGCGGTGGTCGCGCAGGTTGCTGCGGCCTCGCAGCGGCGAGCGCAGCGGCGGCACGAACAGCATGACGCGCGCGCCGGCCGCCCGCAGCGGCGCGAGGTCCGGCGAGCCGCCCATCCAGCGGCCCAGGCCGTCGATCATCACGCGCACCCGCACCCCGGCGCGCGCCCGTGCGGCAAGGCGCTCGACCACCGCCTTGCCGACCGCATCGCGGCCGATGATGAAGGTGCACAGGTCCAGCGTGTGCTCGGCAGTCGCGATCGTGCGCCACAGCGCGTCCAGCGCCTCCTTGCCGTCGGCGTGCACGTGCAGCTCCTGGTACGAGCTGGGCTCGGCCTGGCCCAGCGCGACCGCGGTCTGCACCGCCCACGAGCCGTCGCCGCCGTCGAGCGCATCCGGATCCGGCGTCGCGCGCGGCCGCGGCCGCGCGAGCTTGCGCGAGCCGAACATCAGGAACGCCGGCAACGCGACGTACGGCATCAGCAGGATGAACAGCACCCAGGCGATCGCGGCAGCCGGATGGCGGCGCTGCCGCAGCACGTGCGCGGTGATCACGTACAGCAGCACGGCGACGAGGGTGACCAGGCCGTGCAGCGTCAGCCAGTAGCCTAGGGACAGTCCGGGATGCATCGGCGCAAACCATAACCGATGCGCCGATGCGGCCGGATGACACCCCGCGGCCGCGGGTCCGCGGGAGCAGGCGCTGTGGTCGTCAGCGCGGTTCCGACGCCGCGCTGGCCGCGGCTGCCGGCGGCGTCGCAGGAGGCGGGGCGATGGCGGCTCCGGGGCTGCTGGTCGCCGCAACCGGCGGCGGCAACCCCAACGGCGCCGCGGCCACTGGCTCTTGGTCCGTGACCAGGTAGTTGCCGATCAGCTTGAAGAACCGATCGTAGAAATTCGCCGAGGTCACCGTCTCGCTCGCGACCTTCACGAGCGAATCGTCGGTCGACGAGAACGGCAGCGAGACCGAGCCGATCACGCCGACGCCGACGCTCGCGGAGTTGCTGCCCTTCTTCAGCGCATAACGATCCTGCAGCGCGCTGACGAACGCGAGCGTCGGCCGGCTGCCCTTGCGCTGCGCGGTGCAGACAACGCGGAACTCGATCTCGACGTGGTTTTCCGGGGCAGGCTGGAAGCTCTTGCGCGCGTTGACGAGGTCGGCGTTCGCGATCGTCACGACGTATCCCTGGCTCAGCAGCGCACGCCGCGCGGCCTCGCAGGTCTGCGCCTCGTTGGCGTCGAAGGTGCGCGAGAAGGTTTCGTTGAGCTGGAACTCCTCGCGCTGGAACGCCGGCGGGTGCGGGCTGGAGCAGGCGGCCAGCAGGGCGAGGACAGTGCCGCCCACGGCGGCGCGATGCAGTCGGGGATGGAAGCGTGGTGCGGACATCGATGAACCAGCGGAAATCTCGAAACGGAAAACCGCCATCGTACGCGCTGGCACACTTGTGCAAGCGGTTACAGATCGGCGCTTGGGGACGAGGGCTTCGACAAGCTCAGCCCGAGCGGGTTCACTGCTGTGCACGTGGGGCAGGGCTTCGATACCTCAGCCCGAACGGTGCTCGGTCTCAGCCGAACGGTGCTACGTTGGCCCGAACGGTGCCGCCGCGTCGGCCCGAACGGTGCTATGTCTCAGCCCGACCGGCGCCATGTGCCCGCGGAAACGCCTCACACGTTGCTGGTGGCCCGCACCTCGTCGATGCTGGTGATGCCGGCCAGCACTTTCTCGATGCCGTCGTGGCGCAGCGTGCGCATGCCTTCGGCCATCGCGGTCTGGGCCAGCGTCTCGGCGCGCGCGCCGGTCTGGATCTGGCGGCGCAGCTCGCGCGAGACCACCATCAGTTCGTGCAGCCCGGCGCGGCCCTTGTAGCCGGCGTTGTCGCAGGCCTTGCAGCCGGGGCTGTGATGCATCATCAGGCGCCCGTCGCGGCCGCTGTTGCGGCCGCGCCAGCGCTCGAGCACCGCATCGGGCGAGACGGGCGCCGCGCCGCCGTCGCGGCCGGCGCCGAATGCGTGCATGTAGTCGGCGAGCAGCTCGTCGATGTCGCTTTGCTGCGCCGGCTTGCTGGTGCGGCATTCGGTGCACAGGCGCCGCACCAGGCGCTGCGCGACTACCGCCAGCAGCGAATCGCCGAAGTTGAACGGGTCCAGCCCCATGTCGAGCAGCCGGGTCACGGTCTCGGCCGCGCTGTTGGTGTGCAGCGTGCTCAGCACCAGGTGGCCGGTCAGCGACGCTTCGACCGCCATGTTCGCGGTCTCGGCATCGCGGATCTCGCCGACCATGATCACGTCCGGGTCGGCGCGCAGGAACGCGCGCAGCGCCTTCGCGAAGGTCCAGTCGATCTTCGGATTGACCTGGACCTGGCGCAGCCCGGGCTGCGTGATCTCGACCGGGTCCTCTGCCGTCCAGATCTTGCGCTCGGGCACGTTGATGTGGCTGAGCGCCGAGTGCAGCGTCGTCGTCTTGCCCGAGCCGGTCGGGCCCACGCACAGCACCATGCCGTACGGGCGTTCGACGGCTTGCTTCAGGCGCTCGAGGTTCTCGCTCGAGAACCCGAGCCGGTCCAGCGGCAGAGGCTTGGCCGAGGTCAGGATGCGCATCACCACATCCTCGAGGCCGTTGTTGGTCGGGATCGTCGCGACGCGCAGCTCGATGCGGTGCTGCGGCGAGAACTTCGCGAAGTTGATCTTGCCGTCCTGCGGCTTGCGGCGCTCGCTGATGTCGAGGTCGCACATGATCTTGACCCGTGCGATCAGCGCGTTGCGGTAGTTGTGCGGCAGCTCGAGGTAGGTGCGCAGCAGCCCGTCCTTGCGGAAGCGGATGCGGATCTTCTCGCGGCCCGGGTAGCTCTCGATGTGGATGTCGGAGGCGCGTTCGTTGTGCGCCTCGATGATCATGTTGTTGATGAGCTTGACCAGCGAGTTGTCGCTCTGCTCGATCTGGCGCTCGTCCTCCAGCGGAGCGAGCGCGTCGGCGTGTTCCTTCTCGAGCGTCTCGACCAGCTTGTCGGTGGCGACGAGGTCGAAGGTCAGCGGGATCGAGGCATCGGCCACGCGCCCGCCGACGGTCGCGGTGGTTGCGCCGATCTTGTCGTAGGCCGAATGGATCACGGCGTCGATCGAGCGGCTGTGCGCGAGCACCGGCACGACCTTCATCTGCGCGCTGAACTCGACCTCGTCGACCGCGCTGCGGCGCCGCGCCGGGTCGTCCAGCGCGACGACCAGCCGGCCCTCGCGGACCAGCAGCGGCACGACCGCCAGCCTCGAGGCGACGGCGTAGGTCAGCTTGCGCAGCGCTTCGGCCTCGATCGGGAACGCGTCGACGTCGACCAGCGGATAGCCCATCTTGCGCGCGAGCGCGATCTGCAGGTCCTCGCGCGAGACCATGCCCATGCGCACCAGCAGCTCGCCCAGCGGCACGCCGCGGTCCTGCTGCTGCTGGGTGAGCGCCTCGGCAAGCTGCGCCTCGCTGATCATCCCCAGCGACAGCAGCGCCTCGCCGATCCGCACCAGCGGCATCTTCGCCTGGCGCTCGATCGCCTCGAACAGCTGCTGCGGCGTGACGATCTGCCGCGTGACCAGGATGTCGCCGACGCGCTGCTCGCGCAGCGCTCGCTGCGCGTCGATGGCCGCGTCGATCTGCTGCAGCGTCGCGCTGTTCTGCTCGACCAGCAGCTCGCCGATGCGCGAACCAATCTCGAATTCGCGGTACGCGCCGTGCGGGATGAAGCTGCGCAGCACGCGGCCGTCGGCGACCGATTCGTCTTCGTCGACCGGCGGGAACAGGAACAGCCCGTACTCGTTCTCGACATAGCCTATCGTCTGGCCGGTCAGCTCGGTGCCATTCGAAAGCGTGAGCTGGTAGATCGAGTGCGAGCGGTGGCCGAGGATCAACGCATGCGGGTCGCCGTCCGATTCGAACGTCGGCGCGAGCGGCGCCGTCAGCGTCAGCATCCGGAACTGCTCGAAGCGCAGCGCCAGCGTCGTGCGCGCCGGCGGCAGTTGGACGTGCGCGACGCCCTCGTCGGGGACGAAGAAGGTCAAGCGGCCGGTCATGCGCTTGTCGTTGGTGCCAACGATCTCGCAGGGCAGTGGGTCGGTCTGCGGCACGGCGACCGGGTAGCTCGCGTACGGCGGCGTCGGCCAAGCGAACGAGGCGTGGCTGGCCTTGTCGGCAGGCGGCGGTGCCGCCGGCGCGGCGCCACGGCCCTGCAACGGCTCGGGGTTCAGCGGCAGCGGCAGCGTGTCCTGCTGCGGGTCCCAGTTCAGCGGCGTGGATAGATCGATCATCGCGTGGATCCTCGGTCGACCCCGGATGATCCGCCTGACCGCGCCCGATGAGAACCGGAAATGAGTCGGCAACGCGGCCATTTCGGATGGAACGGCCTGTTACGCGCGCCATCGAACTAGGCCGCGAAAGGGCGCGGCGCCGAGAATCCGTCACGTTCGACGTGGTGCGCGCGCCGCGGCGGCCCCTAGAATTTTTGGCGAGGGAGGTTCATCGATGTTGCGATTCAAAGGCAGGTGGCTGGCCGGCGCCGTCGTGCTCGGCACGTGGGTAGGGGGTGCGAGCGCGGCCGACGACGCGGCGGGCATCGCGAAGGGGCTGGCGCCTGCGAGCGCCAAGCTGCAGTACTTCTCCATATCGCCGCCGAACAGCGGTGCGGCCACGTTCAACATCGGCGACCGGTTTCGCGGGCCGGGCTTCGTCACGGTCGGCTGGGCCGGTTCGAAGAAGCAGGTGATCCTGCCTGCAGGCGAGTGGGTCGCTCTGGCGGCGGTCGACTATGCGAACAGCTCTGCGTCCGCGAAGCTCACCACGTTCGTGTTCGGAAAGTTCACGGGCGATCAGCTGGCCGCATCGTTGAGCGTCACGGTGAACCGGTACGCGACCCCGGTCACGCGCTGGACCGACATCGAAGCCTGCGCGACACCCGATGCCACGCAGCTCTACCAGGACGCGACCGCGATGTCCGCGCTGCACGTCGAATGCGCGCGCGTCCATGGCGCGGCCGGCGGGATCCCGGCGAACGGGGCCGTGGCCGACGAAGTGCGCGCCAGCCTGAAGCGCCTGGGCGCGCGCGCCAGCGGCCCGGCGCTCATCACGCAGCTGTACTACGCGGAGAAGCCGCATGGCTACATGCGGATCGTGCGCGCCGACTGGCCCGGCCTGGTCCTGGCAGGCGCACCCGGCCAGGCCGCGGACTGGCAGCCCGAGAGCGTGGCAACCTCGGACGCGCGCAAGGCCTACGTGTACCAGCTGGTGCGCTGGGTCCAGGGCTACCGGCCCATCGCGAACCAGGGCTTTCACCGGGTCTTCGACGACGAGGACCTGACGCCGGGCGGCACCGGTGCTGGGCCCTCGCATCTGCGCGGCATTGTGGATTTCGAGCCGGCGCTGTGAACGCGTTGCCGGCTACTTCTGCACGCCCATCACCACGTCCGGCAGCCAGGTCACGATGACCGGGAACACCGTGATCAGCGCGATGCAGACGACCAGGCAGGCGAAGAACGGGATCGCGGCGCGGGCGATCGTGTTGCTGTCCTTGCCGGTCATGTTCTGCAGCACGAACAGGTTGAAGCCCACCGGCGGCGTGACCTCGGCGATCTCCACCAGCAGCACGATGAAGATGCCGAACCACACGAGGTCGAAGCCGGCCTTCTGGATCATCGGCAGCACGACCGCGCTGGTCAGCACGATCATCGAGATGCCGTCCAGCGCGGTGCCCAGCACGAGGTAGACGACGGTCAGCGCGGCGATCAGCGCGTACGGGCTCAGGTGCATGCCCTCGACCCATTCGGCAAGCTCGCGCGGGATCCCGGTGAACGCCATCGTCTTGGTCAGGAACGAGGCACCGGCGAGGATGAACATGATCATGCATGAGGTCCGCGTCGTGCCCATCAGCCCTTCCCAGAAGTTCTGCCAGGTCAGCGAGCGGCTCCACGCGGCGAGCGCGAGCGAGCCCACGACGCCGTAGGCTGCGCACTCGGTCGCGGTCGCGTAGCCGGCGACCAGCACCCAGACGATGAAGATGATCAGCGCGGCACACGGGATCAGGTTGCCGGAGGCCTTGACCTTCTGTACGAAGCTCATCGGCGCGTCGGCCGGCGGCGTCTTGCCCGGGTTGCGGATCGACCACCAGGCGATGTAGCCCGAGAACAGCCCCATCAGCAGGAAGCCCGGCAGGAAGCCGGCGAGGAAGATGCGGATGATGGACGCATCGGCCGCAACCGCATAGACCACCATCGTGATCGACGGCGGGATCAGGATGCCCAGCGTGCCCGCGGTCGCGAGCGAGCCCAGCGCGATGCGCTCGTTGTAGCCGCGCTTGAGCAGTTCGGGCAGCGCGACCTTGCTGATCGTCGCGCAGGTCGCGGCCGACGAGCCCGACACCGAGCCGAAGATGCCGCAGCCGAGGATGGTCGTGTGCATCAGCCGGCCCGGCACCTTGTTGAGCCAGGGAGCGAGGCCTTCGAACATCTCTTCCGAGAGCTTGCTTCTGAACAGGATCTCGCCCATCCAGATGAACATCGGCAGCGCCGCGAGCTCCCACGACGCGTTCGATTCCCAGAACGACGAGAACAGGTTCTTGCCCGGCTGCGTGCTCGTGAAGAACGCCTGACCGACCCAGCCGCAGATCGCAAGCGTCATCGCGATCCAGACGCCGCCCGAGAGCAACAGCAGCATCAACAGCAGCAGGATGCCGCCGACCACGAGGATGTCCATCGGGAACCTTCGGCCTTGTCGTTTCTTGGGGTTCAGACGTCCGACGAGAAGTCGCCGTGCGCGTGGCGCTCTTCGACCGCGACCACGTAGCTGGGCCGCGCGCCGCGCAGCACGACGATGAGCTCGTCGAGCACCGCGACGAACAGCAGGATGGAGCCGAGCGCGAAGCTGAGCTGCGGAATCCACATCGGCAGCGGCAGCAGGCCTTGCGCGATGTCGTCGAAGGCCCAGCTCTCGTAGGTGAAGCGGTTGGCCCAGTACGCGAGGTAGCCCACCGCGAGCACCGCGATCGCGAGCGCTCCGATCTCGAAGCGGCGCTGCGCCGGCGGCGAGAGCTTCTCCAGCAGCAGGTTCACGCGGACGAAGTCGCCGTGCTTGAACGCATGCGCCATCGCGAAGAACGACGCGGCCGCGCACAGCCAGGCCACCACGTCGTTGACCGCGCCGGTGCGCACGTGCACCTCGCGCAGGATGCTCTGCGCGATCATCAGCAGCATGATGGCGAGCACGCAGATCGCGGCCAGGTAGGCCGCGCCGAGGTAGAGGCGATCGAGAAATTTGCGCATGGAGCTGTTTGGGTGGATCACCGTTTGCGCTTGGCGGGGGCGCCGTGCGGCTTGACAGGGCACCGTTCGCGCTTGATGGGGCACCGTTCGCGCTGAGCCAGTCGAAGCGCCGAGGTGCGCGGGACTTCGACAGGCTCAGTCCGAACGGGCTTGTTGCGCGTTACTTGCGGAACGCCGCGATGATCGCCTGCCCGTCGGCGCCCGCTTTCTTCTCCCAGTCGGCCAGCATCACGCTGCCAACCTGCTTCAGGTCGGCGGTCAGCTTGGCCGGCGGCGCGATGATCTTCATGCCCTTGTCGGCCAGCGCCTTCTTGTACCACTCGTTCTTTTCCTGGCTGAGCTTCCAGCCGCGCGCCTCGGCGTCGGCGGCCGCCTTCAGCACCGCGTCCTGCGTGGGCTTGTCGAGCGCCTCGAAGGCCTTCTTGTTGACGATCACGCCGTTCTTCGGCAGCCAGGCCTGCGTGTCGTACCAGTACTTGATGCTCTCGTAGGTTTTGCTGTCGTAGCCGGTGGAGCCCGACGACATGTAGCTCTCGACCACGCCGGTGGCCAGCGCCTGCGACAGCTCGGCGGCCTGCACCGTGACCGGTTGCGCGCCGATCAGCTCGGCGATCTTCGCCGTAGCCGGGCTGTAAGCGCGCCACTTGAGGCCGCGCATGTCGGCGACCGACGTGATCTCCTTCTTCACGTAGATGCCCTGCGGCGGCCACGGCACCGTGTACAGCAGCATCATGCCTTGCGCGCCGAGCAGCTTGTCGAGCACCGGCTTCTGCGCGACCGCAAGCTTCTTCGCATCGGGATAGCTCGCGGCGAGGAACGGGATGCCGTCGGCGCCGTAGACCGGGTTCTCGTTCTCGAAGTTGACCAGCAGCACCTCGCCGATCGGCGCCTGGCCGCCTTGCACGGCGCGCTTGATCTCGTTGGCCTTGAACAGCGAGGCGTTCGCGTGCACGGTGATCTTCAGCTTGCCGCCGCTGGCCTTCTCCACGTCGGACGCGAACTGCATCAGGTTCTCGGTGTGGAAGTTGGTCGCCGGGTAGGCGGCCGGCAGGTCCCACTTGGTCTGGGCCGACGCTGCCGCGGCGAGCGTGCAGGTGGCGGCAACGATGGCAGCACGGCGGATCGACGAAGGCATGAACGGCGCACTCCGGTTGTAGAACGAGCAATGAAAGCCATGAGCATAAGACGTGCCATGCACCAGAGCATCGGTTCTTCCACCGAGCGCATGCACCGACTCTCTCGTTGCTCCACACCACCGGCTCGCGGACCGGTCCATCGATGTCGCCTCGGGAAAATCCCGATCCGCACGCGAGCATGAATTCGAGTGCGCCGAGATGGTCTCGCGCGACCCGCGTACGCCCCGCTTACGCCTCGTGAAATGCGCGCCGCGAGCCCATCGATCGATGCGGCGGCAATGAGCCGAGCGCATGCCTGACATGCGCACGATTCCGTTGTGGGCGGCCGGTCCGGCTTCGCACAATCACTGCCGCTCGAGCGCTCGCTGCGACGCTGTCGACGATCGGAGGGGCCGCGCTTCGGCCCATCACAACCCACACCGTTGCATCGGAGGACCTGCATGACACGCGCCCGCTTTCTCCAAGCCATCCTCGCCGCCCTGCTGTTCGCGACCTTCGCGTCGAGCCAGGCCCGCACCTTCGAGGAGATCAAGAGGGACGGCAAGATCATCGTCGCCACGGAAGGCCAGTACCCGCCGTACAACTACTTCCAGGGCGCCAAGCTCGCCGGCTTCGAGGTCGACCTCGCCGAGGCGATCGCGAAGAAACTGGGCGTTGCGATCGAGTGGAAGGCCTTGAGCTTCGACGCGCTGCTCGCCGGGCTGCGCCAGGACCGCTGGGACCTCGTGATCGCCGGCCACGCGATCACCGAAGAGCGCCAGAAGGCGGTGACCTTCACGAACCCGCACTTCTGCGGCGGCGGCATCATCGTCTCGAAGGACCCGGCGATCAAGGAAGCGAAGGACCTCGCCGGCAAGACCATCTCGGTGCAGACCGGCACGACCTTCCTCGACGAGGCCAAGAAGGTGCCCGGCGTCAAGGAGGTCAAGAACTTCCCGCAGGACACCGACGCGCGCGGCGCGCTGATCGGCGGGCGGGTCGACGTCTGGGTCACCGACCCGGTCGTCGCGCGCACCGTCGTCGCGTCCAACCCGGCCGCGGGCCTCAAGCTCGGCGGCATGCTGTTCGTCGAACGCAACGCCGCCGCGGTCGCCAAGGGCAACAGCTCGCTCGCGCAGGCCTACAACAAGGCGCTGGCCGACGTGATGGCCGACGGCAGCTACGACCAGATCCAGAAGAAGTTCTTCAGCGACGACATCCGCTGCAAGTAAACCGAGAAGGGAGGACACCATGTCCACCGACATCCTGCCGGCCTCGGGCGCAGCCGTGCGCAAGCGGCGCAGCACGCAGACGATGATCCTCGGCGGCATCGCGATGCTGCTGGTGCTGTGGCTGCTGGCGATCCCGCTGTCGTGGGCGCCCGAGCCCATCGGCAACAACGCGCAGCTGTTCGCCGAGGGCACCCGCGTGACGGTGCTGCTGACGCTGGTCGCCGGCGTTGCCGGCATCGTGATGGGCGTGCTCGCGGCGCTCGGCAAGCTGTCGAAATGGGCGCCGGTGCGCGCGCTGGCGTCGGGCTACATCTGGATCATGCGCGGCACGCCGCTGCTGGTGCAGGTGCTGTTCGTTTTCTTCGCGCTGCCGGCGATGGTCCCGGCGCTGCGGCTGTCGGAGTTCACGTCGGCCTGCGTCGCGCTCGCGCTGAACGTCGGTGCCTACAACGCCGAGGCGATCCGCGCCGGGCTGCTCGCGGTGCCGCGCGGCCAGGTCGAGGCGGCGCGCTCGCTGGGGCTCTCGCCCTGGTACACGTTCATCGACGTGACGCTGCCGCAGGCGTTCAAGGTCGCGCTGCCGCCGCTGGTCAGCAACCTGATCGCGCTGCTGAAGGACAGCTCGCTCGCGTATTCGATCGGCGTCGTCGAGCTGACCAACATCGGCAACCAGATCCAGGCGCGAACCTTCCTGCCGACCGCGACGCTGACCACCGTCGCGCTGATCTACCTGCTGCTGACCACCGTGTCCACGCAGATCTCGAACGCGGTCGAGCGGCGGTTCGACGTGGAGGGGAGGCTGCAATGAGCGCAGAGCCGAACGCGAGTCCGAGCCCGAACGCGAAGGGCCAGCCGCTGATCACGGTCGAGAAGGTCAACAAGCACTTCGGGCCGCACCATGTGCTGCGCGACGTCACGACGCACTTCAACGGCGGCGAGGTCACCGTCATCCTCGGCGCATCGGGCTCGGGCAAGAGCACGCTGCTGCGCATGCTGAACCGGCTCGAGAAGCACGACTCCGGGCGCATCGTCGTCGACGGCATCGAGGTCAGCGACAACCACAAGCAGCTCGACGCGCTGCGCGCCGAAGTCGGCATGGTGTTCCAGCAGTTCAACCTGTTCCCGCACTTGACGGTGCTCGAGAACGTCGCGCTCGCGCCGCGCCGCGTGCGGCGCACCCCGCGGGCCGAGGCCGAGGCCCGTGCGCTCGAGCTGCTCGATCGCGTCGGATTGAAGATGCACGCGCACAAGCACCCGTTCGCGCTGTCGGGCGGGCAGCAGCAGCGCGTCGCGATCGCGCGCAGCCTCGCGATGCAGCCGCGCGTGCTGCTGTTCGACGAGCCCACGTCGGCGCTCGACCCCGAGATGGTCAAGGAAGTGCTCGAGGTGATGAAGCAGCTCGCGAAGAGCGGCATGACGATGCTGGTCGTGACCCACGAGATGGGCTTCGCACGCGAGGTCAGCGACCGCGTGCTGTTCCTGGACAAGGGCCAGATCGCCGCCGATGCGTCACCCGCCGAATTTTTCGGCGCCCAGAACAACGAGCGCATACGCGCCTTCCTCGGCCAGATAACGCATTGAGATCCACAGGAGACAACACGATGACGATGAAGCCCACCTTGATCGCCTCGGCCTGCACGCTGGCCCTGGCTGCCGCTTCGGTGCCGGCGCAGGCGCAAAGCAAGAAGGAATTCGAGGCGCTGCGCAAGGAGCTGCAGCTGCTGCGCGCCGAGGTCGCCGAGCTGAAGAAGGCACACGCCGCCGAGCAGGCCCAGGTCGCGCAGGCGACGCAGGACGCCAAGGCCGCGCAGGAGAAGGCCGCTCAGGTGCAGACCGCGCAAGCCGAGGCCGCGAAAGCGAAGCCGACCGAGCAGCAGGCCGTGCTGAACGACCGCGTCGAAGCGCTCGAGATCAAGAGCAAGGATTCGGTCGTCAAGGGCGACATCGACGGCAGCTTCCGCCTGCCGGGCAGCGAGACCTCGGTGAAGATCTACGGTTATGCCGAGGCCCACGCGATCCACGACTTCGGCAAGAAGGCGCCCGATGACCTGTTCACGAACCTGATGTTCCAGCCCACGCCCAGCGAAGCCGCGGGCGATCCCAGCCTCGCGCAGAAGGGCAAGACCTCGTTCACCGCGTCGACCTCGCGCTTCGGCTTCGACACCTCGACGCCCACTCGGCACGGCACCTTCAACACCAGGATCGAAGCCGACTTCTACTCGTACGGCGAAGGCAACCGCAACCGCCTGCGTCTGCGCCACGCGTACGGCGAGTACGCCGGCTTCCTGGTCGGCCAGACCTGGTCGACCTTCATGGACGTCGACGACCTGCCCGAGACCGTGGACTTCAACGGCCCGATCGGCTCGCCGTTCTCGCGCCGCGCGATGCTGCGCTACACCTGGGGCGATGCGAAGGCCGGCTACAAGTTCGCGTTCGCGGCCGAGGACCCGCACGACCAGTTCGGCGGCGGCAGCTCGGGCGAGAAGATGCCGGAGCTGGTCGCTCGCTTCGACAAGAGCTTCGACTGGGGCGCGGTCAACATCCGTGCGCTGTCGCACGAGAAGCGCTCGTTCGCGGAGACCAGGCGTGGCTACGGCTTCGGCATCGGCGGCAGCTACAAGCTCAGCGACAAGGACACGCTGCTCGGCCAGTTCGCGGTCGTCAAGGGCGACTTCGACCAGATGTACGGCTCGAACGGCTACTCGATCGATCCGGACACCGGCGCGATCACGATGGACCGCAACAAGGGCTTCGTGCTCGGCTATGCGAAGGTCTTCAACGAGCAATTGCGCGGCAACCTCGTGCTCGGCTACAACCGCGCCAGCACGGCGACCGGCAACCTCGCGAACAAGCGGCTGACGCAGGTCCACGCCGGGGTGATCTACTCGCCGTTCAAGAACGTGGAGCTGGGCGCCGAAGCGATCTACGGGCTGCGCGAGACCTTCGACGACGAGAAGGGCCGGATGGGCCGCATCGACCTGATGGGCCGCTACTCGTTCTGAACGGCGAGCGCGATGGCAACCTGCGGCGAGGTGCTGGTCGAGCTGCTGGCCGGCTATGGGGTCGAGTGCATCTTCGGCATCCCGGGGGTGCACACGGTCGAGCTGTACCGCGGCGTCGCGCGCTCCGGGCTGCGTCACATCACGCCGCGGCACGAGCAGGGCGCCGGCTTCGCGGCGGATGGTTATGCACGCGTGTCGGGCAAGCCGGGCGTGTGCTTCATCATCACCGGGCCCGGGATGACCAACATCCTGACCGCGATGGCCCAGGCGTATGCCGATTCGATCCCGATGCTGGTGATCTCCAGCGTCAACGCGCGCGCGCAGCTGGGGCGCGGCCTCGGTTGCCTGCATGAACTGCCGTCGCAGCGCGCGCTGGTCGAGGGCGTGGCCGCGTTCTCGCACACGCTGATGTCGGCCGATGCACTGCCCGAGGTGCTGGCGCGTGCGTTCGCGGTGTTTGGCAGCAGCAGGCCGAGGCCGGTGCACATCGAGATTCCGCTCGATGTGATCGTCGCGCGGGCCGATCATCTGCGCGGCGCGGTGGTGCCTGCCGCGGCTCTCGCGGCACCGGCGCTGGTGGACGTCGAACATGCCGCGGCGCTGCTCGCGCGGGCCCAGCGCCCGCTGATCCTCGCCGGCGGCGGCGCGCAGCGCGGCGGGGCCGCGCTCGACCGCGTGGCGCGCGCGCTGACGGCGCCCACGCTGCTGACGATCAACGCCAAGGGGCTGCTGGGCCGCGCGCACCCGCTGCTCGCCGGCTCGATCCAGTCGACGCACGCGGGGCGCGCGCTGGTGCGCGAGGCCGACGTCGTGCTGGCCGTCGGCACCGAGCTCGGCGAGACCGACTACGACACGGTGTTCGATGGCGGCTTCGAGATCCCGGGCACGTTGATCCGCGTCGACATCGATCCGGCACAGCTCGCGCGCCACCATCGTCCGCAGCTGGCGATCGCGGCCGATGCGGCGGCGACGCTGGCCGCGTTGGCGCCGGCGCTCGAAGCGCGCAAACGGGTGCCGGCGGACGATGCCAGCTGGGGCGCCGAGCGTGCACAGCGCGCGCGCCGCGATGCCCGCGCCGAGTTCGATGCGCCGACCATGCGCATCGCCGCGTTGATCGACCTGATCGCGAAGCAACTGCCCGATGCAATCTTCGTCGGCGACTCGACGCAGACCGTCTACGCCGGCAACCTGGCCTTCGATGCCGATGCGCCGCGGCGCTGGTTCAACTCGTCGACCGGTTACGGCACGCTGGGCTACGGGCTGCCGGCGGCGCTGGGCGCGCAACTCGCGGCGCCGGGCACGCCAGTGGTCGCGCTGGTCGGCGACGGCGGGCTGCTGTTCACCTTGAGCGAGCTCGCCTGCGCCGTCGAGGAACGCCTGCCGGTGATCGTGCTGCTCTGGAACAACCGCGGCTACGGCGAGATCAAGAAGTACATGCTGCGCCACGACGTCGCGACGATAGGCGTCGACCTCGTGACGCCGGACTACCTCGCGATCGCACGCGGCTTCGGCTGCGCGGCCGAGCGGGTCGCGAACGAGAGCGAGCTGGCCGCCGCGCTGGCGCGCCAGCATGGCCGTGATGGCCCCTGCCTCATCGAGATCGATGAGGCGACCTGGCTGGGTGCGGCAGCATGACCCTGCGCACGCAGCACCACATCGCCGGCGCTTGGTGCGACAGCGCCGATGGCGCGCGGCTCGCGGTGATGGATCCGAGCAGCGACGCGCTGCTGGCCGCAGTGGCGAGCGGCGCAGCCGAAGACGTCGACCGCGCCGCACGTGCCGCAGCGGCTTCGCAGCCGGGCTGGTGGGCGGCCGGCGCCTCGAAGCGTTCGGCCGTGCTGGCCGCCATCGCCGCCGCGGTCGGCGCGCAAGGCGAAGCGCTGGCGCGGCTGCAGTCGCGCAACAACGGCAAGCCGCTGGCCGAGGCGCGGCTCGATGTGGCCGATGTCGTCGCCTGCTTCGACTACTACGCGGCGCTGATCGCGAGCGCGTCGGGCGATGCCGACGTCCCGTTGCCGGAGGCGGGCTATGCGGCGCGTCTGCGCCGCGAGCCCTACGGCGTCGTCGCGCTGATCGTGCCGTGGAACTTCCCGATGGTGACGACCGCGTGGAAGCTCGCGCCGGCGCTGGCCGCCGGCAACGCGGTGGTGCTGAAGCCGTCGGAGGTCACGCCGCTGCCCGAGCTGGCGCTCGCGCAGATCGTGCACGACGTGTTTGCGGCGCACGGCATCGACGGCGGCGTGTTCAACGTCGTCGTCGGCACCGGCGAGCGTGTCGGTGCTCCGCTGGTGGCGCACCCGCAGGTGCGCAAGGTCTCGTTCACCGGCTCGAATGCGGTGGGCACGCGAATCGCGCAGAGCGCGGCCGAGGGCATCAAGGGTGTGAGCCTGGAGCTGGGCGGCAAGTCGGCGATCGTCGTGTTCGGCGATGCCGACCTGGACGAGGCCTGCCGGCTCGTGATCGGCGGCGCGTTCATGAACGCCGGGCAGATGTGCTCGGCCACCTCGCGCGTGCTGGTCGAGCGCGGCATTGCCGAGCCGCTGACGCGCCGGCTTGTCGAAGCCGCCAATGCGCTGCGCATCGGCGACCCGCTGGACGAAGCCACCGAGATCGGGCCGCTCGCGAGCCCCGCGCAGCTCGAGCGCGTCCAGCAGTACCTCGAGATCGCGGCCGACGAAGGGCTGCAACGCCTGTGCGGCGGCGCGCGTGTCGGCACGCGCGGCAACTTCGTGCAGCCGACGCTGTATGCCGACGTGCCCAGCACCAGCCGCCTGTGGCGCGAGGAGATCTTCGGCCCGGTCGCGTGCCTGCGCACCTTCGTCGACGAGGCCGAGGCGATCGCGCTGGCCAACGACAGCGACTACGGCCTGGTCGCGACCGTCGTCACGCGCGACGCGGCGCGTGCCCGGCGTGTAGCCGATGCGATCGAGGCCGGGCTGGTCTGGGTCAACATGCCGCAGCTGATCTTCCCGCAGACCGCCTGGGGCGGCATGAAGCGCTCCAGCCTGGGCCGCGAGCTCGGGCCGTGGGGCCTTGCGGCCTTCCAGCAGATCAAGCACGTGGTGGCCGCCAGATGAGGGTGCTGGTGCTCGGCGCCGGCGTGATCGGGATGTCCAGCGCCTGGTACCTCGCGCAGGATGGCCACGAGGTCACGGTGGTCGATCGCCAGGCCGGCCCCGGCCTCGAGACCAGCTACGCGAACGCCGGCGAGATCTCGCCCAGCTATGCGGCGCCCTGGGCCAGCCCCAGCGTGATCGTCAAAGCCGTGGGCTGGATGCTGGCGCGCCACGGTCCGTTCCGTCTCTATCCGAAGCTGGACCCGGCGCAGTGGCGCTGGCTGCTCGCGATGCTGCGCAACTGCAGCGCCGGCGCCTACGAACGCAATCTGCGGCGCATGCAGCGCCTCGCCGTCTATTCGCGCGACTGCTTCATCGCGATGCGGCGCGACACCGGCTGGCGCTACGACGACCGCCAGCAGGGCACGCTGCTGTTCTTTCGCGACCCGCACGGCCTCGCATCGGTGAACTCGGACCTGAACGTGCTGCGCAGCTTCGGCGTGCGCGTCGACGTGCTCGACGCCGACGGCTGCGTGCGCGTCGAGCCCGGCCTCGCGCCGGTGCGCGCGAAGATCGCCGGCGCACTGCACATGCCCGACGACGAGACCGGCGACTGCCACACGTTCTGCACGCTGCTGCACGAGCGGCTGCGGCAGATGGGCGTGCGCTTCCGCTTCGGCACGACGATCGCCGCGCTGGAACGCGACGGCAACGCGGTATCCGGCGTGCGCTGCGGTGCGAGCGGCAACGGCGAGCGGCTGGTCGCCGACGCCTACGTGCTCGCGCTGGGCAGCCACTCGCCGCTGCTCGCGCGCCCGCTGGGCCTCGCGCTCCCGGTCTACCCGGTGAAAGGCTATTCGCTCACCGTGCCGGTGAAGGACGAGGCCCGTGCGCCGCAATCGTCCATCGTCGACGAGGACTACAAGGTCGCGCTGACGCGGCTGGGATCGCGCATCCGCGTCGCCGGCACGGCCGAGGTCGGCGGCTATGACAGCACGCTGCGCCCCGGCCGGCTGGATACCATCGTGCATGTGCTGTCCGATCTGTTCCCGGGCGGCTTCGAGCGACGCGAGATGAGCTTCTGGACCGGCCTGCGGCCGATGACACCCGACGGCACGCCCATCGTTGGCGCGAGCCCGATCGGCAAGCTGTACGTGAACACCGGCCACGGCACGTTCGGCTGGACCATGTCGCTGGGCTCGGGGCGGCTGCTCGCCGACCTGGTGCACGGCCGTCCGCCGGCGATCGATGTCGAAGGGCTGGGCGTCGAGCGTTACGCCCGGGAGTGAATGATCGAGAACGGCGGGCCCGCAATGAAGGAGATGCGCATGGCGCACGATGTCACCCCCACCCTGAACCAGCCGCTGGGCGGCAACGTGATGCCGCGCTTCGGCGGCCACGCGACGATGATGCGGCTGCCGGCCGCCGCGAGCGCCGACGGGCTCGATGCCGCGTTCGTCGGCGTGCCGCTGGACATCGGCACCTCGAACCGCTCCGGCGCGCGCTTCGGCCCGCGCCAGATCCGCGCCGAATCGAGCCTGCTGCGGCCCTACAACATGGCCACGCGCGCCGCGCCGTTCGATTCGCTGCAGGTCGCCGACATCGGCGACATCGCGATCAACACCTTCAACCTCGCCGACAGCCTCGCGCGCATCGAGGAAGGCTACGCGACGATCTCGGCCGCGAACTGCACGCCGCTGACGCTGGGCGGCGACCACACGATCGTGCTGCCCATCCTGCGCGCGCTCGCGAAGAAGCACGGCCCGATCGGCGTGGTGCATGTGGACGCGCATGCCGACATCAACAACACGATGTTCGGCGAGCGCTATGCGCACGGCACGCCGTTCCGCCGCGCGATCGAGGAAGGGCTGATCAATCCGAAGCGCATGGCGCAGATCGGGCTGCGCGGCACCGGCTACGTCGCCGACGAGTTCGACTGGACGCGCTCGCAGGGCGCGCGGGTCGTTCCGGTCGAGGAGTGCTGGTACAAGTCGCTCGCGCCGCTGATGGCCGAGATCCGCGAGCAGTTCGGCGGCGCGGACGGCGGCCCGGTCTACATCTCGTTCGACATCGACGGGCTGGACCCCGCGTTCGCGCCGGGCACCGGCACGCCCGAGATCGGCGGGCTGACGACGGTGCAGGGCCTGGAGATCATCCGCGGCTGCCGCGGGCTGAACGTCATCGGCGCCGACCTGGTCGAGGTGGCGCCGCCGTACGACGCTTCAGGCAATACTTCGCTGCTGGCCGCGAATCTGCTGTTCGAGATGCTGTGCGTGCTGCCGGGGGTGCAGTACCGATGAGGCGAGGATAGGACAGGACAGGGGAGGAGGGGCCATGATCAACGTCACGCTGCAGGACGTCTTCATCGCGCACAAGCGCATCGTCAACCGCGTGCAGCAGACGCCGCTCGTGTACTCCGACAAGATGAGCGAGCTGCGCGGCGCCGACGTGTGGCTGAAGATGGAGTCGCTGCAGCGCACCGGCTCGTTCAAGCTGCGCGGCGCGAGCAACCGGCTGCTCGCATTGACGCCGGCCGAGCGGGCGCGCGGCGTGATCACCGCGTCCAGCGGCAACTTCGCGCTCGGGCTGGGCACGGCGGCCAAGCTGGCGCATGTCAACGCGATCGTCGTCGTGCCGCTGTCGACGCCGCAGACCAAGCTGGAGATGATCCGCCGCACCGGCGCCGAGCTGGTGCAGGCAGGCGAGCACTACGACGCGAGCTACCGCCATGCGAAGGAGATCGCGCTGAAGACCGGCCGCACCTACGTCTCGAGCTACGAGGACCCGTGGGTCGTGGCCGGGCAGGGCACGATCGCGCTCGAGTCGTTCATGGACGAGCCGCATTTCGATCTCGTGCTCGTGCCCACCGGCGGCGGCGGGCTGATCTCGGGCGTCGCGATGGTCGCCAAGCAGCTGAACCCCGGCATCAAGGTGATCGGGCTGCAGACCGAGGCGTCGGACCCGTGGCTGCATTCGTTCCGCGCGCGCAAGGTCGTCGAGGTCGAGTACGGCGAGACGCTGGCCGACGGGCTGCTCGGCGAGGTCGGCGCCGAGAACCTGGACATGGTGCTGCGGTATGTCGACGACTTCCTGGTCGTGAAGGAGAGCGAAGTCGCCGAGGCGATGCACTGGATGGTCAAGTACCACCACCAGATCGTCGAAGGCTCGGCTGCGGTCGGCATCGCGGCGTTGCTGCATCATCTGCCGGACATCGGCGGGCTGAAGGTGCTGTGCATCGTGACCGGCAGCAACGTCGATTCGAACCGGATCGCCCCCATCCTGCATGCGTACGAGTAGGGCCTGTTAACGCTATCGGAGGACTCGCGTGACTCAGCAAAGCGGCGCCTGCAAGGCGCAAAGCGCAGCCATAGCAGCGGCTATGGCGAGCATTTGCAACGCGGCAGGCGCCGCTTTGCTCAGATCACCCGAAGGGCCGGTACCTGGCCGGGCGCAGGGCCGCGTTGCACGCTCGTTGCGTGCCGCGGGCACGCGGCCTCGCGTGCGCCTTGCCCTGCGCCCCGGCCAGGTACCGGCGCGAGTCCTCCGATAGCGTTAACAGGCCCTAGATGAGCCGCGACCTGCCGCCGCTGCACTCGCTGCGCGTGTTCGACGTGACCGCGCGCTGCCGCAGCTTCTCGCAGGCAGCCGAGCAGCTGTGCCTGACGCAGGGCGCGGTCAGCCGGCAGATCCAGTCGCTGGAGGAGTTTTTCGGGTTCGCGCTGTTCGTGCGGCATTCGCGCAAGCCGCTCGCGCTCACGCCAGAGGCGCTGGTGCTCGCGCCGACCGTGCGCGAGAGCCTGCGCGCGCTCGAAGAGGTGACGCAGCGCCTGACCCGGCGCGCCTCCGGCCTGACGCTGAAGATCCCGACCTGTGCGATGCACTGGATGCTGCCGCGGATCATGCGGTTTCGCGCGCTCGAGTCGGACATCGACATCCAGCTCACGACCACGCTGTCGCACCACGTCGACTTCGACTCCGAGCCGTTCGACGCCGCGGTGGTCTACGGCGAGCGCGCCGCGCGCGGCTATGCGCAGCGCGCCGAGCTGTTCGCCGAGGTGCTGACGCCGGTGTGCGTGCCGGCGCTCGCGAAGAAGCTGCGCGCGCCGGCCGACCTCGACAAGGCGACGCTGCTGCATCCGACGCGCGACCACGCGGACTGGCGGCGCTGGCTCGACGCCGCCGGCGCGCCTCAGGTGCGCGCCGACCGCGGACCGACGTTCGAAACGATGGACCTCGCGATCGACGCGGCGGTGCACGGTTATGGCGTCGCGATCGCCGACTGCCTGCTGACTGCGGACGACGTGGCCACCGGCCGGCTGGTGCGGCCGTTCAAGGCGACAATGCCGACCGGCGAACACTACTACCTCGTGATTCCCGAACGCAGCCTGCGCTCGAGCAAGGTCACGCGCTTTCGCGAGTGGCTGCTCGAGCAGCACGCGACTTCCAACGCAACACGCCCAGAGATGTCCCGATGACCACCCCGATCCAACGCATCAATCCCGGCAAGCGCCTGTCCGACGCGACCGTCCACAACGGCGTCGCCTACCTCGCCGGCCAGGTGCCCGAAGACGCGAGCAAGCCCATAGGCGAGCAGACGCGCAGCGTGCTGGCGCAGATCGACGCGATCCTCGCGAGCGTCGGCAGCGACAAGACGCGCATCCTGACCGCGACGATCTACCTGGCCGACATCCGCGATTTCGCGGCGATGAACGAAGTCTGGGACGCATGGGTCGGCGCCGACAACCAGACCCCGGCGCGCGCGACCGTGCAGGCGCGATTGGCATCGCCGCACGACAAGGTCGAAATCCAAGTGATCGCCGCTTTGGCCTGAGCGCCGGCGTGGACGGCGCTCGGGCAGCGAGCCGCTGGCAGTTCTGGATAGACCGCGGCGGCACCTTCACCGACATCGTCGGCAAGCGGCCCGACGGCCGCCTGGTCACGCACAAGCTGCTGTCGGAGAACCCAGAGCAGTACCGCGACGCGGCGGTCGCCGGCATTCGGCACCTCCTCGGGCTGGCCGCGACCGAGCCCATCACGCCGGCGCGGGTCGAGTGCGTGAAGATGGGCACGACGGTCGCGACCAATGCGCTGCTCGAGCGCAAGGGCGAGCCCACGCTGCTGGTCACGACCCGCGGCTTTCGCGATGCGCTGCGCATCGGCTACCAGGAGCGGCCGCGACTCTTCGACCGGCACATCGTGCTGCCGGAGCTGCTGTATGCGCGGGTGGTCGAGGCGCACGAGCGGGTCGCGGCCGACGGCGCGGTCGTCGAGCCGCTGGACGAGGCGCGGCTGCGCGCCGAGCTGAAGCAGGCGCACGACGGCGGGCTGCGCAGCGTCGCGATCGTCTTCATGCACGGCTATCGCTACACGGCGCACGAGGCCGCCGCCGCGCGCATCGCGCGCGAGCTGGGTTATGCGCAGGTCAGCGTGTCGCACGAGGTCAGCCCGCTGATGAAGCTCGTGGGCCGCGGCGACACGACGGTGGTCGATGCCTACCTGTCGCCCATCCTGCGCCGTTATGTCGACCAGGTCGCGGCCGAGATGCCGGGCGTCCCGCTGTTCTTCATGCAGTCGTCGGGCGGCCTGGCCGAGGCGCACGCTTTCCAGGGCAAGGATGCGATCCTGTCGGGTCCGGCGGGCGGGATCGTCGGGATGGTGCGCACCGCCGAGTTGGCGGCAGCGGAGCTGCTCGACGACCCCTCACCCCATCCCGGCCCCTCGCTTCGCTCTCACCAGAGGGGAGAGGGAGCTGAACTCCCTCTCCCGCTTGCGGGAGAGGGCCGGGGTGAGGGTCTGCGCGTGATCGGCTTCGACATGGGCGGCACGTCCACCGACGTGAGCCACTACGCCGGCGAGTTCGAGCGCGCCTTCGAAACGCAGGTGGCCGGCGTGCGGATGCGCGCGCCGATGATGAGCATCCACACGGTCGCGGCCGGCGGCGGCTCGGTGCTGTCGTTCGACGGCTCGCGCTTTCGCACCGGGCCGCACAGCGCCGGCGCGAACCCGGGGCCGGCGTGTTACCGGCGCGGCGGCCCGCTCGCGGTGACCGATGCCAATGTCATGGTTGGCAAGATTCAGCCGGCGCACTTCCCGAAGGTGTTCGGGCCGCACGCCGACGAGGCGCTGGACCGCGACATCGTGGTCGCGAAGTTCGGCGCGCTCGCCGCCGAGATCGAACGCGCGACCGGCATCCCGCGCTCTGCCGAAGAGGTGGCCGAAGGCTTCATCGACGTCGCGGTGGGCGCGATGGCCAATGCGATCAAGAAGATCTCGGTCGCGCGCGGCTACGACGTGACGCGCTACGTGCTGCAGTGCTTCGGCGGTGCCGGCGGCCAGCATGCCTGCCGCGTCGCCGATGCGCTGGGCATGAACCGCGTGTTCGTGCACCCGCTGGCCGGCGTGCTCAGCGCGTACGGCATGGGCCTCGCGGACCAGAGCGTGATGCGCGAGGCGGCGGTCGAGCGACTGTTGCACGAGGACGATGCGCTCGCACAGGTTGCGCAGCGCCTGGACGCGCTGGCGCAGGAGGCCGAGGGCGAACTGCGCCGCCAGGGCGTCGCATCGGGCGAGGTGCAGGTGCGCCGTCGCGTCCACCTGCGCTACCAGGGCACCGATTCGGCGCTGGTCGTGCCGTTCGCGCACGATGCGGCGCGCCTCGTCGCCGCGTTCGAGGCCGCGTACAGCCAGCGCTTCGCGTTCCTGATGCGCGAGCGCGCGCTGCTCGTCGAAGCCGTGTCGGTCGAGGCGATCGCCGCCGGCGACGCGCCGGCCGAAGCGCGCCACGCCCTGGCCGCGAGCGGGATGGCGCCGGTCGCCGAGACGGTGGCCATGTTCTGCGGCGGCCGCTGGCGCGATGCCGCGCTGGTCGTGCGCGAGCAGGCGAAGCCGGGCCACGTGATCGCGGGCCCGGCGGTCATCGCCGAGCGCAACGCGACCACGGTCGTCGAACCCGGCTGGCAGGCGCGTGTGACGGCCCACGACCACCTGGTGCTCGACCGCGTGCAGCCGCGCGAGGCGCGCCGCGCGATCGGCACCCGCGTCGACCCGGTGATGCTGGAGGTGTTCAACAACCTGTTCATGAACATCGCCGAGCAGATGGGGCTGCAACTGCAGAACACCGCGTACTCGGTCAACATCAAGGAGCGGCTGGACTTCTCGTGCGCGCTGTTCGACGCGCACGGCAACCTGATCGCGAACGCGCCGCACATGCCGGTTCACCTGGGCTCGATGAGCGAGTCGATTAAGACCGTGATCGCGCGCAACGCCGGCACGATGCAGCCGGGCGACGTGTATGTGCTGAACGACCCGTACCACGGCGGCACGCACCTGCCGGACGTCACCGTCGTGACGCCGGTGTGGGACGACGCCGCGGCGACCATCCTGTTCTACGTCGGCTCACGCGGCCACCATGCCGACATCGGCGGCACCACGCCCGGCTCGATGCCGCCGTTCTCGACCCGCATCGAGGAAGAGGGCGTGCAGATCGACAACGTCAAGCTGGTCGACCAGGGCCGCCTGCGCGAGCGCGAGATGCTCGAGCTGCTGGGCAGCGGCGCCTACCCGTCGCGCAACCCGCAGCAGAACCTCGCCGACCTGAAGGCGCAGATCGCCGCGAACGAGAAGGGCGTGCAGGAGCTGCGCAAGATGGTCGCGCAGTTCGGGCTGGACGTCGTGCAGGCCTACATGGGCCACGTGCAGGACAACGCCGAGGAGTCGGTACGCCGCGTGATCACGAAGCTGAAGGACGGTACATACACGCTGCCGCTGGACAACGGCGCGCAGATCCGCGTCGCGATCCGCGTCGATGCCGCGCAGCGTTCGGCCGAGATCGACTTCGCCGGCACCTCGCCGCAGCTCGCGAACAACTTCAACGCGCCGACCGCGGTCTGCATGGCCGCGGTGCTGTACGTGTTCCGCACGCTGGTCGGCGACGACATCCCGCTGAATGCCGGCTGCCTGAAGCCGCTGAAGGTGATCATTCCCGAAGGCTCGATGCTGAACCCCCGGCCGCCCGCCTCGGTGGTGGCCGGCAATGTCGAGACCTCGACCTGCATCACGAACGCGCTGTACGGCGCGCTGGGCGTGATGGCCGCGGGCCAGTGCACGATGAACAACTTCACCTTCGGCAACGCGCGCCACCAGTACTACGAGACCATCTCCGGCGGCAGCGGTGCCGGGGCCTGGGTCGACGAGGCCGGGCAGGTGACCGGCGGGTTCGACGGCACCAGCGTGGTCCAGACCCACATGACCAACTCGCGCCTGACCGACCCCGAGGTGCTCGAGTTCCGCTTTCCGGTGCGGCTGGAGAGCTACGCGATCCGCGCCGGCTCGGGCGGCGCCGGGCGCTGGCGCGGCGGCGACGGCGGGGTGCGGCGCGTGCACTTTCTCGAGGCGATGACCGCTTCCATCCTGTCGAACGGCCGGCACCGCGGCGCGTTCGGGATGGCCGGCGGCGCGCCCGGGCAGCCCGGCATCAACCGGGTCGAGCGCGCCGACGGGCGGGTCGAGCCGCTGGACCACATCGGTTCGGTCCAGGTGGAACCTGGCGACGTGTTCGTCATCGAAACGCCCGGCGGGGGCGGATATGGCGCCGTGTAAGGATGGCCTACGCTCTTCGACACAATCGGGTCGCGGCGCGGACCACGCGCCGGACAGATGCACCACCCAGTCACCGACTTTCAGGAGACCTCCGATGAATCACAGCCTCGTTGCATCCGCCGCGCTTGCCTCCGTGCTGGCGATGGGCCTGCTCGACACGGCGCAGGCGCAGGACGCCCCGAAGGACAAGGAAAAGTGCTACGGCATCGCGAAGGCCGGCTCGAACGACTGCGCCAACCTGTCGGGCTCGCACTCGTGCGCCGGGCAGAACAAGAACGCAATGGCAATCGACGAGTGGAACTACGTCGCCAAGGGCACCTGCGTGAAGATGGGCGGCAAGTCGCTCGAAGAGGCCAAGGCTGCGCTGGCGGCGAAGAAGCAGTCGTGATGACGATCGCGGCGTGATCGCTCGCGAGATCGCCTCCGACGATGCCGGCGCGCGAACGCGTGCCGGCATCGGCCTGCGTCAGCCGCACTATGCGCAGGTCCTGAACGACAAGCCGGCGCTCGGTTTTGTCGAAGTGCATTCCGAGAACTTCTTCGCCGATGGCGGCGCTGCGCTCGCGGTGCTGCAACGCGCGCGCGAGCACTACGCGGTGAGCCTGCACGGCGTCGGCCTGGCGCTGGGCTCGGCGGCCGGGCTGGACCCCTGGCACCTGGAGCGCCTCGCGCGGCTGGCCGAGCGCATCGCACCGGCGCGCATCTCCGATCACGCGTGCTTCGCGCGGGTGCCGCTGGGCGCCGGGCAGGCGCCGGTGCATGCGAACGACCTGCTGCCGATCGCGTTCACCGACGCGGCGCTGGCGATCATGGTCGACAACGTCACGCAGGTGCAGGAGAGGCTGCGCCGGCTCATCCTGGTCGAGAACCTGTCGGCGTACGTGTCGTACGACGGCGAGCTGGCCGAGCCGCAGTTCTTCGCCGAGCTGTGCCGGCGCAGCGGCTGCGGCCTGCTGCTCGACGTGAACAACCTGATGGTCAATGCGCTGAACCGGCAGGAGGACGATCCGCTCGCGTCGTGCCAAGCCTTCGTCGACGCGCTGCCAGGCGGCATCGTCGGCGAGATCCACCTGGCCGGCTTCGATGCGAGCGGCGATGTCGTGATCGACGATCACGGCAGCCGCGTGCGGCCTGCCGTGTGGGCGCTGTACGAACATGCGCTGCGCCGCGTCGGCGCGGCGGTACCGACGCTGATCGAGTGGGACACGGCGCTGCCCACGCTGGACGTGCTGCTGGGCGAAGCGCGCCAGGCGGACGACGTGCTGCAGCGTGCGGTCGAAGCGGACCCCGCTGCATGGCGATGAGCAACGGTCGCGAGATGCGGCAGGCCGAAGCCGCGCGACAGCGGGCGTTGGTCGCCGCCATCCTCGCGCCGCGTGCCGATGCCGCGGCGCTCGGTCTGCGCGAGAGCGGCGAACGTGCCGCGCGCGGCCTCTCGGCGTATCGCGCGAATGCCGAGGCGCTGGCCGAGCGGGCGCTGGACGCGGCCTGCGGCCAGTTGCGCGCGATGCTCGGCGACGAGGACTTCGCGCACCTCGCGGCCGAGTTCTGGCGCGCCCGCCCGCCGCAACGCGGCGACGTCGGCGAATGGGGCGACGAGCTCGGCGATTGGCTGGACGCGCACCCGGCGCTGGCCGCCTGGCCTTACCTCGCCGACTGCGCGCGGCTCGGCATCGCGCTGCATCGCTGCGAACGCGCGGCCGATGCCGAGGTCGATGCCGCGTCGTTCGCGCTGCTGGCCGGCGTCGATCCGGCCGAGCTTCGCCTCGAGCTGATGCCCGGCACCGCGGTGCTGGTCTCGCGCTGGCCCATCGTGACGATCCACCGCGCGCACCGCAGCGGGCTCGATGCCGACTTCGCCGCCGCGCACGAGGCGATCGTGCACGAGCGCGGCGAGCATGCGCTGGTCTGCCGCGACGGCTGGCGCGCCGACGCCGTCGAGCTCGATGCGGTGCAGGCCCGCTGGATGCGCTGCGTGCTCGACGGCGCCAGCCTCGCGGCGGCATTGGAATCGATCGCGACGACCGGCTTCGATTTCTCCGCGTGGCTCGCGCAGGCGATCCAGCGCCGCTGGCTGAAAGGTGTGGTGCGTCGCATCGACTGAAGGGAGCGAACCGCGCTGCCGCCCTCCGGAGATTGTTCGATGACCCTGGCTACTCGCTCCACCGCCGCTGCTCGTCTCTGGGTGGCGGGTGAACGCGCGATCGGCGCGTTGAACCGGCTGCAACCGGTCGCGCTGCTCGCGGCACGCTGGTACGTCGCCGCGGTGTTCTTCCGCTCGGGCCTGAGCAAGCTGCGCGATTGGGACAGCACGCTCGCGCTGTTCATGGACGAGTACCACGTGCCGCTGCTGAACGCGAAGGTCGCGGCGTTCATGGGCACCGGCGCCGAGCTGATGCTGCCGGTGCTGCTCGTGTTCGGGCTGTTCGGCCGCTTCGCCGCGGCCGGCCTGACGATCCTGAACATCGTCGCGGTGATCAGCCTGATGGACGTGCCCGATGCGGCGCTGATGGGCCACGTCTTCTGGGGCAGCCTGCTGCTCGCGATCCTGCTGTGGGGGCCGGGCCCGCTGTCGCTGGACGGCTTCGTGATCCCGCGGCTGCGCGCCCGCGTGCTCGGCTCGGCGGCGCCGGTGCTGCCGCGCAGTGCTCCGACCCGGCTGGTCTGAAGCTTCTGGAGAATGCGGATGGTGGCGGATGCGCCGCGCGGTCACAATCGTGACCCGGCATTCTGTTCCGATACCGCCATGAGCTCAGTTTTCATGATGACGTGGCGTACGGTGGCGCTCGGTCTGGGCGTGCTGTCGCTGTCCAACGGTGCGTGGGCCGAGGGGCCGATGCCGCTGTCATTCGGGCCGGTCGGGCCCGAGGCGCGTGCGCCATGGCACGTCACCGGCCTGCCGAACCAGACCAAGCCCTACACCAAGTTCTCGGTCGTCGACCTCGATGGGTACCGTGCGGTGCGGGTCGAGGCCGAATCGTCGTACGGCAACCTCGTGCATCCGCTGGAGCTGAAGGCGACGCCGGCGGCGCTGAGCTGGCGCTGGCGCGTCGAGGAGCTGATCGACGCCGACGACCTGCGCCAGCGCAGCACCGACGACAACGCGATCAAGGTCTGCGTCTCGTTCGACATGCCGATCGAGAAGGTGCCGTTCATCGAGCGCCAGCTGCTGCGTTCCGCACGCGGCAAGACCAGCGAGCCTATCCCGTCGGCGTCGGTCTGCTACGTGTGGGACGCGCACCTGCCGGTGGGCACCAACCTCGACAACGCGTTCACGCGGCGCATCCGCTACAAGGTGCTGCAGAGCGGGGCGGCGCATCTGCATCAATGGACGAGCGAGCGGCGCAACATCGGTGCCGACTTCCTCGAGCTGTTCGGCAACGAGAGCAGCGAGGTGCCGCCGGTGATCGGCGTGCTGGTCGGGGCTGATTCGGACAACACGCGCACGCACAGCCTGGCGCATGTGGCGGATGTGGTGATCGAGCCCTGACGAGCAGGACTGGCGCAGTGCCACCAGCGCTTCGACAGGCTCAGCGCGAACGGTGCCACTGGTCGTTCGCACTTGCCAACCCGTTCGGGCTGAGCCTGTCGAAGCCCTGGTGCGGGCAACTCAAGTCGCGTCGCGCAACCTGAACACGATCGGGAACGGCGGCGGTACGCGCCCGTCGACGTCGCGCGGCAGCACCTCGGTGCGTTCGATCGCGCGCAGCACCGCATCGTCCCAGGC
>DATCSE010000101.1:0-4447 GCA_036568605.1 Burkholderiaceae bacterium | reverse complement strand
CCGGCCGAGTGCGATCAGAACGACCACCAGCAGCACGCCAGCCACCACGTCGACGAAATAGTGGCCGCCGTCGACAGGGGTCGACGCCAGCATCGCGAGGTTCAGCGCCGCGAGCACCGGCAGAACGACCTTCGTTCCGCGTACCGCGTGGACGAGCAGCACCGCCATCGCCGCATGCAGCGACGGGATCGAGATCAGTCCCTGCATGCGGTCCAGTGCGATCTCGCGCAGCCGGCCGTCGCGCAGCAGCTCGAAGTGCGAAAGCGACGACAGATCGGCCGATGCGCCCGCGACCGCATGGAACTTCCATGCGCCGGCAGCCGGAAAGACACCCGAGACCCCGATGGTCAGCAGCGTCGCCGCGATGAACAGCAGCATGAAGGCCTCGAGTTGCGCACGCCGTCCGGTCAACGCGAGGAACAGCACGACGAACACGAGCTGCATCAGACCGCTGTGGTAGGCGACGCCGAGCACAGCACGCGCGGCTGCATGGCCCTGGAGCCAGGCATGCAGCGCGAGCCAGTCGAAGCCCAGCGCACGGTCCGCAGCGGCGAGCGGCGCATCGACCAGCGGGGCGTTGGTGCCGACGACGAGGTAGCTGAGCGTGGCCGCGGCCGCCTGGAACGTCAGCAGCAGCGCGCAGAACGAGGTCGTGGTGGCGATCCGTGTGTCACGGCGATAGCGTGCGATCGCGAGCGGCGCCACGCACGCGACTACACCCAGCGCAAGCACGACCACGCCGCGCGCCGCGATGGTCCAGCCGCCGAGCGCCAGCCACGCAATGTCGATGCACAGCACGGCGGCCGTGATCGTCCACGCGCAGGCCAGCCGGTCCCGTGTGGCGAGGCGGGCTCGAATCCATGACGTGCTCGAAGTGTTCTGCATGTTGCAGAGCGATCTTCGAGGCGGAAGCGGCCGGTCGCCAGGGAGGAACCGTCGCCGCGGCCCGGGAGGTTGATCCCCCCGCAAGCAGGCGCCTCACCGGCGCGAGGAGTGACTCAACCAGCGCTTCGACAAGCTCAGCGTGAGCGGGTTTGGGCTCAGCGTGAGCGGGTTGGGGCTCGGCGTGAGCGGGTTGGGGCTCAGGCGTCGAGCCGCGGACGCGTCGCCGCGCCGATGCCGTGTGCCGTCGCGTAGACGTGCAGCTCGAGCCGCCCGTGCACGCACAGCTTGCTGTAGATCGTCGTCAGGTGGTTGCGCAAGGTGTGCTCGCTCATGCCGAGCTCGTCGGCCACCGAGAGCTGCTTCGCGCCGGCGCTGCGCACCATCGCGACGACGATCTCGCGCTCGCGCGGCGTCAGGCTCGCGATGCGCTGCGCATCGGGATCGGCCTTGCACGGTGCCGGCGCCGCGGCCGAGCCGCCGTCGGTCAGCGCGCTCAGCACATCGCCGAGCAGAGCGCCTTGCAGCCAGACCTCGCCGTCGTTGACCTTCTGGATCGCGCGCAGGATGGTGTCCGCCGGCTCCGATTTATGGACCACGCCGCGCGCGCCCTTCAGCACGGCCGCGCGGTGCTGCGCGACGTCGTCGGCCGCCGTCAGCACCAGCACGCGCCCGGGGCAGCGCTGGCGCAGGCTGGCGAGCGAGACGCTGGTGTCTTGGCCGGCGAGGTCCAGGTCGAGCAGGATCACGTCGGCCTCGGCCGCCGCGTCGTGGTTCATCAGCTCGGTGTGCGAGCTGGCCGTGCCGACGACTTCCATGCTGGCCGCGCTGATCAGCCGCTGCAAGCCCCACAGGGTGATCTGATGGTCCTCGGCCAGGAACACGCGGATCGCCCGGGACCGCGTGCCGGGATGGATACCAACGTTCGAAGTGGAAAGCATGGGATGAATCCTTCGCGAAGACGAAACGCCAATGACGTCAGAGAGGAACCTGGATCACGAGCTCGGTGTTCACGCCGTCGGGGCGGCTCACCGTCAAGCTGCCGCCGAGCTCGGCCGCGCGCTCGCTGAGCGAGCCCGGGCAGAAGTCGCTGACCGGCCGGCCGCGCACAGTGCCGGCATCGTCGCGCACGACCAGGCGCAGCATCGCGCCGTCGATCGCGAGGCCGATGCGCACGTGCTGCGCGGCGGTGTGCTTGCGCACGTTGTTGAGCGCCTCGTTGACCATGTGGAAGAGCGCACTGGCCAGCGCACGCGTGGTCGGCAGGTAGTCGGCGCACTCGACCTCGACCTCGATGCCGAACAGCAGCGCGAAGCGCCGGGCCTGGCGGCGAACGGCCGGCACGAGCGCGTTGTCGCCCTGCTGGTTGCCGGTGCGCAGACCGGAGATCAGCTCGCGCAGCGCCGAGACCTCGCTGTTGACCAGCGTCGCGAGCGATTCGACTTCGGCGCGCGCCGGGTTGTCCCGCGGGATGCGCAGCGCGACGCATTCGACCGCGTACTTGAGGCCCAGGTATGGCTGGATCGCGCTGTCGTGCAGGTCGCGGCCGATGCGCGCGCGTTCGTGGCTCGCGCTTTCGTCCTGCAGCTGATCGACCAGCGCGGCCTGCTCGACGATGCGCAACAGCTCGGCCGTCGCCCCCGACAGCGCCGACATGTCCTGCAGCGCGCTGCGCGCATCGGCGTAGCCGACGACGAAGTGACCGTGTTCGCGGGTGTAGCGCAGCAGCGGCACCACGTGCAGGCTGCGCACGTCCAGCGTGCGGGCCAGCTCGGCCAAGCCCGCCGTCAGGCCGCGCGGCAGCGGCTGCTTGCCGTGCGAGCGCAGGCGGCGGCGCGGGTCCCACCAGTGGCGCGCGATGTAGCTCACCGGGAACGACGGCACGCCCTCCAGCAGCTGCTCGAGATTCGTGTGCACTTCGGTCTTCGCGCGGAAGCTGCCGTCCTCGCGGCTGGCCAGCATCGCCGGCGCGCCGAACTTGCTCGGCAGCACGAGCGTCACCACGTCGGCCTGGGTGCCGATGCGCAGCTTCTCGACCAGCTCGGCGCAGATCGATTCGAGACCGCGGCGCGGATCGAGCTGCGCACCCAGCTCGTCGATCAGCGCGAGCCGATGCCGCAGCACGCTCATCGGCCGGGCGACGACGGCCGCGGCGGGCACGAGGGTCAGCACCAGCAGCGTCGGCAAAGCCTGGCGCCAGCCGACCGACAGCAGCTGCGTCAGCTCGCCGGCCTCGGCATAGAGCAAACCCAGCGCGGCTGCCAGCGCCAGCGTGACGCCGGGCGCCACGCCGAAGCCTATGCTCGTGAGCACCACCGGATGCACCAGCGTGACGATCATCATCGCGGTGCCCGCGCTGAACACCTTCAGGACCAGGCACGACCAGGCGACGTCTATCCAGTACGGCCACACGCCGTTGATGCGCGACGATCGCTCGGTGGCTTCGACCCACAGCAGCCACGCGGCCCAGGTGCAGTACAGCACGAGGATCAGCATGGCCCCGGCGCCGATGTGCTCGTCGTGCGCCAGCAGCAGCACGGTGCACATCAGCGCGGTGACCACCCGGATGCCGGCCGAGAACCGCCGCATTTCGGCCGACGGGCCCCTCCCCGTCGTCACGCCATCCGATTGCAGTTCAAACCAGCGCAGCACCATGCACCCCGACCATATGTTGCTAATTGCAAATCGACGGAGTGGAATGTCGGCCATCCCCTACGTGTTGCGCACCCCTCAAAGCGATGGCCCGGCGCATTCGGTGCGGAAGCACCGCGAAATTCTGCCGAACCTCGGGAAGATACCGAGAACAACACGCTACAGCGCGTCGATCGGCTCGTTCTCGATGCTGAAGACGCGCACGCAATCGCGCCCGCTCGCCTTGGCCGCGTACATCGCGACATCGGCGCTGCGCACGAGCGCATCGGCATCCAGGCCCGCCGCCGGATACAGCGCGATGCCGATCGACGCACCGACACGCAGCCGGTGCGATTCGATCTCCATCACCTGCCCCACGCCTTCTAGGATGCGATGCGCCAACCCCTGCGCGGCATCGGCTCGCGTCACCTGGTACTGCAGGATCGCGAACTCGTCGCCGCCCATGCGGGCGACCACGTCGACATCGCGTGCGATTTCCCGCATTCGGCTCGCGACGAGCGCGAGCACCTTGTCGCCGACCGAGTGGCCGTAGCGATCGTTGATCGGCTTGAATCCATCCAGATCGATGTAGTGCACCGCAAAGGTCTCGCCGCTGCGTTCCGATGCCTGCACCGCGCCCGCGAGATGTTCGAGAAAGACTTCACGGTTGACCAGCGAGGTCAGGCCGTCGTGCCGCGCGACGTGGCGGATGCGCTCCTCGGCGCGCCGGCGATCGGTCACGTCGGTGTACGTGCGCAGCACGCCGCCGCCTTCGATCGGGATGCTGTAGACCTCGATCACGCGACCGTCCGGGCGCTTGCGGTCGTAGCAGTGCGGCCGGTCGAGGATGCCGCCCTGGGTGACGAAGTCCTGCAGGGCCTGCGGCGTGTGCACGAATTCGTCGATCGACCACTGGTAGGCCAGCACCGCCTCG
>DATCSE010000100.1:0-4393 GCA_036568605.1 Burkholderiaceae bacterium | reverse complement strand
GGCCAGACCCGCCCCCTGGCGGCCGTAGGCGATGTTGTAGGCGATGGTGTCGTTGAAGAGGATGGTGTCCTGCGGCACCACGCCGATGGCGCGGCGCAGCGACGACAGGGTGACACTGCGCAGGTCCTGACCGTCGACCAGGATGCGGCCGCGGTCGACCTCGTACAGGCGCAGCAGCAGCCGCGCGAGGGTCGACTTGCCCGAGCCGCTGCCGCCCACCACCGCCACGGTCTGGCCGGCGCCGATCGTGAGGCTCACGTCCCACAGCACCTGGCGACCGGCTTCGTAGGAGAAGTCGACGTGCTCGAAATGCACCACGCCGCCCTGCACGGCCAGCGGCTGGCTGCCGGGAGCGTCCTGGATGTCGGGCCGCTGGTCGAGCAGGCCGAACAGCTTCTCGGTGTTGACGAGCGCATCGCTGGCCTCGCGGAAGACGAAGCCCAGCGCGTTCAGCGGCAGGCAGATCTGGATGATGTAGGCGTTGACGAGCACCAGGTCGCCCACCGTCATCAGCCCGTGCACGGTGTGCGCGGCGGCCAGCAGCATCACCGCGGCGACGCCGACGGCGATGACGGCGCTCTGGCTGATGTGCAGCACCGACAGGGCGCGCTGGTTGCTCAGGCTGTCGCGCGTCCATTCGGCACAGATCTCGGCGTAACGCCGGCGTTCGTCGTCTTCGCGGGCATGGGTCTTGACCGTCTCGTAGTTCAGCAGGCTGTCGACCAGGCGGCCGTTGGCGCGCGAGTCCATCTCGTTGACGCGCCGCTGGCGCAGCTCGCGCCGCTGGGTGAGCGTCATGGTGATCGCGGCATAGACGCAGAAGGTCAGCACCACGATGAGGGCGAACCACAGGCTGTAGCCCACGGCCAGCACGCCCAGCACGGCGGCGAACTCGACCAGCGTGGGCACCACGGTGAAGAGGCCAGCGCCCAGCAGGAAGCCGACGCCGGCGGTGCCGCGCTCGACGTCGCGGATCAGCGAGCCGGTGCTGCGCTGGTGGTGGAAGCGCGGGCTCAGGCTCAGCAGATGCTCGAACGCACGCGCCGCGAAGGTCTTGACCGTCTGCTGCGTGACCCGCGAGAACACCAGGTCGCGCAGCTCGGTGAACAGCGTGCCGGAGAACCGGACCAGTGCATAGGCCAGCAGCAGGAACACCGGCAGCACCAGCGCGGTGTGCACGCCCTCCGGCGCCGCCGCGGGGGTGACGTCTGCGGCCAGCGTCTCGGGGCGGCTGAAGCGGTCGATCACCAGCTTCAGCAGCAACGGCGCGACGACCACGCCGACCTTCGCGAGCAGCAGCAGCAGCAGCGCGAGCAGGGTGCGCCGCCGGTGTGCCCAGACGGCTTCCCATAGCGAGCGGACGACGTCGCGATGCAATGCGCTACGCGGCAGGTGTGGATCAGGCCGGCAGCTGCGGCGTGCCGCAGCGCGCGTCGGCGCTGGACGCATCGCGCGCGGCCGACTCGCTCACGTCATAGAACGCGCACGGCATGGTCGGCGCGAACACGTCGGCGCCGTCCACCTCCGCGAAAGGCGGCGGGCGCACGGCTTTTGGGAAGATGGGCCGCCACGGAGGCACGAGGGCGGTGACCGCCCGGGCCCAGCCGGCCAGGAACGCCGCGATACCCTGCAAACAAGCGCTCGCGATCGAGCGCAGCAGCTCCTGCCAGGCGGAGGAGGGGGAAAGCGGGGCAAGGCGGTCGTGTGACGTCATCGTGGTCTCCAAATCCATCCCGTCCGCGACCGCGCGGAACGGACGGCCGCCGGAACGCGGAGGCAGCGAGGCAGTCGGCATGCCTGCACCGGGCGCCGTTGCGCCGCCCCGAGATGGACCGCTTTGCTGCAAACCCTGCCGGTGTACCGGTCCACGACGAGCCTGCGGCGCGGCGAGATCAGCTGCCTGCGGGGACCTGGCACAGAGGGTTCGCGACGATGTGCCGGCACGCGCCTTGCATCGACACGTCCCCGGAGGTGACTCATGTCGATGAACCCACCCAGTCTTGGTGCCGATTTGCCGCCGCGATATGGCGAGGCCGGCCTACCGACGATGGCGGCAGACGCCGCGAACAGCGACTGGTCGGCGCTGCCCGATCAGCCGGAGGATCGCCACGACGATCCTGTGGCAGTGCCGAAGCTGCTGACACCCGCGGTGCTGCGCGTGCTCGAGTGGCACCGGCAGCACTCGATGGGACACCACTAGGTTGTCAGGCCCAGGAATCGGTCGAGGATGTGGAAGTGATCGTCCATGAAACGATCCTCCAGCGCCGCGAGACGATCGAGCGGGACCCACATCGCCTTCGCGGCATCGTCGCCGGCCTGCACCGGTGGCAGCTCGCGCTCGCCGAGGTCGAAGTAGTGCGCATGCGTGATCGTGCGGCCGCGCTGGCTGCGGTCGGGATGGTCGAAGACCTGCGCGGCGCGTAGCGCGCGGCGCATCGTGTCGGGCAGCAGCGCGAGGCCGGTTTCCTCGTGCAGCTCGCGCAGCGCCGACTGATAGGCGGTTTCGCGCTGCTCGATGAAGCCGCCGGGCAGCGCCATCAGCCCCTTGCCGGGCGCGTGGCCGCGCTCGATCAGCAGCACATGCCCGGCGCAGCGCAGCAGTGCATCGACCGTGACGAACACCGGCGGATACGGTGCGCTGGCCCACGCGGCGCGGTCGCGGCGCAGCGCGGCCCACTCCGCCTGCATCGTGCGGTACGCGGGCAGCGCGCTCCAGGCGCGCAGGAAGGCGCGCGTCGCCGGCGGGGCCTGGTCGACCAGCGCGGCGAGTGCGGCATCGATGCCGGCGCCGTCGCTCGCGCTGGCGCCGAAGTAAGCATCGCGCAGCGCCGTGGCATCGACCGCGAGCTCGCGCTCGACGCTGATCAGCCGCCAGAGCGGGAAGTCGCGCAGGTAGGTGCTGGTCGCGTCCTTGAAATGGCCGACCAGCGCGATCTCGCCGGGATCCTGTGCGTGGTCGGCGAGCGCCTCGGCGACGCCGGCGTGCACGGCCGCGGTCCAGCGAGTCTCGTCGTAGTAGTCGCGCATCGGGACGAAGCGCACGCGCTCGCGATCGGCCGGCGCGAGGTGCTGGCGGATCATCTCGGCGCGCTCGTTCCAGCTGAACGGGTTCTTCGGCGAGCGCGCCTGGAACGCCGAGCCGATCACGACGACACACCGCGGCGCGGCCTGCAGCGCGTGCTGCAGCAGCGCGGCATGCCCGGCATGGAAGGGCTGGAAGCGGCCGATGTAGACCGCGGCGCGCAACGGTGCGGCTGCAGGCGGAGTGGTGGCGGTGTCGTTCATGGCGGTCCGTGCAAGCTTCGTCTTCAATGCACCGCCGCGATCGGCATCTGCCGTCCGCTGCCGAACGCCCGCGCCCGCACGCGGACGATGGGCGGTGCCTGGCGGCGCTTGTACTCGTTGCGCGCGATCATGCGCGCGATGCGCTCGATCAGCGCGCGGCCGTCGTCGCTGCGCCGCAGGTTCTCGATGAAGGCGCTGGCCTGCGCATGTTCCCAGCCGGCGAGGCGGTCGCCTTCGATCAGCAGCTTCAGCACTTCGTCCAGCACCGGGTAGGGCGGCAGGCTGTCGGTGTCGCGCTGGCCCGGCGCCAGCTCGGCCGACGGCTCCTTCACGAGGATCGCCTGCGGGATCAACTCGCGTCCGGCGGCCTCGTTGACATGGCGCGCCAGCGCGAACACCTCGGTCTTGTACAAGTCGCCGATCAGCCCCAGGCCGCCGTTGGTGTCGCCGTACAGCGTGCAGTAGCCGACCGAGATCTCCGACTTGTTGCCGGTGGTCAGCAGCAGGTGGCCGAAGCTGTTCGAGTACTCCATCAGGATCGTGCCCCGCACGCGCGCCTGCAGGTTCTCGAGCGGCAGGCCTTCCAGCGGCCGGCCGAAGCTCTGGTCGAACTGGCGCCCGTAGGCGGCGACCAGCTCGGCGATCGGATGGGTCGCGAGTGCGATGCCGAGGTTGCGCGCCAGCGCGACCGAATCGTCCACCGAGCCGGTGGACGAATGGCGCGACGGCATCGTGACGCCGGCGACCTGGTCGGCGCCCAGCGCATCGACGGCCAGCGCCAGCGTCAGCGCGCTGTCGATGCCGCCCGAGGAGCCGACCACCGCGCGCGTGAAGCCGCAGCGCCGCGCGTAGTCCTTCAGGCCGAGCACGATCTGCGCCCGGTAGAAGGCCATCGTCGAGAGGCCTTGCGGCGGCACCGGCGCCGGCACGTCGCCCGACGCGGTCAGGAAACGGCCGTGGTCGAAGCGCAGCGTGCGCACGTCCTCGACGAAGCGCGCCGCCTCGAAGACGACGCCGGCCGCCGGCTCGACCGCGAACGACGCGCCGTCGTAGACCAATTGATCGTGGCCGCCGATCTGGTTGACGTAGAGGATGGGCAGGCCATGGC
>DATCSE010000099.1:0-5669 GCA_036568605.1 Burkholderiaceae bacterium | reverse complement strand
CGGAGCGCTTCGAGCTCGAGCATCGTGAGGGAAGAGCGCGTCAGCGCGGCAGCGCGATGCGCTGCGCCGGGCGCGTCAGCGTCGCCATCCGCTGCCCGCGGTTCGAGGCGACCTGCACCGCGATGCGCTGGATCCCGGTGTACTGGCGAAACAGCGCCGTGTCGATGAAGCTCGCGCGGCCGGCATCGGCGCAATCGAATTCGAAGCTGGCATCGATGTCGGCATGCCCCGCCTGCAGCTCGGCCGCGTCGGGCTTGCCGAGCTGCAGCGCGGCCGAAGCCAGTTCGACCGCGCCGGGCTTGCAGTCGGCGGCCGCGTCGATCGCGAACAGCGCAGCCGGGGCGCGCAGGCTCGCGACCATCGCCGCGGTGCGGCGGCGTTCATCGTCGGTGCGCGGCGCACGCTCGAAGCCGAGCAGGTTGTCCAGCGGCGAGCTCATCTGAATCGTGATCTTCGACTTGTCGACCGCGATGTCCAGGTGCACGACGCCGTGTTCGTGCGGTGCTTCCGCGCCCGCCAGGGCCGGCGCGAACCACGTGGCCGCGGCGGCCGCCGCCGTGGAGCACAGCGCCGCGAAGCGGCGGTGACGGCTCACGGCGCCTGCACCGCCAGCGCGCGCCGCCGGCGCACCCACCACCACAGCAGCGCGACGATCGCGACGCTTCCGCTGCCCAGCCACGCGGCCAGCACTTCGTCGACCTCGTCGAACCAGCCCAGCCGCGAGCCTATGCCGTGCAGCGCGACGCCGAACGACAGCACGACGACGAACCAGCCGACCGCGCGCCGGTAGCGCATCTGCACCGCCTCGGCATCGGTGCTGCGCAGCAGCCGGCACAGCAGCTGCGAGTCGGCGGTGCTGGTGATCAGCATGCCGGCGGAGAACAGCGCACCCGCGAGCACGCCGGCACTCCAGCCGCCGCGGTGCGTCGCGAACACGCTCCACGCCGAGACGTGCGCGAGCGTGTCCACGACCAGCGCGAACAGCACGCCGATCGCGACCGTGGCCCACACGTCGGTGCGCTCGCGCAGGCGCGCCGGCATCAGCTTCATGCGCAGCGAGGTCGGCTGGTACGGGCCCGGCGCGAGCAGCGCGCGCAGGTTCCACATGCCCAGCAGCAGGAGCAGGATCATCGGCAGCCAGTCGATCACCGCGAGCAGCTTCTCGGGCAGCGTGATCGCCGCGGCGAACAGGCTGACCGCGATCGCGAGCACCGCGATCGCCGCGCCATGGCCCAGCGCGAACAGCGCACCGGTCCACGGCGCATGGCGCTCGTGCTTGTCGATCGCACGCAGGGTCAGGCCGTCGATCGCGGCGATATGGTCGGGCTCGATGCCGTGGCGCAGCCCGAGCAGCAGGAACAGCGCGAGGCCGCCGGCGGGGATCTCGGCCATCGTCATCATCATGTCGCCGTGGCCCTCGCCTTGGCCTTGCTGCTGACGCGCCGGCACTCGGCGCACACGCCGGTCAGCGTGATCTCGTGCGCCTCGACGAGAAAGCCCTGCGGCGCAAGCTCCTGCATCGAACCCGGGCAGGCATGCAGCGGGTAGACGCGGTCGCAGCGGTTGCAGTGGAAGTGGTGGTGGTGATGCGCAAGACCGTGTTGCTGGCCGTGCCGCGCCGTGCCTCGTGCCCCGTGCGCCGCGTGCTCGCCGCTGCAGACCGCCTCGAAGCGCGCGGCAGCCTGGCCGGGCAGCAGCACCTTGACGATGCGCTGCTCGTCCTGCAGCGCATTCAGGTGCCGATAGATGGTCGACAGGTTCAGGCTCGCGACCGACGTCTGCGCGAGACCGAGGATCTCGTTCGGCGTCAACGCGCGCCCGGCGTGGTCGATCGCCTCGAGCACGGCCTGGCGCTGGCGCGTATTGCGTTCCATCCCGCGATCTTACTGCAAATGCAAACGCATTTGCAGTAAGGGCTTGCCGGCCGCGTCCTTCCGGCCCGGCGCGACAATGCGGCCATGACGACGAACGCAGCTCCCGACCCCGAAGGCTTCGCGACCGCGACGGTCCACAGCGACCGGCGCACGCATGCCGAGCACGGTGCGATCCACGCGCCCATCCACACGTCGACGCAATACGGCTTCGAATCGACCGCCGACCTGATCGGCGTGTTCCAGGGCCGCGTCAAAGGCAGCTTCAACTACGCGCGCCAGGGCACGCCGACGACCGCGGCGCTCGAGGCGCAGATCACGCGGATGGAGCAGGGGCTGGGCACGGTCTGCTTCGCGAGCGGCATGGCGGCGCTGAGCGCGGTGTTCCTGACGCTGCTGCGCGCCGGCGACCACGTCGTCTCCAGCCAGTTCGTGTTCGGCAACACGAACAGCCTGTTCGGCACGCTGGGAGACCTGGGCATCGCGATCAGCAAGGTCGATGCGGGTTCGGTCGCGAACGTCGAGGCGGCGCTGACGCCGCGCACCCGTATCGTGTTCGTCGAGACGATCGCGAACCCGGGCACGCAGGTGCCGGACCTCGACGCGATCGGCCAACTGTGCCGCGAGCGCGGGCTGCTCTATGTGGTCGACAACACGGTCACGTCGCCGCTGCTGTTCCTGCCGAAGCGGGTGGGCGCCGGGCTGGTCGTCAATTCGCTGAGCAAGACGATCAGCGGCCATGGCGCCGCGCTCGGCGGCGCGGTCACCGACACCGGGCTCTACGACTGGTCGTCGTATCCGAACATCTTCGCGTCGTACCGCAGCGGCGATGCGCGCCAGTGGGGCCTGCAACAGATCCGCAAGAAGGGGCTGCGCGACATGGGCGGCTCGCTGACGTCGGATGCCGCGCACCAGATCGCGGTCGGCGCCGAAACGCTGGGCCTGCGCGTCGAGCGCAGCAGCGCGACCGCGCTCGCACTGGCCCGGCACCTGCGGACGCTGCCCGGCGTGCGCGCGGTGCACTACCCGATGCTCGAGTCGCATCCGCAGCATGCGATCGCGAAAGCGCAGTTCTCCGGCGGTTCGTGGCTGCTCGCGTTCGACCTCGCCGACGAGGCCGCAGCGATCGCGGCGCTCGACCGGCTGCGCCTGCCGGTCAAGGCCACCGGCATGGGCGACACGCGCACGCTGGTGATCCCGGTCGCGCCGACGATCTTCTGGGAGGCCGGCGCCGCCGAGCGTGCCCGCATGGGCATCGCCGACGGGATGGTGCGCGTGTCGGTCGGGCTCGAGGACGCGGGCGATCTGATCGCCGATTTCGAGCAGGCGTTGCGCGCGCAGTAGCACCGCGGCGCGCGGCCCTCACCCCTGCCCCTCTCCCACAGGGAGAGGGGTTTGCGCTCCCTCGCCCGCTGGCGGGAGAGGATTGGGGTGAGGGTCCGCGAGCACCGCTGCCCGCTCGCGCCCGTCATGCCCCCACTCGACGCGTGCCTGCCGCCGCAGCGCTTCATCACGCTCCTGCGCGAACTGCTCCTCCAGCTGCTGCCGCCCCTGTTTCGCCGCTGCGATCAGCTTGGCCTCGTCCTTGCGATGCGGCGCGAGCTTGCTGACCTGCGCGATGTTGTGGCGCCTGAAGCGCAGCGCGAGGTTGCGGGCGTGGTGGCGCTCCCAGCCCAGGGTCTCGAGCACGCCGCGTGCGCTCATCAGCGCCGAATCGAAGGTTTCGCGTTCGACCAGCCGAACGCCCAGCTCGTGCAGCTCGTAGTAGTGCTGCACGTTGCGGGCCCGCGCGACGATGGTCGCCTGCGGGAAGTTCTCCTTGATCATCTTCGCGCACTCGACGCTGGCCTCGACGTCGTCGATCGCGATCACGATCACGCGGGCCTGGTCGGCACCGGCAGTGCGCATCAGGTCCAGCCGGGTCGCATCGCCATAGAACACGCGCCAGCCGAAGCGGCGCATCGCCTCGATCTGCTCGGCGTCGACGTCCAGCACGGTCGGCTGGATGCCGTTCGCGAACAGCATGCGGCCGACGATCTGGCCGTAGCGGCCGAAGCCCGCGATGATCACCGGCTCGGACTGCGGCTCGCTGATCTCGGCGAGCTTGGTCTTCGACTGGCCCGCCAGCAGCGGGATCCACCAGCGGTCGGCGGCGACCAGCAGCAGCGGCGTCAGCAGCATGGAGATCGCGACCGCGGCGACCAGCAGCGACGAGGTCGGCGCATCGATCACGCCGGCCGTCGCGGCGGTCTGGAACACGACGAAGCCGAACTCGCCGCCCTGCGCGAGCAGGATGATGAACACCGGCCGCTCGGCCTTGGGCAGCGCCATGCAGCGGCCCATCGCCCACAGCACCGCGGCCTTCAGCAGCAGGAAGCCGACGACGACCGCCGCGATCACGAACGGCGAACGCAGCACGACCGCGAAGTCGATGCTCATGCCGACCGCGATGAAGAACAGGCCCAGCAGCAGGCCCTTGAACGGCTCGATGTCGGTCTCGAGCTCGCGCCGGTATTCGCTTTCGGCCAGCAGCACGCCGGCGAGGAACGCGCCCAGCGCCATCGACAGCCCGACCGCCTGCATCAGCGCCGCGGTCGCGACCACCAGCAGCAGCGCCGCGGCCGTGAAGATCTCCGGTGTCTGGCTGCCCGCGATCCAGCGAAGCGCCGGGCGCAGCAGCAGGCGGCCGCCGAGCACGATGGTCGCGATCACCGCGATCGCCTTCGCGGCGCCCAGCCAGCCGCTGCCGTCGCCGTGCGTCGCCGGGCCGCTGCCAGCCAGCACGAGCAGCGGCAGCAGCGCGAGGATGGGGATCGCCGCCACGTCCTGCAGCAGCGCGACGCTGAGCACGCTCTGCCCCGAACTGGTCGGCATCAGGTTGCGCTCGGCCAGCGCCCCGAGGCCGATCGCGGTCGACGACATCGCGAGGCCGAGCGCCGCGACCAGCGAGAGCCGCCAGTCGACCCCGGCCGCGACGCCGACCCCGAACATCAGCGCCGCCGAGCCGAGCAGCTGCAGGCTGCCCCAGCCGAAGATGGGCTTGCGCAGCGACCACAGGCGCTGCGGCTCGAGCTCGAGACCGACCAGGAACAGCATCAGCACGACGCCGAACTCGGAGAAGTGCAGCATGTCCTGCGGGTTGGTCACGAGCTTCAGGCCCCACGGGCCGATCAGGATGCCGGCCGCGAGGTAGCCGATGATCGAGCCCAGGCCGAGAAACTTCGCGATCGGCACCGCGAGCACCGCGGCGGCGAGATACACCAGCGTGCCGCTGAGCCAGGAGGTGGTGGCGTGGTCCATCGTGCTGCTGTCTCGTCAGGTCGTGGCGGTCGACGGTGCGCCGACGGCGATGCGCGCCAGCGGCGCATCCTCGTCGTCGGCCGGCCGTGCGTCCTGCGGCACCTCGCAGGCGATGCATTCGGGCAGCTCGGCCAGCTCGGGCCAGTCCGGGTACGTCGCCAGGCGCTGCACGTACACGCTCTCGTGCGCCGCGACCTCGGCCTCGTCCACCTTGTGCGCGCCGTGCAGCATCAGCGGCGGCAGGAAGCGCATGCCGCACAGTGCCGCGGTCTGCTCGTACGGCGGCAGGAACGCGTCGAAGAAGTAGCGGTTGTAGCTGTCCGGCCGGTACGAGTCCTCCGGCCCGCCGGTGCTCGCGGCCAGCCACAGGTCCTTGCCGCGCAGCGCGGCGCCGCCGGGGCCGTAGGCCCAGCCGAAGCCGAGCACCTCGTCGCACCACAGCTTCATCAGCGGCGGCATGTGGTACCAGTGCACCGGGTGCTGCCAGACGACCAGGCT
>DATCSE010000098.1:0-2164 GCA_036568605.1 Burkholderiaceae bacterium | reverse complement strand
GATCACGCTGTGCATAGGCGCGGCGAACCGCGACCCGGCCCAGTTCGCCGAGCCCGACGCGCTGGACATCGCTCGCACGCCGAACCGCCACGTCGCGTTCGGCTCGGGCATCCACCAATGCGTGGGCATGGGGCTCGCGCGGCTCGAAGGGCGCGTCGCGATCGGCCGCTTCCTGCAGCGCTTTCCGCACTACCGGTTGAGCGGTCCGCCGGTGCGGGCGCAACGCGCGCGCTTTCGCGGGCACCTGAGCCTGCCGTGCGCACCGCTGGGTTGATCACAAACGAGAGAACAAGCGACAAGAAGGAGATCGCACGATGACGATGCTTCCATGGACCGGCGGGCGCCGCGCGCTGCTGATCGTCGGCGCGGCGGCGTTGCTGGCCGCGACGCCGGCGCTGGCGCAGATCAGGATCGGCGTGACGCTGTCGACCACCGGCCCGGCCGGCTCGCTGGGCATCCCCGAGAAGAACACGATCGCGTTGCTGCCGAAGACCATCGCCGGCAAGTCCATCGACTACATCGTGCTCGACGATGCGAGCGACAGCAGCGCCGCGGTCGTCAACACGCGCAAGCTGATCACCGAGGACAAGGTCGACGCGATCATCGGCTCCACGACCACGCCGAACACGCTCGCGATGATCGACGTGATCGCCGAGAACGCGACGCCGGTGATCTCGCTCGCGTCGTCGGCCCGCATCATCGAGCCGATGAACGCCAAGAAGGCGTGGATGTTCAAGACGCCGCAGACCGACACGATGATGGTGCTCGCGATCCTCGAGCACGCCGCTTCCCGCGGCATCAAGACCCTGGGCTACATCGGCTTCAGCGACGCGCTGGGCGAGGCGTTCTACGCCGAGTTCGAGAAGTTCGCGTCGGTGCGCAACATCCGTATCGTCGCGAGCGAACGCTATGCGTCGCGCGACACCAGCGTGACCGCGCAGGTGCTCAAGCTGGTGGCCGCGAACCCCGAGATGATCGTGATCGGCGCCTCCGGCACGCCGGCCGTGCTGCCGGCGCGCGCGCTGGTCGAGCGCGGCTACAAGGGCAGCGTCTACTTCAACCACGGCGTCGCGAACAACGACTTCCTGCGCGTCGGCGGCAAGGATGTCGAAGGCGGTTTCCTGCCGGCCAGCCCGGTCATCGTCGCCGCGGCGCTGCCGGCCGCGCATCCGGCCAAGGCGCAGGCGATGGACTACGTCAAACGCTACGAAGCGACGTACGGCGCCGGCAGCGTCGCGGCGTTCGGGGCTTACACCTGGGACGCCGGGCTGCTGCTCGCCAACGCGATTCCCGCCGCGCTGAAGAGCGGCGCACAGCCCGGCACGCGCGAGTTCCGCGGCGCGCTGCGCGATGCGCTCGAGGCCGTGCGCGACCTGCCGGTCTCCAACGGCGTGGTCAACATGTCGAAGAACGACCACCTGGGGCTGGACCAGCGGGCGCGCGTGATCGTGCGGGTGGTCGGCGGCAAGTGGCAACTGCAGTGACGACGACAAGGAGCTCATCATGACGACGACACCGGGCACCGACACGCTTTTCGCCGGCTCCATCCCCGAGCTCTACGACAGCCTGCTCGTTCCGCTGATCTTCCAGCCCTACGCCGACGACCTCGCGCGCCGCGTGGCCGCGCTGAACCCGGCGCGTGTGCTCGAGACGGCGGCCGGCACCGGCGTCGTCACCCGCCGACTCGCGCAACTGCTGCCGGCCTCGGCCGACATCGTCGCGACCGACCTGAACCAGGCCATGCTGGACCGCGCCGCCGCGGTCGGCACGCAGCGCCCGGTGCGCTGGCAGCAGGCCGACGCGACGCGGCTGCCGTTCGACGATGCGAGCGTAGCTGCCGTCGTCTGCCAGTTCGGCGCGATGTTCTTTCCCGACAAGGCCCAGGCGTACGCCGAAGCGAGGCGTGTGCTGCGCTCCGGCGGCGCGCTGCTGTTCAACGTCTGGGACCGCCTCGAGCACAACGAGTTTGCCGATGTCGTGACGGCGGCGCTGGCCAGTCTGTACCCGTCCGACCCGCCGCGCTTCATGGCGCGCACGCCGCATGGTTACGGCGATCGCGATGCGATCGCGCGCGACCTCGCGAACGCCGGGTTCGCGAGTGCGCCGCAGATCGACACGGTGACGATGCGCAGCCGCGCAGTGTCGGCGCGCACGGTGGCCACGG
>DATCSE010000097.1:0-11945 GCA_036568605.1 Burkholderiaceae bacterium | reverse complement strand
GCCGAGGCCGAGGCGTTCATGCCGCATGCGCGCGCGAGCCTGCAGGCGCTGGCGCAGGCGGTCGACAGCGTGCGCCGCGAGCGCGCCGCGCCGCCGCTGCTGCGGCTTGGCGTGCTGCCGACGGTCGCGGCCTCGTTCCTGCCGGCGGTGCTGGGCCCGCTGCTCGCGCAATGGCCCGCGCTGGACGTGCGCATCGCCACCGGTCGCAACGCTCAGCTGATCGAGCAATTGCGCTCGCGCGAGGTCGACGCGGTGATCGGGCGCCTCGCCGACCCCGAGCTGATGCAGGGCGTGAGCTTCGAGCACTTGTATGCGGAGCCGGTCGTGATCGTTGCGCGGGCGAAGCATCCCGTGCTGCGCACGAGTGCACGGCGCGGTGCGCGACCCGATCTCGCGCACTACCCCTGCGTGCTGCCGCCGGCAGGCACGCAGATCCGGCAGGTCGCCGACGGTTTCCTCGCGCGCCAGGGCATGGCCGCGGACGGTGGCCGCATCGAGACGCTGGACACCGCCTTGGCCCGCGCGCTGGTGCTTCAAGGCGATCACCTCTGGTTCACACCACTGGGTGCCGTGCAGCCCGATCTGGCAAGCGGCGCGCTGGTCCGACTCGCCCCGCGGCTGACGCCGCACGAGGCAGTCGGCCTGATCCTGCGGACCGAGCCGCTTGCGAGTGCGCCGCTGCAGGCTTTCCTGGCCGCGGTACGAGCCCATGCGGCACGCCGGGTCGGGCCGCGCAAGCGCACCGGGAACGATCACCGGAAGTAATCACCTCGGTGCCCAGAAATCAATTGTGCGAGGACGACCCGGCCTCTACAGTGGTGGCTCGAATCCGATGGAGACCAGCGCCATGACCTTCGCGCCGCCACCGCTGGGCCGCTCGCCGCAGCCCGACGCCGAATACCTGATGCGCGACACCACGTCGCACCCCCCGGCGCTCGCGCCGGCCTACAAGACCAGCGTGCTGCGCAGCCCCCGGTGCGCGCTGATCTCGCTGCAGCAGTCGCTCTCCGAAGTGACCGCGCCGGTGTTCGATGCCAGCGAGCTCGGGCCCCTGGACAACGACCTGATCATGAACGCCGCGAAGGGCGGGCTGCCGATCGGCGAACGCATCATCGTGCACGGCTATGTGCACGACCAGCTCGGCCGGCCGGTCAAGAACGCGCTGGTCGAGGTCTGGCAGGCCAACGCGAGCGGCCGCTATCGCCACAAGAAAGACCAGTACATCGGCGCACTCGACCCGAATTTCGGCGGCTGCGGCCGCATGCTGACCGACGCGAACGGCTATTACGCGTACCGCACGATACGGCCCGGGCCGTACCCATGGCGCAACCGCGTGAACGACTGGCGCCCGGCGCACATTCACTACGCGATCTCCGGCGACGGCTGGGTGCAGCGGCTGATCACGCAGATGTACTTCGAGGGCGATCCGCTGATCGCCGACTGCCCGATCCTGCGCGCGGTGCCGAGCGAGGAGCAGATCCGCGGGCTGATCGCGCTGCAGGACCGCAGCCACTTCGTGCAGCTCGACAGCCGCGCCTACCGCTTCGACATCGTGCTGCGCGGACACCGCGCGACGCTGTTCGAGAACCGCGTGCAGGCCGTCACCGAAGGAGCCTCGGCATGAACAGCAACCAGCAACTGCTGCAATCCGTGATGCGCGAGACCGCCTCGCAGACCGCCGGCCCGTACGTGCACATCGGCCTCGCGCCGAGCGCCGCCGGCTTCGAGATCTTCGAGAAGAACTTCGGCAACGTGCTCGTCACCGACGAGACCCAGGGCGAGCGCATTCGCATCGAGGGCCGCGTGATCGACGGCATCGGCACGATCGTGAAGGACGCGCTGATCGAGATCTGGCAGGCCAACGCCGCCGGCCGCTACGCGCACCCGGCCGACCGACAGGCCGGCAAGGCGCTGGACAAGCACTTCCGCGGCTGGGGCCGCAGCTGCACGGACTTCGACACCGGCGTCTACACCTTCGAGACGATCAAGCCCGGCGCGGTGACCGGCCGCAACGGCCGGCCGATGGCGCCGCACATCAACCTCTGGGTTGTCGCGCGCGGCATCAACATCGGGCTGAACACGCGCCTGTACTTCAGCGACGAGGGGCAGGCGAACGCGGCCGACCCGGTGCTGAACCTGATCGAGTGGGAGCAGCGCCGCGCGACGCTGATCGCGCAGCGCGAAGATCGCACGGGCAGCGTGCCGGTCTACCGCTTCGACATCCGCCTGCAGGGCGAGGGCGAGACGGTGTTCTTCGACGTCTGAAAAACCACCGTTCGGGCTGAGCTTGTCGAAGCCCTCTTGCGACCGCCTCGACACCCCGTTCGCCCTGAGCTTGTCGAAGGGCTGCACCGAGGTCCGCACGGGCTTCGACAGGCGCAGCCCGAACGGATGGATCCAGCTACTCCCCCACCGCCCGCCGCGTCGCCGGTGCGATCTCCAGCGCGCCGCTCAAATCCCCCATGGCCGCGCTGCCGTTCTTCGCGAGGCCGGCGTCGCGCTCGGCAATCCCGGGCAGCGTGGCCAACGACCAGCGGTGCGTGATGAAGCGCAGGATCGAGCCGGTGTCGTACTGGGTCTTGTCGACGTAGCCCTTCTTCGCGAACGGCGAAACGATGATCGCCGGGATGCGCGAGCCCGGGCCCCAGCGGTCGCCGGCGGGCACCGCGGCGTGGTCATAGAAGCCGCCGTTCTCGTCGTAGGTCACGACGATCAGCATGCGCGGCCATTGCGGGCTGGCCTGCAGCTTCGCGATCACGTCGGCGATGTGCGCGTCGCCGTCGCTGAGGTTCGCGTAGCCGGCGTGCTGGTTCAGATTGCCCTGCGGCTTGTAGAACGTGACCGCGGGCAGCTTGCCGGCCGCGGCGTCGGCGAGGAAGCTCGTGTCGAAGTCCTTCAGGTGCTGCGCACGCGCCGCGCCGTTCTTGGCGGGGTCGAAGCTCGCGTAGTAGTTGAACGGCTGGTGGTGCGTCTGGAAATTGATCTGGCCGCTGTAGATCTGCTTGCGACCCTCGGGCGTGCCCGACGACACGGTGTTCCAGCCGCCGGCGTACCAGGCCCAGCTCACGCCTTTTGCGTCCAGCGTGTCGGCTATGGTGGTCTGCGTTTGCGGCGGCAGCGTCGTCGGCTTGCTCGGATCGGCCAGGCGCGCATCGCCGCCGGCCGCGGGCTGCACGCCGCTGGGCTGGTAGGCCGGCTGCATCGTGTTGACCGCGTAGAACATGCCGCTCGCGTCCTTGGGCGTCAGCGTGCTGTCGCGCTTGTGGCGCGGCGCGCCGGACAGCGCCGAGGCCGGCATGTTGTCGGCGGGGATGAAGCGCTTGAAGCGGCCCTGCGCATCGGTCTCGATCTGCGTGATCGAGTCCTTGGCCGGCGAGTCGGCCGCGTCGGCGTTCGGGTAGGTCGGGGCGCAGCCGCAGATCAGGTACTGGTGGTTCAGGAACGAGCCGCCGAACGCGCCCATGAAGAAGTTGTCGGCCAGCACGTATTGCTGCGCGATCTTCCACAGCTTCATGCTGCTGCCGTCGTAGTAGCCCATGCTGAGGCCGCCGGCGTCGGACCAGGCGGCGAAGCCGTCGTTGCGGCCGCCGTTGATCTGCAGCATGTTGCTGTAGTAGCGGTGCACCAGGTCGCGCGTGATGATCTGCTGGCCGACGACCACGCCGCTCGCGCCTATGCCTTTCGGGTCGTCGATCTGGAACATCGCGTTCGGCAGGTTGGACGACTGCGCCTGCGTCACCGTCGCCGGCTGGCCGCCCGCGGTCAGCCCGCCCCAGGCCGGCGGCAGCACCGGCAGCACCGAGCCGTCGAAGTCCTTCTGCGGGTAGACCGTGCCGGTCGAGCTCGGGTTGCGCCCGGGGATGCCGTTCGCGCCGGGGAACAGGCCGTACATGTTGTCGAAGCTGCGGTTCTCGGCGTAGATCACGACCAGCGTGTCGACCGCGTCGAGCGCGAGCCGGTTGCGCAGCGCGGCGCTGCGGTCGCCGTTCGCACCGGCCGCCGCGACGGCCTGCGCGATGCGCGGCACCAGCTGCGCGTTCTCGCGCTCGACCGCGGCGCGCGCGGCAGCCGAGGAGGGCGCGAGCAGCTCGCCTTCGGCGATGCCCAGGCGTTTCGCAAGCGTCGCGCGGGCGCTTGCATACGAGCCGGTGGCCTCGACCAGCGCGGCCAGCTCGGTCGTCAGCGGGCTGAGCACGCGGTTCGCCCCGATCGGCGAGCGCAGCACCAGCGTCCCCGACGGGCTGGCGACCTCCGCGGCCAGCGCGCCTTGCACCGGCAGCTCGAACGTGCCGTTCGCGTCGGCGCTCGCCTGCGGCTCGCCGGCATCGCAGCGTGCATTGGCATTGCGGTCGATGCAGACCCGCACGCCCGGGTAGCCGTGCGCGACGCCGCGCACCGTGGCGGGCTCGCCGCCGTAGTCGGTGCCGGGCGTGGCCGCGCAGGCGGCGAGCAACGAAGCGAACAACAAGGCGCTGGGAAGGGCAGGGTGTTTCATCGGCGAGCAGCGGGGTGGAGCGAGTCGGATGAATCCGAGGCCATGCGTGGGGCAGGCGCCTCGGGGACGGACGGCTCGGGTATTGTGCGGGCGCTGCATGTCCGTTTCGTCGCGCTTCATCCTTGCTCGCATGCGCCTGTTGCCGCCCGCCTACGTTCTCGCTGCCCTGGCTGCCCTGGCCATCGCGTCGGCGCCTGGCCGCGCACCGGCCTGGCAGGCCGATGCCGCCGCGCCGCCGGCGCATCTGACGGCCCCGTACGCGCCGCGCCCCGGCCGCCCGCCGCCCGGCGTCGAGCAGCTCACCGAACTCGGCCGCGCGATGTTCTTCGACAAGACGCTGTCGGGCAACGGCCGCGTCGCCTGCGCGAGCTGCCACGACCCGGCATTCGCGTTCGGCCCGCCGGACGGCGCGTCGGTGCAGCCCGGCGCCAACCGGCGCGCCTCGGCGCTGGCGGTCCGCGCGACGCCGTCGTTGCGTTATCTGCAGAGCCTGTCGGCGTTCACCGAGCATCACTTCGACAACGACGGCGACGACAGCATCGACATGGGCCCGACCGGCGGCCGCATGTGGGACGGGCGCGCCGGCTCGGCGCACGAGCAGGCGCGGTTGCCGCTGCTGTCGCCGGCCGAGATGGGCAACGCCGACGAGGCCGCGGTCGTGCGCAAGCTCGCGCGCGCGCCGTACGCCGCGAAGATGCGCGAGGCGTTCGGCCCCGAGGTCTTCGCCGATACGGCGCAGGCCTTTGCCGCCGCGACGCTGGCGCTCGAGGTCTTCCAGCAATCGCCGCGCGACTTCTACCCGTACAGCAGCCGCTACGACGCGGTGCTGCGCGGCCAGGCGACGCTGACGCCGCGAGAAGCGCGCGGCCTGGCGCTGTTCAACGACCCGGCCAAAGGCAACTGCGCGTCGTGCCACCTGAGCGCGACGACGCCGGATGGCGCCTTCCCGCTGTTCACCGATTTCGGCCACATCGCGATCGGCGTGCCGCGCAACGAGGGCCTGCGCGCGAACGACGACCCGCGCTTCTTCGATCTCGGGCTGTGCGGCCCGCTGCGCACCGATTTCAACGGCAAGCCCGAGGCCGCCGACTACTGCGGGCGCTTTCGCACGCCAGGGCTGCGCAACGTCGCGCTGCGCAAGGCGTTCTTCCACAACGGCGTGGTGCACACGCTGGAGGAGGCGGTGCGCTTCTACGCGACCCGCGACACCGACCCTGCGCACTGGTACGGCCGCGACCGGCGCGGCCAGCCGCGCCGCTTCGACGACCTGCCGGCGCGCTACCACGGCAACGTCAACACCGAGCCCCCGTTCGGCGGCAAGGCCGGCGGCCCGCCGGCGCTGAACGAAACCGAAATCGGCGATATCGTCGAGTTCCTGAAGACCCTGACCGACGCGGACCTGCTGCCGCCGCGCTGACGAAGCGCCGAGCGCCCATGCTCTAATCCGCGCACTCCCGGCGCCCGCCGGGGCGCTGGCCGACGACGATGGCCATCGAGCGAGAGCCCGTCATGCCCCACATGCTGCTGATCATCGAAGACCCCGCCCAGCGCGAGACGCGCAGCGCAGCCGAAGGCCGCGCCGTCTACGAGCGCATGCTCAAGTTCGGCGCCGACCTGAAGGAGCGGGGCGTGCTGATCGCCAGCGAGTCGCTGAAGTCGCTGAAGGACTCGGCCCGGCTGCAGGTGCGCGGCGGCCGCGCGCAGGTCGTCGACGGGCCATTCTCCGAGGCGAAGGAAATGGTCGGCGGCTTCTTCCTGATCAACTGCGAGACCCGCGACGAAGCGCTCGCGATCGCCGCGCAGTGCCCGGCCGCCGAGTGGGCGACGGTGGAGGTCCGCGCGCTCGCGCCGTGCTACGAGTAGCCGGAACGCCGCCGCTCCCGCTTCGATTCCCGCGCCTCGAGACCCGCGATGCAACCCGTCATCAACAGCCTGCTCGACACCGACCTGTACAAGTTCACGATGTGGCAGACGATGCTGCATCGGCACCCGGCGACGCAGGCCGAGTACACGTTCGTCTGTCGCAACGTGCCGGCGTATCCGCTGGCCGAGCTGGTCGACGGCGTCAACCAGCAGCTCGACCACCTGTGCTCGCTGAAGTTCACGGCCGAAGACCTGGCGTACCTCGGCGCGCTGCGCTTCATCCGCTCGGACTTCGTCGACTTCCTGCGCATCTTCCATTTCCAGCGCGAGTTCATCACCGCGCGGGCGAACGGCGAGCAGCTCGAGATCGTCGCGAACGGCCCGCAGGTGCACGTGATGGCATTCGAGATCTACGTGCTTGCGATCGTCAACGAGCTGTACTTCCGCCGCTTCGACCAGACCGCCGCGCTCGCCGAAGGGCGGCGCCGGCTGAAGGCCAAGATCGAGCGGCTGCAGGCGTTCGCCGACGAGCCGGCGCGCAACCATCCGTTCGAGTTCTTCGACTTCGGCGTGCGCCGCCGTTTCTCGGGCGATTGGCAGCGCGAGGTCGTCGCGACCTTCAAGCGCGAGGTGCCGCAGTACTTCAAGGGCGCGTCCAACGTGCTGTTCGCGCGCGACCTGGGCCTGGTGCCCATCGGCACGATGGCGCACGAGTACCTGCAGACCTACCAGACGCTGGGCGTGCGGCTGCGCGATTTCCAGCGCGCCGCGCTCGAGGCCTGGGTCCAGGAATACCGCGGCGACCTGGGCGTCGCACTGACCGACGTGGTCGGCATGGACGCCTTCCTCGCCGACTTCGACCTGTACTTCGCGAAGCTGTTCGACGGCCTGCGCCACGACTCGGGCGACCCCGTCGTGTGGGGCGAGAAGGCGCTCGCGCACTACGCGAAGCTGCGCATCGACGCGCACACCAAGCGGCTGGTGTTCTCCGATGGGCTGGACTTCGACCGCGCGATCGCGCTGCACCACCACTTCTCGGACCGCACGCAGTGCGGCTTCGGCATCGGCACCAACCTCACGAACGACATGGGGCTGAAGACGCTGCACATCGTGATGAAGCTGACCCATGCGAACCGGCAGCCGGTCGCGAAGCTCTCCGACAGCCCGGGCAAGCTGCTGTGCGACGACGAGACCTTCCTCGCGTACCTGCGGCAGGTGTTCAAGGTCGGCGCCTGAGGATGGGGCGTTGACCGCCTTGCTGGGCGACACGCCCGGTGCGACGCTGCTGCTGATCGCGATCCTCGCGGTCAGCCTGATCGGCCTGTTCGGGGCGCCGGCGCTCATTGAGCGCAATCTGTTCCGGCCGTACTGGCTGGTCCCGCGGCGCGAGTACCGCACGCTGGTCACCAGCGCGTTCATCCACGCCGACCTCGCGCACCTGCTGTTCAACGCGATCACGTTCTGGGCGTTCGCGTTCGGGCTCGAGAGCCGCATGGGGACCGCGCGCTTCCTCGCGCTCTATGCGTTCGGCCTCCTCAGCAGCGACCTCGGCACCTGGTACAAGCACCGGCGCGATCCCGAGTACCGCACGCTGGGCGCGTCGGGCGCGATCCTCGCGGTGCTGTTCGCCTCCATCGTCTACACGCCGACGGCCTCGATGATCGTGTTCCCGGTGCCGGTGCCCATCCCGGCGCCGCTGTTCGCGGTGGGTTACCTCGCGTACACCTGGTATGCGTCGCAGCAGCGGCACGGCCGCATCAACCACGATGCGCACCTGGCCGGCGCGATCGCGGGGCTCGCGTTCGTGGCGCTGACCGATCCGGCAGCGGTCGCGCGCGCCTGGCGCCTGGTCGCCGGCTAACGGCAAAGCCGACCCGAGGTTGTCGACCCTCGCGATCGAGGGAATGAATGGCCGCCCCTGCCGGTATGACAGGACGGATGCGCAGTGCCGGCCCGCACTGCCGCGCCGCCTCAGCAACTCCACCGGATCACCACCATGCAACGTCGTGACTTCCTCGCCCTCGCCGCGGTCGGCGGCGGCGCCGTCTTCGCTTCCGGCCTCGCCGGTTGTGCCGGCACCGGCGGCGCCTATGCCGGCACCCGCGACTTCTACTTCGTGCAGCTGTCGGACACGCACTGGGGCTACCAAGGCCCCGCGAACCCGGACGCCGCGGTGACGCTGCGCAAGGCCGTCACCACCGTGAACGCGCTGCCCAAGCCGCCTGCGTTCGTCGTCTTCACCGGCGACCTGACGCACACGACCGACGATCCGGTCGAGCGCCGGCGCCGCCTTGCCGAGTTCAAGGCCATCGTCGCCGAGCTGAACGTCAAGACCGTGCGCTTCATGCCCGGCGAGCACGACGCGTCGCTCGATCGCGGCGCGGCCTACAAGGAATTCTTCGGCGAGACCTCGTACACCTTCGACCACCAGGGCGTGCACTTCATCGCGATCGACAACGTCTCCGACCCCGGCGCGAAGATCGGCGACGAGCAGCTCGCCTGGCTGCGCGACGACCTCGCCAAGCTGGACCGCCGCGCGCCCATCGTCGTGCTCACGCACCGCCCGCTGTTCGACCTCGCGCCGAAGTGGGATTGGGCGACGCGCGACGGCGCGCAGGCCGTCGAGCTGTTGATGCCGTACGAGAACGTCACGGTCTTCTACGGCCATATCCACCAGGAGCACCACCAGATGACCGGGCACATTGCGCATCACTCGGCGAAGTCGCTGATCTTCGCGCTGCCGGCACCCGGCTCGCAGGACAAGCGCACGCCGCTGCCGTGGGACGCGAGCGACCCGTACAAGGGGCTCGGGTTTCGCGGGATCGAGACGGCGGACGCCGGCCAGCGCCTGGCCGTCACCGAGTACCCGGTGGTGCGCGCATGACCGCAGCCCGGGATCGACGTCGCGCGCTGCGCAGCGCGCTGGCACTGGCCACCGGCGCGGCGCTCGCGCGCGCCGGCCTCGCGCAGAAAGGCACCGAGCCGCGCACCATCGAGATGACGGCGCGCCGCTTCGCCTACGAGCCCAACGAGATCAAGCTGAAGGCCGGCGAGCGCGTCGTCATCGCGATCCGCTCGATCGACTTCGTGCACGGCATGAACATCCCCGACCTCGGCAAGCGCCTGGACCTCGCACCGGGACAGGTGACGCGCCTGGAGCTGCAGCCCCGCGCGCCGGGCGTGATCGAGTTCCTCTGCGACAACTTCTGCGGCGACGGGCACGAAGGGATGCACGGCCGTTTCGTCGTCAGCGCCTAGCCACGACTTAGGATTCGCACGTGATGAGCCAGCGCCAGGTCTTCGACACGCTCGTCCTGCCGCATCTGGACGCCGCGTACAACCTCGCGCGCTGGCTGCTGCGCAGCGACCAGGCGGCCGAGGACGCGGTGCAGGAGGCCTCGCTGCGCGCCTTTCGCTACATCGCCTCGCTGCGCGGCGACGACGCGCGGCCATGGCTGCTGGGCATCGTGCGCAACACCTGCTTCTCGGCACTCGAGCGATCGCGCAGCGCGCCGCAACAGGTCGACTTCGACGAGGCCGAGTTCGAGGCCGCGCTGGGCGAGGCCAGAGGCCGCGATTCGGACCCGGCGCTGCAGTTGCAGCAGCGCCGCGCCCGCGCGCAGATTGACGCGGCGATCCGCGCACTGTCGCCGCCGCTGCGCGAAGTGATCGTGCTGCGCGAGCTCGAGGAGCTCGACTATGCGCAGATCGCGAAGATCGCCGGCGTGCCGATCGGCACGGTGATGTCCCGGCTGGCGCGGGCGCGGAGCAAACTCCGCGATGTGTTGTCGGCTACCCGCCTGGGCGAGTGAGTGAGAAGGACATGGACGAGCAGGAACTGTCCGAGCAGATTCGACGCCACGCGACCCGGCACGCGGCGCCGGACGGCCTGCGCGCCGGCATCCGCGCGCAGATCGCACTGGCCGATGCGGGCCGCGCCGATGCGCCGGCTCCAACGTCCGCGCGCGCGCCCGGGCCGCGCGCGCGCTGGTTCGCCTGGCGCACCGCCGCGGCGAGCTTCGCGCTCGGCGTGGCGTGCGCGCTGGTCGTGCCGCCGGTGCTGCAGCGCGTCGCGCCCGGCGGGTTGGCGGAGCCGCTGGAGGCCGAGCTCGTCGCCGACCATGTGCGCGCGCTGCAGGTGGGGCCGCTCGCCGAGGTGGCGTCCAGCGACCGCCACACCGTCAAGCCGTGGTTCCAGGGCCGGCTCGACTATGCGCCGCCGGTGTTCGACCTCGCCGCCGACGGATTCCCGCTGCAAGGCGGCCGCGTCGAACACGTGGGCGGTGGCGCCGTCGCGGCGCTCGCCTACGTGCGCAACCGCCACGTGATCGAGGTGTTCGTCTGGCCCAGCGAAGCACCGGCCGCCGCAACCCACCGCGTGCGCCGCGGCTTCAACGTGCTGCATTGGGCCGACGGCGCTATGCAGTACTGGGTCGTGTCCGATATGGAGCGCGCGGAGCTGGAGCGCTTCGGGGAGATCTGGCGGGCGCGGGTCGCGGCGCAGTAGCGCTGCCTGTCTTGACTCGGCGCTCAGCGTTCCCGCCCGGCCCGCCGCAGCACCTGCGTCACCGGCTCGATCAGGTACTGCAATGGCGTGCGCTCCTCGCCCTTGAGGTACACCTCGGCCGGCATGCCGGCTTGCAGCTGGAGCTCGCCGCCGGCCTGCGCGAGCGATGCGGCGTCGGCCTCGACCAGCGCCACGTAGTAGGCCTGGTTGGTGGCCCGGTCCAGCGTGCGATCGGCGGCCACGTAGAACACCGTCCCGTTCACCAGCCGTGTGGTGCGGAACTTGAACGCGGTGTAGCGGATGTCGGCGCTCTGTCCTGGCCGCACCCGCGTGATGTCCTCGGTTCGGATGTGCGCCTCGACCACCAGGCGCGGAGCCGTCGGCACGATATCGGCGATCGCCTCGCGCGGCGAGATCACCGAACCGGGGGTCGTGAACTTCAGGTTGATCACGTCGCCGGCCACCGGCGCCACGATCACCTGCCGGCTCGAGGCGTCGACGGTCTTGCGCTGCTCCTGCTGGATCTCGGCGAGCTTGGCCGCACTCACCTTCAGCTGGTCGCTGGCCTGCTGCCGGTAGTCGCTCTCGAGCGACTTGACGCGCAGGTCGGCGTCGACCATGCGCTGCTCGGCGCGCGCCAGGTCGGCGCGCTTTTCCTCGAGCTTGACGCCGTAGTCGGCCACGGTGGCCTCGAGCTGCGAAATCCGCGTGGCGGAGATGAACCCCTCGCCCAAAAGCCGGCGATTGGTTTCGAGCTCGGCTGCCTGATGCTTCAGCGATTCGCTGGCCTGCGCGATCTGGGCGCGCAGCGCCGTTGCCTCCTGCGCCACCTTGGCCTGCTGCATGCGCAGCAGCTGCGTCTGGCCCACCAGCGCATCGCGGCGCGCGGCGAAGAGCGCACGCTCCTTGGCGATCTGCTCGGCCAGCCGCAGGTCGCGGCGGGCCGCCTCGACCACGTCGTCGGGAAAGTGCACCGAGGTCGCCGACATCTGCTCGGCTTCGAGCCGCGCCAGACCCGCGCGCTCGACGCTCACGCGGTAGTCCAGGCGGTTCAGATCGGCGTCGACCGACACGTCGCCG
>DATCSE010000096.1:0-9215 GCA_036568605.1 Burkholderiaceae bacterium | reverse complement strand
TGCACGCGGATCGTGCCGGCATCGAGCTTGTCGGCGCCGAAGATCGCGCGGGCGACCTCGGTGCGGCCCGCGCCCATCAGTCCGGCGAAGCCCAGGATCTCGCCCTTGCGCAGCGCGAAGCTGACGTCCCGGATCGCATGGCCGCGCGTCAGCCCCTCGACCTCCAGCACGACATCGTGGCGCGAGGTGTCGCGGAACTCGTTCGCGGTGTCGGCCAGCGCGCGGCCGACCATCATGCCGATGATGGCCTCGACGCTGGTGCCGGCCATCGTCGCGGTCGCGATGTAGCGGCCGTCGCGCATCACGGTCACGCGGTCGGCGATCTGCCGGAGCTCGTCCATCTTGTGCGAGATGTAGACGACGCCGACCCCGTGCGCCTTGAGCTGCCGGATGATGCGGAACAGGTCGGCGACCTCGGCGCTGTTCAGCGCGGCGGTGGGCTCGTCCATGATCAGCACGCGCGAATCGAACGACAGCGCCTTCGCGATCTCGACCATCTGCTGCTTCGCGACGGTCAGCTCGCCGACGCGCGTGCGCGGGTCCAGCCGCAGGTGCATGCGCTCGAACAGGCGGCGCGCCTGCTCGTTCAGCGCGTCCTCGTCGAGCAGCAGTCCGAAGCCCTTGCGCGGCTCGCGGCCGATGAAGATGTTCTGCGCCGCGCTCAGGTGGTTCATCAGGTTCAGCTCCTGATGGATGATCCCGATGCCGAGCTGCTGCGCGGCGCGCGGGCTGGCGATCTCGACCGGGCGGCCGTCGACCTCGATCTCGCCCCTGTCCTTCGGGTAGATGCCGGCCAGCACCTTCATCAAGGTCGACTTGCCGGCGCCGTTCTCGCCCATCAGCGCGTGCACCTCGCCGGGCAGCAGCTCGAACTGCACGCTCTCGAGCACGCGCACGCCGGCGAAGGCCTTCGAGAGGTTGCGGATCGCGACGATGGGCTTGGTGCCGCTCATGAATGGAGTCCGTAGAACGCCTGCGCAGTGTCGTGCCACACGTGGGCCTGCTCGTCGGCCGAAAGCTCGCCGATCAACGACTGGCTCGCGGCAACCCAGCCGTCATAACTGCCCGCGAGCGTCAGCACCGGCCAGTCGCTGCCCCACATCAGGCGCTGCGGGCCGAACCACTGCAGCAACGAGTCCCATACCGGGCGCAGCGCCGCCACGGCGTCCGCCGCCGTGGCGCATGCAGCAGGCGTCGCTTCGGTCAGCAGGCCGGAGAACTTGCAGCGGACCTGCGGCAGGCGGGCGATCTCGGCCATCTGCTGCCGCCAGATCGGTGCCCAGCCCGCATCCCAGCCTTCGGCTAGCTGCGGCTTCGCGGCATGGTCGATCACGACCGGCAGCTCGGGCCAGCGCTGCAGGAAGCGCAGCAGCGGCTCGAGGTGCCAGGGCTTGACCAGCGCGTCGAAGCGCAGGCCCAGCCGCTGCATCGCCTGCACCGCGTCGGGATGCGGCGCGGTCGCGATCCAGTCGGCCTCGGGCAGGTCTTGCAGCATAGGGCGCACGCCTTTGAGTTTCGGATGGCGCGCCGCCCAGCCTTCGAGCGTCGCGGCCGCGTCGGCGCGGCTCAGGTCGACCCAGCCGACCACGCCGCCGATCGCATCGTCGCGCGCGGCGAGGCCCAGCATGAACTCGGTCTCCGCGGGCGAGTCGGCCGCCTGCACGAGCACGGTCTGCGCGATGCCGTGGGCCTGCAGATGCGGACGCAGATGCTCGGGCAGGAAGTCGCGCAGCAGCGGCGCCAATCCCGGATCGTCCGGCCGCAGCCACGCGTAGTCGCCGCGGGCTGGCTGCCAGAAGTGCTGATGAGCGTCGATGCGCAAGCTCATGGGTTGGCGCGTTCTGTCTCCATCGGAGCGACGGGTGAGTCCCGTTGCCTCTGTTCATGAATGAACATACTATCCATAGATAAACAGCGGCGACAGATGTTCGGCGCCGAATCGCCCCCGGATTTACCCGAACGAACGTGAACGAACCGAACGATCGCTATCGCGCCCCGGCGCTGGACAAGGGGCTGGACATCCTCGAACTGCTGTCCGAGCAGCCGCACGGCCTCACGCGCGGCGAGATCGTCAAGGCGATGGGGCGCAACCCGAGCGAGATCTACCGCATGCTCGAGCGCCTGGTCGCGCGGCACTATGTGGCCCGCTCGCCCGAGGGCGACCGCTATTCGCTGAGCCTGAAACTGTTCGTGCTGAGCCAGCGCCACCCGCCGTTGAACCGCCTGGTCGCGCGTGCGCAGTCGGCGATGGAGGCATTCGCGAACGCGGCCGAGCAGTCGTGCCACCTGGGCGTCTACGACCGCGGCAACATCACGATCGTCGCGCAGGTCAACAGCCCGGGGAAGCTGGGGCTGTCGATACGCCTGGGCTCGCGCGTCAGCCTGATCGACACCGCATCCGGGCACGTGATGCTGGCGTTCCAGTCGGAGGCCCGGCGCGCCGAGATGCTGGCCGCGCACGAGGTGCTGGACGGCGAGTTGCCGGTCCCGGCCGGCGAGCTCGCGGCGACGATCGCCAGCGTTCGCGAAGCGGGCTACTGGTGCGGCACGAGCCAGCAGACCTGGGGCGTCACCGACATCTCGATGCCCATCATCGCGACCGGCGGCGATGCGATCGCGGTGATCACCTGCCCGTTCATCCGCCGCATCGATCGGCATGTCGGCCCGGACCTCGAGGCGACGCATCGCCTGCTCGAGCGGACCGCCAAGGCGCTCAGCATCGACTGAAGGCTCAGAACGCCACGCCGGCGAACAGCATCACGTTCGCATACGGCGTGCACTCGCCGGTGCGCACGACCGCGCGCGCCGCGCGGCAGCGCTGCTTGAAGAGCTCGTGCGCGACCGTGGTCATGGTCACGTCCGGCATCGCATCGTGCAGCAGCGCGGCGACCTGCGGGCTGCGCTCGAGCATCTCGGCGGCATGCTCGGCGCGCTCGACCTGCATCTCGCTGAGCAGCGCGGTCAGCACCTGCGCGAACGATGGGACGCCGCGCGTCAACGCGAGGTCGATCAGCGGCGTGCCGGGCGGCACCGGCAGCCCGGCATCGGCGATGACGACCGCATCGCCGTGGCCCAGCGATGCGACCAGCCGCGACAGCTCGGCGTGCAGCAGCGGGGTCTTCTTCATACGACCTCGCTGCGCGATGGCATCGCGGCCATCGCACCGGCGCGCGTGACGCTGATCGCTGCGGCCCGCTGCGCGAACGCGGCGGCTGCGTCGGTGTCCAGTCCTTCCTGCAGCGCGACCGCGAACGCGCCGATGAAGGTGTCGCCGGCGCCGGTCGTGTCGACCGCCCGCACCGCGGGCGCGCTGCGCACGCGCGTGCCGCGCGCATCGGCGATGCAGATGCCGTCGCCGCCCAGCGTGACGATCACGGTCGCCGGCCCCCGCGCGTGCAGCGCCGACGCCATCGCCGCGGCATCGCCGCCGGGGCCGGCGTCGCCCAGCAGCGCGGCCTCGGACTCGTTCGGCACCAGGATGTCGATCTCGGCCAGCAACGCCAGCGGCAGCGGTCGCGCGGGCGCCGGATTCAGCAGCACCGGCACGCGGTGCCGGCGTGCGATCCCGATCGCGTGCCGCACGGCCTCCAGCGGCGTTTCGAGCTGGCAGACGAGCAGCCCCGCGCCCGCGATCGTGGATGCCGCGTCGTCGACCAGCGCGACATCGACATGCGCGTTCGCACCCGCCGCGAGCGCAATGCTGTTCTGGCCCGATTGCTCGACCAGGATCATCGCGACGCCGGTCGCCACACCGGGCTGCGTGCGCAGGTGCGCGGTTCCGACGCCGTCGCGCTCGAGCGTCGCACGGGCCGCGGCACCGAAGGCATCGTCGCCGACGCAGCCGATGAATTCGACGCGGCCGCCGAGGCGGGCCGCCGCGACCGCCTGGTTCGCCCCCTTGCCGCCGGGCAGGGTCTGGAACTCTTCTCCATGAACCGTCTCGCCCGGGCGCGGCAGGCGACCGCAACGCAGCACGAGATCCGCGTTCACGCTTCCGAGCACGACCAGGGGTTTTGTCATGTCAGCGATCCCAAGGGCGGGTGTCGAAGGTCGGGGCGGTTCGCGCAGAGGGCTTCGACAAGCTCAGCCCGAACGGGTTGGAAGGGGAAGCGCTCAGCCCGAGCGGGTTGGCTGGTGAACCATTCGGGTCTCACTTCAAAAACCCCGGCGTCGCGGTCGAACGCCGCAGCACCAACGTCGGCCGCAGGATCTCGCGCTGCAGCGGCCGCTTCGGCTTCGCGATGCGCTGCAGCAGCATGCGCGCGGCCAGCTCGCCGGTCTGGTGCTTGGGCTGCGCGATCGTCGTCAACGGCGGGTTGCTGAACGCCGCCAGCGCGATGTCGTCGAAGCCGATCACCGACAGGTCCTGCGGCACGCGCAGCCCGGCCTCGGCTGCCGCGCAGATCGCGCCTATCGCCATCAGGTCGTTGGACGCGAACACCGCGCTCGGCCGCCGCTCCAGCAGAGCGCGCATCGCCGCATGGCCGCCCTCGGCGGTAAAGGAGCCGATCGCGACCAGCGTCTCGTCGCCAGGCAGCCCGGCCGCCGCCAGCGCGCCGCGCCACCCCTGCACGCGCTGGCGCGCCGGCGACAGCGCGAGCGGCCCGGCGATGCAGGCGATGCGCGTGTGGCCCAGCGCGATCAGGTGCTCGACCGCCAGGCGCGCGCCGCCTTCGTGGTCCACCTCGACCAGGTCGGCCGCGAGATCCTCGAGCTCGCGGTCGACGACGACCTGCGGCATGCTCGCGTTGCGCAGCATGTCCAGCAGGTCCGGATCGCCGCCCGAGCTCAGCACGATCAGCCCGTCGACCTGCTTCTCGCTGAGCACGCGCACGTAGGCGGCCTGCTTGTGCGGGTCGTCGTCGGAGTTGCAGAGGATCACGTTGAAGCCCGCCGCGAAGCACGCGTCCTCGATGCCGCGGATGATCTCGGCGAAGTACGGGTTCGAGTTGTTCGGGATCATCATCCCGACGGTGTGCGTGCGGCTGCTCTTCAGGCTGCGCGCGACCGCGCTGGGCACGTAGTTCAACGCGGCGATCGCGGCCTGCACGCGGCTCGTCGCATCCTCGCTGACGAAGCGCGTGCTGTTGAGGACGTGCGAGACCGTCGTCACCGAGACCTGCGCATGCTGCGCGACATCGCGGATCGTCGTCATCGAAGCGGGCTCGTCACGTCGCGGCGCGGGTCAGCCGCGCCCGGTAGGCATCCAGCACGACGGCCAGGATGATCACGAAGCCGGTGACCATCTGGCGCAGGAAGTCGCTCATGCCGATCAGGATCAGCCCGTTCGCGAGCACGCCGATGATGCAGGCGCCCAGCAGCGTGCCGACGATGGAGCCGCGTCCGCCCGACAGGCTGGTGCCGCCGATGATCACCGCGGCGATCGCGTTCAGCTCGAAGCCGATGCCGAGGATGGGGCTCGCGATGTTCAGCCGCGTCATGTAGATCACCGCGCCCACGCCGACCGCGGCGCCGGCGATCACGAACGCCGCGATCTTGATGCGCCGCGTCGCGTGGCCGGCGAGCCGCACCGCCTCTTCGTTGTTGCCGATCGCGTAGACCAGGCGGCCGAACACGGTGCGGTTCAGCACGAACCAGCCGAGCGCGACCAGCCCCAGCGCGACGAGGAAGATCGCCGGCAGCCCGAGGAAGGTGGCGCTGCCGAAGTTGTTGAATGCATCCGGCAGCTCGTAGATCGTGCGCGCCTGCGTCCACTGCAGCGCTGCGCCGCGCGCGATGTTCAGCATGCCCAGCGTGACGATGAACGACGGGATGCTCCAGTACGCCGAGATCGCGCCGTTCAGGAAGCCGCACAGCGCGCCGACCGCGATGCTCGCGGCGAGCGCCAGCGCGACCGCGGGGCCGGTGGCCAGCCCGTCGATCTTCAGCACCGTGCCCGCGATCACTGCGCACAGCGCCATCACCGAGCCCACCGACAGGTCGATGCCGCCGATCAGGATCACGAAGGTCATGCCGACCGCGAGGATCACGTTGATCGAGATCTGCGTGAAGATGTTCGTGATGTTGGTCGAGGTCAGGAAGATCGGCGACAGCAGCGCGAACACGCCGACCAGCACCAGCAGCGCGACGCCGATGCCGGCCTCGCGCAGCACGGTGCGCGCGCCGCGCACCAGGTTCGTGGAGGACGGAGACGCCGGCGACGGGTTCATCGTGGCGGTCTCAAGCGACGGCGGCTGCATCGTGGTTCACCTTCAGGTATTCGCTGTACGCGAGGCCGAGGATCGCTTCCTCGTCGTAGCGCTCGCGCGCCACCTCGCCGGCGAGCACGCCTTTGCTCAGCACGAGCAGGCGGTCGCACAGGTTCATCAGCTCGCGCAGGTCCGACGAGACGACCAGCACGGCCATGCCGTCGGCTGCCATGCGCTTGAGCAAGTTGTGGATCTCGGCCTTTGCGCCGACGTCGACGCCTCGGGTCGGCTCGTCGAGCAGCAGCACCTGCGGCTCGCGCAGCAGCCATTTCGCGAGCACCACCTTCTGCTGGTTGCCGCCGGACAGCTCGCGCACCGGCTGCTGCACCGACGCCAGGCGGATCTGCAGCCGCGAGCGCGCATCCTCGGCCGCGGCGACCTCGCGGGCACGCTGCATCAGCCCGCCGCGCGACACCGCGGCCAGCTGCGCCAGGCTCACGTTGGCGCGTATCGGCATGGCCAGCACCAGCCCTTCGTCCTTGCGGTTCTCGGTGACCAGGCAGATGCCATGCGCCAGCGCATCGCGCGGCGAGGCGATCGCGACCGGCTCGCCGTCGCGCAGGATGCGGCCGCCGGCGGCGCGGTCGGCGCCGAAGATCGCACGCACGGTCTCGGTCCGCCCCGAGCCGACCAGGCCCGCGAGGCCGACGATCTCGCCGTAGCGCAGCTCGAAGTCCAGCCCCGGCACGTTCGGCTGGCGCGTGTTGCGCAGGCCTTCGACGCGCAGCGCCGGGCCGCGCGTGCGGACGATGCGGCGCGCGGCCTCGGCGCTGTCGTACGGCGTCTCGGCCTCCAGGCTGCGGCCGACCATCAGGCGCACGAGCTGGTCGGTGCTGGTCGTGCTCATCGGTCGCGTCTCGACATGCCGGCCGTTGCGCAGCACGGTCACGCGGTCGCAGACTTCGAACAGCTCCTGCAGATGGTGAGAGACGAACAGCACCGTCACGCCCTGCCCGCGCAGCTCGCGCATCAGCTCGAGCAGGCGGTCGGTCTCGCGCGGCGTCAGCGTCGCGGTCGGCTCGTCGAGGATCAGCAGGCGGCTTCGATTCGACAACGCCTTCGCGATCTCGATCAGCTGGCGCTGCGCCATGCCCAAGGTCGCGACGCGCGTGCCGGGCGCGAGATCGTCCAGGCCGACGAGCGCGAGCAGCTCGCGTGCGCGGCGCGCCATCGCGGCCTTGTCGACCAGGCCCAGGCGCGTGCGCGGCAGCGCCTCGAACAGCAGGTTCTCGGCGACCGACAGCTCGTCGAGCATCTGCAGTTCCTGGTGCACGACGCGGATGCCGGCGCGCATCGCGTCCTGCGGCGTGTGCGGCGCATACGGCGCGCCGGCCAGCTGCATGCGGCCGGCATCGGGCCGATCGGCCCCGCACAGGATCTTGATCAGGCTGGACTTGCCGGCGCCGTTCTCGCCGGCCAGCGCGTGGATCTCGCCGGCCTCGAGCACGAGGTCGACGCCGTCGAGCGCCAGCACGCCGGGGAAGCGGCGCGTGATGCCGTGCAGCTCGAGCAGCGTCGTCGTCATCGTCGCTTCGGCGCCTGCTTACTTGACGTTCTTCGCCGTCACGAGCTCGATCGGCGTCTTGACCCAGCCCTTCAGCGGCTTGTTGTCCTTGCGCGACTTCAGGCCCTGATCGATCGCGTTGGAGGCCATGTCGCTGCCGAACTGGTCGACGGTCGCGAGCACCTTGCCGCTCTTGACCAGCGGCCGGATCGCCGGGATGTTGTCGAAGCCGACGACCTTGATCTGGCCGCTCTTGCCCGCGGCATCGATCGCCTTCGCGACGCCCAGCGCCATCGAGTCGTTCGCGGCCATCACGCCCTTGATGTCGGGGTTCGCGGTCAGGATGTTCGTGAAGACGGCGTTCGCCTCCTCGGTCTCCCAGTGCGCGGTCTGCGATGCGACGACGTTGAGCTTGCCGGCCTTCGCGGCGTCCTCGAAGCCCATCTTGCGCTGCAGCGCGTTGTCGGCACCGGGGTTGCCTTCGATGATCACGACCTTCGCGCCCGGGCCCAGCGCCTTCGCGAGCTCGTCGCCGGCCATCTTCGCGCCGGCGCGGTTGTCGGGGCCGACGAACGCGAGCTCGATGCCGGCCTTCTTCTGCGCAGCCGGATCGAGCGCGACGTCGAAGTTGACCACCGTGATGCCGGCCTTCAGCGCGCGCGCGACCGGGCCCACCATCGCGCGGCTGTCGGCCGGCGCGATCACGATCACGTCGTACTTCTGGGTGATGAAGTTCTCGACTGCGGCGGTCTGCGCGTCGAAGTCGGTCTCCGACTGCATGCCGACGGCCTTCAGCTCGAAGTCGCCGCGCTTCTTCTCGTAGGCGACCGCACCCTCGGTCATGTTCTTGAAGAACTCGTTCGCGAGCGACTTCATCACGAGGCCGACACGCGGCTTGGTCTGCGCATGGGCCGAGGGCAGCACGAGCGGCGAGGCAAGCAGCGCGCAAGCCGCGGCGAACGCCACCGAACGACGGTTGAAGCGAAAGGCAAGGGCCATGAGGTGTCTCCTGTTTTCGGAATGCCGCAAGCAGCACGACCGCCCGCTGGGCAACGAGCCGGCGCAGTCGCGGTTTGCGCAAACGTTCGCGCAAACGTTTTCGATTGGAAGCTTTCGGGTCGAGATCGGTCAACCTAGGGAATACACCGGTACTGTCCTACGCGCGATCGAACACGCGCCCGACACGGGCGGCACCGGGGGCGCTGCAACATGGCAGGGCCCGCATGTCGGACGGGCGTTCATTCGTTTTGCCATGTCTTGTTGTCGGCCCACCCTTCTCGTCGCGGCGTTGTGCATTGCTGCCGCCGCAGCGACCCCGGCGGCACACGCCGAATTCCTGCGCAGTTCTCCGGTCGTGCCGAGACCCACAGGGGCCGCGCCTCCCGCGAAGGTCGACACCTCGGGCCGCATCCGGCACGGCATCGCCTCGTTCTATGCCCTTCGGTTCGCGGGCCGGCGGATGGCCGATGGCACCCGCATGGATCCGCACGGCGACAACGCCG
>DATCSE010000095.1:0-2047 GCA_036568605.1 Burkholderiaceae bacterium | reverse complement strand
GCCGATCTGCCAGCGGCGCAGCGCCCACCGCAATTCGTCGGCCAGCTGGCGGCGCAGTTCGGGACGCACGAAGCGCCCGACCGCGATGCGCCGGCCCTGGCCGGAAAGCTCGATCAGCGAGCGGTCGCCGAGCTCGGGCTCGACCCGCACCCACGCCGGCGCGAACTCGACGCGCTCGACGTGCCCTCCGCAGGCGTGCTCGACGGTCAGACGACCGGGCCGCAGTTGAATCGATTCGCTGTCGGTCGCATGCCGGGCATACAACGCCAGCGCGACGCCCAGGGCCGCCAGTTCGACCCAGGCGAACGGCATCACGAGGGTCGCACCCTGGACCCAGAAGAATGCGCCGATCGACAGCGAGACTACGGCCAGCGAGCCGAAGAACGCGAGCATCTGGCGCGGCGTCGCCGAGCAATTGCGCTTGAGCAGCCACTGCACCGATCGCTCCCCGCCGACGACCTCGCGCCCGAAGCGCAAAGGGTTCGCGACCGGCGTCGCCAGCCCGATGGGGAAGTACGAAATGGTTGCAGACATCCCTTGCCGATTGCCTTGAAAGCGTGCCGCCTGGAACAAACCGCGCATCGAAATGGCGACGGTCGCAGCGGACCTTCGGCACCCAACGCTGATGTCGGATCCGAGCCGGGCTCGGACGAACCGCGGGATTTTAGCGCACGGTCTTCGGGCCTCCCCCTGGCTCCGAACGGGTGTCGCGTCGCGACCGCACCATCGCCTTCATGTCGTCCAGCGCGATCGTCGTCGCCTCGCCCGGACGCAGGCGCGGGGCAGCCTTGAACGCATGGCCGTAGGCGACCTCGAAGCTCAGCGCAAGCTTGCCATCGGGATTGCGCAGCGCGGCCAGCTCGCGCAGCAGCCGCGCATGCCAGCGCGGCGTGCGCATGCCGGCGAAGCGATCGGGCGCGGCATTGCCGCCGAGCGAGCGCAGCTCGGCCAACAGGGCCTCGGGGCTGTCGTACAGCAGCGTCAGCGTCTCCTGGTCCATCACCGGGTCGGCGAAGCCGGCTTGGACCAGCATGTCGCCGAAGTCGTGCATGTCGACGAAGCCCGGCGTCGGCGCGGGCCAGCCGAGCCGCGCATACAGCGTGCGCAGTTCTGCCAGCGTGCCGGGCCCCAGGCAGGAGAACATCACGAAGCCATCGACGCGCAGCAGCCCGTGCCAGCGCGCGAACAGCCGAGGCGGGTCGACCACCGCGTGCAGCATCATGTTGGCCCAGATCAGCTGGGCCCCGGCCGGCAGCTCGTCATCGGGTGTCAGCGCCGGCGGCGGCACATCGCCGCGCCAGCGCTGCGGCGACCACCAGCGCGGCACCGGTGCGGCCGCTGCGGCGCGCTGCGCCCAGGCGGCATCGGGCTCGACCGCGACATGCCGCGCATTCGGATACGCCTGCCGCAGCGCCTCGGCGCCGCCGCCGAGCTGGCTCCACCAGTCGACCACGAGCTCGGGTTGCAGCTTGATGATCTCGAGCCGCTGCGCCATGCGCCGCGCGATCTCGCGGTGCAGCCACGGCACCGGCTGCGGCGCACGCGCCAGGCGGCGCAGCACCATCGCGACGGCTGCGGCATCGAGACGACGGGCATCGGATTCGGTCTTCGCGGCCATCGCGGAAAGTATATTGAGCCGATGTCGATCACGTTCCCGCAGGCGCTTTGCGTGCCGGGCCTGTGCGCGGTCTGCCGCCAATGGGGCCGCGAGCGCATCTGCGGCGAGTGCCTCGCGCGCTACGCCGCGCCGCAGCCGCGCTGCCGGCGCTGCGCGCTCGAGGTGCCTGCAGGCACGGCGCTGTGCGGCGCGTGCCTGACTGACCCGCCGCCGTTCGAACGCGCGCTCGCGGCGCTGGACTACGGCTTCCCGTGGGCCGACCTGATCACGCGCTTCAAGTTCCACGACGGGCTGGACTTGGCCGGCGCGTTCGCGCAGCGCATCGTCGCGGCCCAGGCGGCCGACCCCCATGCGATCCCGCGCCCCGAATTGCTGCTGCCGGTGCCGCTGAGCGCCGAGCGCATCCGCGAGCGCGGCTACAACCAGGCG
>DATCSE010000094.1:0-9453 GCA_036568605.1 Burkholderiaceae bacterium | reverse complement strand
CGCAAGCGCTTCCACGGCCGTCTGATAGCCCGGCCGCACGCGCGTGCCGTTTCCCGCGCGGCTCGCGGGGTCGTTCGCTTCATCGGTTCGGAATGCCGATTCGCCGGCCCGAAACGACCGCTCGCGAAGGTCGTCGTTTACGGCATCGGGCTCCGATGCGTCCAATGGACCGCGGGAGACAAGCCGCCGTAGAGCGAGAGCTCCCAGTCCACTTCTTCGCGACAGGGAGACGAACATGATGAAGACCAAGCTTCGGGTGATCGGCTGCGCGCTGCTCGCGGCGGCCGGGGTCGCCGAGGCCGCGCCCGACGGCGCGTGCGCGAATTTCTATCCTGCTGGCTACACGCTCTCCCAGGGCGAGCTCACGCAGCCGTGGCTCACCACCGAGCAAAAGCCCGTTCGCGGCGCGCAGCGCCAGGAGCCGAACTGGCGGACCTGCACGGTGCGTGTCACGGACCACGCGGCCGACGGGGTGGACACCTTCGCGCGCAACGACTATTCGCGGCGCCAGGCGTTCAACGCCGACAACAGCCGCGAGATCGTCTATGCGAACGACGGCCACTGGCACTTGTACAACGCCGTGACCTACAAACGCCTGAAGACCTTGAATGGCCTGGCCGGCGACGCCGAGCCCCAATGGGATCCGCTCGACCCGAAGACGCTGTACTACCTGCCGTACGCCGGCATCGGGATGAAACTCTTCCAGATGGACATCACGACCAACACGACGAGCCCGATGCATTGGGACTTCGCAGCGCGGCTGCGCCAGCGCTGGCCGACCGCCAACGCCGCGTGGACCAAGGCGGAAGGCTCTCCGTCGGCCGACGGCCGCTACTGGTGCTTCATGGTCGACGACGCCAACTGGAACGGCCTGGGCGTCTTCACGTGGGACAAGAGCACCGACACGATCCTGGGCATGTGGAACCTCGTCGGCAGCCGGCCCGACCACGTCAGCATGAGCCCGAGCGGCAACTACTGTGTCGTCAGCCAGGAGAACGAGACCGTCTTCAACCGCGACATGACGAACCCGCGCGTGCTGCGCCAGGGCGCCGAGCACTCGGACCTGGCGATCGGCGCGGACGGCGACGACTACATGGTCACGGTCGATTACGGGGACGGCAACGTCTTCATGGTCAACCTGCGCACCCTGGCGCGCACCAATCTGTTCCAGGTCTACGTGATGCCCGATGGCTCGAGCGGCTACGCCACGGCGCTGCACGTCTCGGGCAAGGGCTACAAGAAGCCGGGATGGGTCATCGTCTCGACCTATGCCGAAGGGAGGAACAACGGCCAGTACCAGCAGCAATGGATGCACCGCAAGGTGTTCGCCGTGCAGATGGCTGCCAACCCACGCATCTACAACCTGGCAGACACGCAAAACCTTTGGGTCACCGGCGCGTATTTCGATGAGCCGCACGCCAGCGTCAGCGCAGACTTCAGCAAGATCGTCTTCAACTCCAATTGGTACAACACCGTCGACCCGCTGGACGTCGACGTGTACATGGTGCAGATCAAGCCTGGGCTGGTCAAATGAGCAAGATCCGTTGCACGTGGCATGGCTGGCTTCTGGCGATCGCCGCCTTGCCGATGGCGGCGCGGGCCGCCGAGTTCGCCAACGGCGCAGCGGTGGACTTCAAGTCGCCGGCCGGCGCGAACGTCGTGTCGGTCAAGGCGCCCTTGGCCACACCGGCGTTCCAGGGCATGGGTGTGAACCTGACCCGCCTGCGGGACATGCAATCCGTGGCCTGCGTTGCGCGGCCGGGTGGGCAGGCGTGCGGCGCTCCGCCCAACCCCGCGGTGTCGGCGGCGTCGGTCCGCGCGGCGATCGGCCTGCCGTTCGCCCCCGATTCCCGCTCGTACTACAACGACGGCACGGGGTGCATGCCAGTCTCGCTGACCTCGCGGATCGACTTCAATGACCCGCAGAAGACGAACGACTTCTTCGATTCCTTTGCCGCCACGCAAATCTACAGCGATGCTTCCTGCTCCGGCACTTCGTCGTCCATCCAGGACGCTTACGGTGACCTGAGCAACTGTGCTGGCAGCGGCTACAAGGGCACATGCTTCATCAACGATGTCGCGGCCAAGAACCTGGACTGGGTCCAGGTTTACTTCACGGCGCCGCAAGAACTCATGCCGGTCCAGTATGCGGACAAGCTCGCCGCGTTCAAGGCGGGACAACTGGTGTACCAGACCGAGCTGGGCGAGCCGCCGAAGTTCGTCGAGTTGTTCAACGAGCCGGAGAACTTCAATCTGCAGCCCGCGCAGTACAGCCAGTTCCTCGCCTCGTTCAAGGATGTGCTCCCGCGGCTGGTCCAACAGCGCCAGCAGGGCTTGGCGCCAACGGACCCCCGTAGGCAGCGCCTGGCCAAGCTCGCCCAGATCCAGGTGGTGGGCCCGGGGTTGGGATCCGCCTACAAGCTCGACTACGTCGGCGACCCGGCCTCTCCGGTCGACAACGATGCCGGTCTGAAGAACACCGTCTGGTTCAGTGCGCAGGCCAATGCCCAAGCCTTCTTCGCCGACGCGACTAACCAGGGGCTGCTTCTGTCCTCTCACACGTACGACGAGAAGCGCTTGCTGGCCGATCAAGTTCACACGCTGGACGCTCTGGCGGACTTGAAGAACCTGTTCCGGATTCGCGACCTGTTCCAGAACACCTCGCCGGTGCTGTTGACCGAAGCCACCGAGTCGATCGAGCATGACGACATCACCGGCCGCTACATGGACTACTGCAAGGCGGCCACGTCCGGCAGTTTGCCCATGGCTCCCGCGCGTGCCTGCGGCCCTCCGGGTCCCGATGACGTCAACCCGAACTTCGGCTGGAGCGCGTTCTTCGGCTATCCCGAATGCATCACCGGCACCATGTTCCAGAACTACCAGGCCGTCGCGGACCTGTGCCACCACCAGATGGCGACGCTGAGCCGCAATCTCCTCAACTTCGCAAATCAAGGCGTGGTCTCGGAATTGATCTGGTCGCTGGCGCCGTCGTTTGCCAGCACGCGTCACGGCCTGCTGACCCTGGACGGCCAGGCCACGCTGATGAACGCCGCGACGGAGCCACTGCTGAAGGCGACCACGACGCTGCGCTACGGCGCGGTCTATCCGGCGAGCTGGAGCGCGGCCAGTTCTTGGGAAGCGATAGGCGCCGTGGCCGTGTTCTCCACACCGGCGGGTGCCGCAGCGCCGACGACCGCGCGCGTCGCATTGGCCAACACCGACAGCGCTTCGCGCGTCTACGCGTTCGACTTCGGCACGACGCCGTTCGCGCAGTTCACGAAGGTGACGCATGTCAGCACCGCGGGCGGGCTGGCCGCGACCTATACCGGGTCCACGATCGAGGCGGCGAATCCGCTGACCACGCCGGGCGGCGCCACGTTCGGCTCGGGCAACAAGCGATTGGTGGTCACGCTGCCGCCACGTTCCGTCATGACGCTCGACCTGTCAAAATGACCTGATCGCGCGCGGTCCAGGCGCTTGCTTACGGCACCGCCGCGCGCAGATTGATCGCCCCCGATTTGCAACAGCCGCAGCAGGACCTGCTGGACCTTCGGGCTCCGGCGGCGCCGCGGCCCTATGGACTGGCCGCCGACCATGTGCTGATCCTCGCCGGGCTGGCCGTCGGCTCGACGTTGCTCATCGTGCTGCTGGCGTCGCGCGATGCGGGCAGCGCGATCGCCGGCGTTCTGCCCGCGGTGTTGCTGGCCTTCGGGTGTGCCGCGGGCTGCGGGTTCTATCTTCTGTCGAGGCCGGCCGCGCACCCATGGGCGTTGCTCTGTTTGCCGGCGCTGGCTTGCGCCGTCGGCATGCTGGGCGCCGTTGCGTTGCACGCCGCGACGCATCGCCATCCCGTCCTTCGAGTCCTCGCGTGGCCGTTGGTGCAGAAGGCGTTGGTCGGCGCCCCGTTGTTCGGCGCGATGCTGGGGGCCAGCCTGTTGCTGCTCATGCGTGCGCAGCATCGAGAACGCGCCGCGTGGGAGCGCGCGAGCGCCGAGCGCCTGCACGCCGAAACGCTGGAGCGCGAGCGCGCGCAGGCCGACCTGCAGCTGCTGCAGGCGCAAGTCGAGCCGCACTTCCTCTACAACACGCTGGCCAACCTGCGCCATCTGATCGCCCACGACAGCACGCGCGCCGCGGCGATGCTGGAGCACCTGATCCGCTACTTCAAGCTGGCGTTGCCGGGGTTTAGGCTCCGCCGGCAGCCCCTCGGCGATCAGATCGCGCTGGTGCAGAGCTACCTGGCGTTGATGCGCGAGCGGCGGGAGGCGCCGATCGTGCTGGACCTGCAGGTGCCTGGCGATTGGATGGATCTGCCGCTGCCGCCGGGGGTCTTGCTGTGCCTCGTGGAGAACGCGGTCAAGCACGGCCTGCCGGAAGGCGACGCAGCGCCGGTCGTCCGCATCGCCGCCGCGCATCGCGACGCGCAGCGGCTGCGCCTGTGCGTGCGCGACAACGGCCCGGGCCTGGCCGAGCGAGTCGGGAGCGCGGAATCCACCGGCACCGGCTTGTCGAACCTGCGCGAGCGCTTGCGGCTCAGCCACGGCGAGCGCGCGGCGCTGCGCCTGCGCGAACATGAAGAAGGCGGCTGCGAGGCGATCCTCGAATGGCCGTGGGAGGAGCACGAACCCGATGCGTGCGGTGATCGCCGATGACGAACCGTTGCTGCGCGCCGAACTGCGCGAGCGCCTGGGCCGGCTGTGGCCGGCGCTGCAGATCGTCGGCGAGGCGGGCGATGGCCGCAGCGCGCTGACCCTCGTGGTGCGCGAGCAGCCCGACATCGTCTTTCTCGACGTGTCGATGCCGCGGCTCGATGGGCTGGCCGTCGCGCAGCAGTTGCGCGAGCAGTCGTTCGGCGGTGCGATCGTGATCGTCACGGCCTACGACGAGTACGCGCTGCGGGCTTTCGAGCAACGGGCGATCGACTATCTCGTCAAGCCGCTGGAAGACGAGCGCCTGCGCGAGACGGTCGAGCGGCTGCAGCAGCGGTCGGCCATGGGCACCGTTACCGGCACGGCCGCGCCGCTGACCGCCGAGGCGATCGACGCGCTGCGCGCCGCATTGGCCGTGTCGGTCGAGCAGGCGCTGCGGCGGTGGCCGTCTGCGTCGCAACCGTCGCCGGAGCCGATGAGCTGGGTGCGCGTCAGCCGCGGCAGCGAGTTCCGCCTGGTCCCGGTGGACGAGATCGCCTGCTTTCGCGCGGTGCCCGGCTACACGCAGGTCGTCACGGCTGCCGGGGAGCACCTGATCGCCGAATCGCTGGCCGCGCTGCTGCCGCGGCTGGACGCGCGCTCGTTCGTCCAGGTGCATCGCTCGGCGATCGTCAACCTGCGCTACATCGCGACGATTCGACGCGAGCGGCCGGGGCGCTTCGTCATCGAGCTCAAGCATGGCCTCGGGCGCGTCGAGGCGAGCCGGGCGCGCTCCGAGCTGCTGCGCGACCTGTGACGGCGCGGCCGGTCCGCGTCCGGGGCGGCCGCGTCAGTGCAGCTTGCGCGGCTTGCGGAACGACTTCGGCTTGTAGACGTTGCCTTCCCACTCGCCGTCGGTGCGGTCGTCCGAGCCGTCCTTGCCGGGGCCCGTGTCGCCGCGAGCGCGGCGGATCACCGCATCGGCCGCACGCTGCGCCTCGCGGCGCCGGCTGCGCCAGTGCCAGGCGCTGGAGAGCCACCAGCGCGAGCGCGCCCAGGCGCGTCGCCAAGCGGCGTCGAAGCGGGCACGCCGGCGGGCGCCGATCAGCAGCCGCAGCATCAGCACGGCGCAGACGGCGAGCACGACTCCGGCAAGCAGCTTCTCGATCACGCTGCAATGGTAGCGAGACGGCCTCGGGTTGTGCCGTTGAATCTCACCGCGAAATCGAACCTCTCGCACCGGGGGCATCGCGCCGGGACGGCGGAACAGGACTGCGTTCAGACGCTCAAAGGCAGGGCCGGCTCGAAATGGCCGGCAAGGAGTAAAGACCATGAAGCAACTGAAGCATTGGCAAGACCCTGTCAACGCGCTGCTCGGCGCCTGGCTGGCGCTGTCGCCCTGGGTGATCGGCTACGTGTCGAATGCCACGGCGAACTACAACGCCGTGGTCGTCGGCCTGCTGCTGATTGCCGCGGCGCTCGGTGCGATGTTCGTCCCGAAGGCCTGGGAGGAGTGGACCGAGGCGGTCCTGGGGCTGTGGCTGATCGTCTCGCCATGGGCCCTGGCCTTCGGCGATGACCGGCTGGCCCGCAACACCGCGGTCGGCACCGGCATCGTCGTCGCGCTGCTGGCGCTGTGGACGCTGGCGACCGACAAGGAGTACAGCGCCTGGCTGCACAAGAACGAGCTGCCGCAGCAGTGAACGCGACGGTGGTGTGACTTGCCTGCGGCGCTACGGCGCCGCCCGCGCCGCGACGCGTGTCGCGGCCCATCGGGCCACGGCGTCGAGCAGCCCGGCCAGCACCTCGGCGTCCCGGCGGCCGCTGCGCACCGGGACGTGAAACGAGTGGTCTGCGTCGGTGACGAGCTCGAGCGTGGCCCGCTGACCCAAGCGGCCGACGAGTGCGCGCAACAGCGCCTCGTCGGCCAATTCATCCCGAGTCCCTTGCAGGAACAGCATCGGGCACTGCACCTGCAGCAGATGCTCGCCGCGCTCGTCCGCCGGCTTGCCGGCCGGGTGCAGCGGGAAGCCGAAGAACACCAGCCCTTGCACGCCGGGCAGCGGCGCCGCCGCCTGCGCCTGCGAGGTCATGCGGCCCCCGAATGATTTGCCGCCGGCCAGCAACGGCAGCCCGGGCCAGCGGCGCAGCGCTTCGGCGACCGCCGCGCGCACCGCGGCGTGCGCGACACGCGGCGGGTCGGGCCGCTTCGAGCCGTTCTCCATGTAGGCGAACTGGTAGCGCAAGGTCGCGATGCCATGCCCGGCCAGGCCCTGCGCGACGTCTTCCATGAAGCGGTGCGTCATGCCGGCGCCGGCGCCGTGCGCGAACACGTAGCCGGCGCGCGGGTGCGGCGGCACGGTCAGAAGGGCCGAGACGGCCTGCGTGTCGTCGATCTGGAGGCGCAGCGGCGTCGTGGTCGTGGTGCCGGCGGCGGTCGGGTTCGCCGTCATCGTGCCGGTCCGTGTCAGAGCTGCGCCAGCGTCAGCGAATCGCGCTCGCCGGCGTAGAAGGCGGCGAGCACCTGGCCGAACACCGGGGCCTGCGCGCCCGCGACCGCCTCGAACAGCGTCATGCAGGAGCGCAGCTTCATCGCGTCGATCGCGCCGAAGATCTGCTGCGCGCCGCGCCGACCCGCATGCTGCGCGACCCGCGCGCTGCAGTCGGCCAGGCGCGGGCCGAGTAGCGCATGGCGCCAGTACGCCTCGGCCTCGTCGCGGGACGCCAGCCCGTAGTGCAGCGCGGTCGCACTGCGGCCCAGCGCACGCAGTTGCGGGAACACGAACCACATCCAGTGGCTGGTCTTCGCGCCGGCGTCGAGCTCGGCACACACCTGCGCGTAGACCGGGTCCTGCGCCTGGACGAAACGCTGCAGGTCGAAGGGGTCGGTGGGGACGGTGTTGACGTTCATCGTGGGCCGCTCGTTACAACTCATCCCTAAAGCAAAGGACGCGGTGATGTCGATTTTGCGCCGGCTCCTTCGTCATAGGGATGTGCGCATCCATGAATCCGCGCGACCCTTTGACCGACCCTCGGAGCCACCGCCATGTTCTGCGATCCCGTGAACCGCCTCCCCCGCCTCGTGACGACGCTGGTGATGACCGGCGCGCTGTTGGCGTCCCTCGTCCTCGTGGCCTCGGGCACCGCCGTCGCGGCGCCGGCCGGCGAGCAGTGGTCCTTCGCCTACATCACCGCACCCAGCGACCATGGGACGAACTCGTTCTGCCCATAACCGTGGATTTCGCTCTTGGTCTTCTCGCCTGAGGCGGTGCGCAGCATCAGCCGGAAGATGCGCTCGCCCATCTCGTCGATGTTCGTGCTGCCGTCGATCACCTCGCCGCAGTTGATGTCGATGTCGTCTTCCTGCTTGAGCCACAGCGCCGTGTTGGTGCTGAGCTTCAGCGACGGCGACGGCGCACAGCCGTACGCCGAGCCGCGCCCGGTCGTGAAGCAGATCAGGTTCGCGCCCCCGGCCACCTGCCCGGTCGCGCTGACCGGGTCGTAGCCCGGCGTGTCCATGAACACCAGCCCGTGGGTCGTGACGGCCTGCGCGTACTCGAACACGTCGGTCAGGTTGGTGGTGCCGCTCTTCGCGATCGCGCCCAGGCTCTTCTCGAGGATGGTCGTCAGCCCGCCGGCCTTGTTGCCGGCCGACGGGTTGTTGTCCATCTCCTGGTCGTTGCGCGCGGTGTAGCGCTCCCACCAGCGGATGCGCTGGATCAGCTTGTCGGCCACCGCGGGGCTGACCGCGCGCCGCGTCAGCAGGTGCTCGCCGCCGTAGATCTCCGGCGTCTCGGACAGGATCGCCGTGCCGCCGTGGCGCACCAGCCGGTCCACCGCGGCGCCCAGTGCCGGGTTCGCGCTGATGCCCGAGTAGCCGTCCGAGCCGCCGCATTGCAGCCCGACCGTGATGTGGCTTGCGCTGACCGGCTCGCGTTGCACCTGGTTGGCCTCGGCCAGCAGCCACTGCACCAACTCCACGCCGTGCGCCACCGTCTTCGCGGTGCCGCCGGTGTCCTGGATGTTGAAGGTGTGGAACAGGGTCGAGGTGCTGAGGCTCTCCTGCTCCATCAGCCCGGAGATCTGGTTGGTCTCGCAGCCCAGCCCGACGACCAGGATGGCCGCGAAGTTCGGGTGCCGTGCGTACCCGCCCAGCGTGCGCCGCAGCACCTGCAGCGGCTCGCCGGCGCTGTCGGTCGCGCAGCCGGCGCCGTGGGTCAGCGCGACCACGCCGTCCACGTTCGGGTACGCCGCGAGCATCTCGGGGTAGACGTCGCGCCGGAAGCGGTCGGCGATCGCGCGCGCGACGGTCGCCGAGCAGTTCACCGAGGTCAGGATGCCGATGTAGTTGCGCGTCGCGATGCGGCCGTCGGCGCGGCGTATGCCCATGAACGTGGCCGGCGGGTCGACGTATTGCGTCGGGTGCGTGTCGCTGCTGGCTGCGTAGTCGCGCGCGAAGCTCGCGAACTCGAGGTTGTGCGTGTGCACGTGCTGGCCCGGCGCGATCGCCTGCTTCGCGGTGCCGATGATCTGGTTGTAGCGCCGCACCGGCGCGCCTTGCGCGATGGCTCGCACCGCGATCTTGTGCCCGGGCGGGATCAGCCCGGCCACCGTGACGCCCTCGCTCGCGATCGGGGTGCCGCCGACGAGTTGCTGGCGCGCGATCACGACATCGTCGGCCGGGTGGATGCGGATCACGAGAGGGTCGTTGCTGGTGGCCATGGCTGGTGCTGCTTGAGGCGATTTTTGGACGCAAAGGCGCCAAGGAGCGCAAAGACGCAAAGGACTGCTTTTTTACTGGCTCGTCTTGGCGCCTTTGCGCTCT
>DATCSE010000093.1:0-10856 GCA_036568605.1 Burkholderiaceae bacterium | reverse complement strand
GCCCTGCGCTGAGCGCGCATCCCGCCACGCCGCTGGGCCAGGGCACCGACGCGGAAGGCCCGATCCCGAGCGGCGCGATCGCGTGCCTGTCGCTCGCCGCGTTCGGCAGCGGCGTCTCGCTGCGCATCAACGACGCGCTGCTGCCGCGGCTGGGCACCGAGTTCTCGGTGACGCTGGGCACCGCGGCGCACGTGGTCAGCTTCTTCTCGATCGCGTATGGGCTGGCCCAGCTGCTGTTCGGCCCGCTCGGCGACCGCTATGGCAAGTACCGCGTGATCGCCTGCGCGACTTTGGCCTGCGCCGGCGCGACGCTGCTGTGCGCGCTGGCCTGGAGCTTTCCGACGCTGCTCGCGGCGCGGGTGCTGGCCGGCGCGACGGCTGCGGCCATCATTCCGCTGTCGATGGCGTGGATAGGCGACGTGGTCGCGTACGACCAGCGCCAGCCGGTGCTCGCGCGCTTCCTGATCGGGCAGATCGTCGGCCTGGCCGGCGGCGTCTGGTTCGGCGGCTTCACGGCCGATCACCTGAGCTGGCGCGCGCCGTACGTCGTGATTGCGGCGATGCTGGTCGGGATCAGCGCGACGCTGTTCGCGCTGAACCGGCGGCTGCCGCCGCGCGCGCGGCGCCAGGCCGATCCCGCCGCGTCGTCGGGCTCGAGCTCGGCGCTCGGCCGGATCGCGGCCGACTTCGGCCATGTGCTCGAGCACCGCTGGGCACGCGTCATCCTCGTCACGGTATTCCTCGAAGGGATGCTGCTGTACGGACCGTTCGCGTTCTTCCCCGCACACCTGCACGGCACCTTCGGCATCGCACTGTCGTTCGCCGGCTCGCTGGTGATGCTGTACGGCTTCGGCGGGCTGGTGTTCGCAACGACCTCGAGCCGGCTCGTGCCGCTGCTCGGCGAGGTCGGCCTGGCCCGCTCCGGCGCCGTGCTGCTGGGCCTCGCGATGCTCGCGGTCGGGCTCGGGCCCGCATGGTGGTGGTCCGTTCCCGGCTGCCTGGTCGCCGGGCTGGGCTTCTACATGCTGCACAACACGCTGCAGATCAACGCGACGCAGATGGCGCCGGAGCGGCGCGGCGCCGCAGTGGCCTCGTTCGCGTCGTCGTTCTTCCTCGGGCAGTCGGCCGGCGTGACGCTCGCCGGCCTGGCGGCCGAGCGGTTCGGCACCGCGGCGATGATCGCCGGCGGCGCGTGCGGCGTCTTCACGGTCGGGATGGTGTTCGCCGCCCTGCGCGCACGCCGGCCTTGAAGCCGCCGTATCCTTGCGCATCTTCTCCCTTTCCCCTCAGGAGCACCCCGTGAGCCAACGCCACGCCGTCCGTCTGGAAACCCCATCGGACTCCCCCGCCATCAAGGAGCGCAGCTCGCGCATCGAGGAAACGCTGTCGTTCAAGTCGCGCTTCGTGCTGGTCTTCGGCGAGATCACGCATGCGGTCGCGAACTCGATCTGCCAGCGCCTGATCGCGCTTGCGACCGAGTCGGAGGCGCCGATCACGATGCTGATCTCGTCGCCGGGCGGGCACGTCGAATCGGGCGATGCGATCCACGACATGATCCGCTTCGTGCGCGCGCCGGTCACCACGGTGGGCACCGGCTGGGTCGCGAGCGCCGGCACGCACATCTTCCTCGCCCCGCCGAAGGAGCGCCGCGTCTGCCTGCCCAACACGCGCTTCATGATCCACCAGCCGGCCGGCGGCGCCGGCGGCCAGGCCACCGACATCGCGATCCAGGCCAAGGAAATCCTGCGCACCCGCGAGCGCATCGCGCGCATCATCGCGCAGCAGACCGGCCGGCCCTACGAGACCGTCGCGAAGGACATGGAGCGCGACTTCTGGATGAGCGCGACCGAGGCGATCGAGTACGGCATCGTCTCGCGCGTGATCGAGCATCAATCGGAGCTCGCATAACCCGTGTGGACTGCCATCATCCTCGCGCTGCTGCTGTCCAGCGTCCTCTACGTCCACTATCGCGGGCGCGAGCGGCATCGCTGGCGCAAGCAGATGTTCGACCACTCGTCGTTGATGGCGCCGCTGAACACGCTGCTGTACCTGATGTCGCGCGTGCCGGCGACGCCGTATGTCGAGGTCGACCGCTTCCCCGGCCTGCGTGAACTCGAGAAGCACTGGCAGACGATACGCGACGAGGCGCAGACGCTCGCCGACCGCATCAAGGCCTCCGAGCACAACGACGACGCCGGCTTCAACTCGTTCTTCAAGGAAGGTTGGAAGCGCTTCTACCTGAAGTGGTACGAGGTGGCGCCGCCGTCGGCGTCGCTCTACTGCCCGAAGACGGTCGAGGTACTCAAGGGCATCCCATGCGTGAAGGCCGCGCTGTTCGCCGAGTTGCCTGCGGGCGCGAAGCTGAACCCGCATCGCGACCCGTACGCCGGCTCGCTGCGCTACCACCTGGGCCTGGCGACGCCCAACGACGACGCCTGCCGCATCTGGGTCGACGGCGAGGTGTACAGCTGGCGCGATGGCGGATCGGTGGTGTTCGACGAGACCTACATCCACCACGTGCGCAACGACACCGACCGCTCGCGCCTGATCCTGCTGTGCGACATCGAGCGGCCGCTGCGCTTCCGCTGGGCCGAGGCGCTGAACCGTGCGTTCGCGCGCCACGTGATGAGCGCCGCGGCATCGCCCAACGATGCCGGCGACCGCACCGGCGTGATCGGCAAGCTGTTCAAGATCTCGTTCGTCAGCGGCAAGCTCCGGCGCCGCTTCAAGAACGCGACGCCGCGGCTGTACAAGGTGACGCGTTATGCGTTGATGCTCGGGGCCGTGGTCGGCCTGGGCTGGTGGATCGTGCGCTGAGCCTGCAACAGCCGGCGCAAGCGCGAACAACGACACGAACGACAGCGACGGTCGCGGCGATGGCTTGACCGTGGTCAAGGCTCCGGAGACCGGTGCGTGCCTACGATCACGCGCCGACTTCCAAAGGGGGCCTCGTGATGACGATGCTGCTGTCGCTCCGCACTTCGATTGCCGGGTTGTTGTTGCTGCTGTCGGCGACCGCGTCCCAGGCGATCGTGTTCGCCGTCAACGAGGGCGTCTCGTACCGTGTGCCGAACGACGAGATCCGCAGCCGCTACGCGGCGATCGCGAGCGATCTGTCCAAGCTGCTGAAGCAGCCGGTGACGATAGAGCCCGTCGGCGACTACCCGACGCTGCGCAAGGGCCTGGCCGCGAAGAGCTACGACCTCGCGATGGTGCATCCGGCGCACCTCTCGATCGTCGCGATCCGCGACACGCACTACCGGCTGGTCGCGGTGACGAAGGGCTTCCAGCAGTACCGCGCGAGCTTCCTGGTGCGCGCCGATTCGCCGCTGAAATCGCTCGCCGACCTGAAGGGCCTGCGCCTGGGCGCGCCCGACGAGGATTCGATCACCGCGTGGCTGGTGCGCGCGACCTTGCGCGACGCGAAGCTGGATCCGAAGGCGATGGCGATCAACTACATGCGCTATCAGGACGCGATCCCGTTCGCGGTCGAGAACAGGCTGACCAATGCCGGCGCGACCGCGGCCAACGGCGTCGTGAAGGACTGGGAGAGCCACGGCGGCCGCGTGCTGCTGCAGTCCAAGCCGGTGCCGATCAAGCACATCATCGCGAGCCCGAACCTGAGCGCCGAGCAGGTCGACAAGGTGCGCGAATACCTGACCGCGCTGGACAGCACCGAGGAGGGCCGCAAGAAGCTCGAGCCCAGCCGCTATGCGGGGTTCGAGCGCTTCGACGAAGGCGCGCTGCTCGCGACCGGGGCGTGGCTGGGCTTGTGAGGCTCCTCGGCGGGGCCACGCAAAGGCCGCTCGACGCCGGACAGAACTACTTCGCCGGCTTGTACGCGACGACGTCGACCTCGACCTTCGCGTCGACCATCAGCCGCGCTTCGGTCGTCGAACGCGCCGGGCGGCCGTTCGGGAAGTAGCTCATGTAGATGCGGTTGAACGCGCCGAAGTCGCGCGCGTCCGCGAGCCAGCAGGTGCACTTGCAGACGTCGTCGAAGGTCGCGCCGGCCAGCGCGAGCACCTGCTTGAGGTTCTCCATCACCTGGCGGGTCTGCGCCTCGATCCCGCCCGTGACGATCTCGCCTTCGGCATTCGCGGGCACCTGGCCCGACACGTAGATGAAGTCGCCGGCGCGCACGGCAGGCGAGAACGGACGGGCTTGACGGTCCGATGCGACGGGCGGGTTGCCCAGGTATTCGAGCGGCATGAAGCGGTCTCCAGGATCAGTCGAGGCTGAAAGTGTATTTCATCAATCCGTGAAATATCTGGCGTTTACCCTTATAGAATCGCGGTACGCAGCGTTCATAGTGTCGGTTATCTGAAATTCAATTTCACGACATTCACTTCAACCGAGGATGCCCATGCCGCTCGCAACGCCCTCCCGCCGCCCTTTCCTCTTGCGCGCCGCCGGGCTCGCCGTCGCGCTGAGCGCTGCTGCCGGCATCTCGCCGCAGGCGCTGGCCGCACGCAACTACGCGACGCTCGCGATGGTGGCCGAGCCGCAGACGCTGGACCCGATGGCGTCCACCGCCGATCTGGTGGGCACCATCATGCAGCACGTCTACGAGACGCTGTACACCTTCGACTCGAAGTGGAATGTCGTGCCGATGCTGGCCGAGTCGCTGCCCAAGGTCTCGGCCGACGGCAAGAGCTACACGATCACGCTGCGCAAGGGCGTGATGCTGCACAACGGGCGCGAGCTCAATGCCGACGACGTCGTCGCGAGCCTGCAGCGCTGGATGGAGCAGTCTCCGCGCGGCAAGGCGGTGGGCAAGGAGGTCGAGTCCATCAAGGCGACCGGGCCGGGCGCGGTCCAGATCGTGCTGAAGCAGCCGTATGCGCCGCTGCTCGCGCAGCTCGCACTGCCCAGCGGCATGGCCGCGATCATGGCCAAGGAGGCGATCGCGACGCCGCTGGCCAGCTACGTCGGCACCGGGCCGTACCAGTTCAAGGAGCGCAAGCCCGACGCCTACGTGCTGCTGACCCGCTTCGCGAAGTACAGCCCGCGCAAGGAAGCCGCGAACGGCTACGGCGGCAAGCGCGAAGCGGCGATCGAGGAACTGCGCTTCGTGCCGGTGCCCAACGCGAACACGCGTGTCGAAGGCGCGCTCGCCGGCCAGTACGACTTCGCCGACCTGCTGCCGGTCGAAGCGTTGCCGCGGCTCGAGAAGAGCGGCGGCAAGACCGTGCCCATCCTGACCCCGTCGTTCGGCTTCCCGTACCTGGTGTTCAACACCAAGGAAGGGGTGGCCGCCAACCAGCCGCTGCGCCAGGCGATCCAGACCGCGCTCGGCGAAGGCGAGATGCTGGCCGCCGGCTTCGGCGACACGCGCTTCTTCACGGCCGAGGGCAACCACTTCCCGAAGGGTTCGCCGTTCTACTCGACCGCCGGCACCGAGCGCTACAACCAGCGCAACGCGAAGGCCGCGAAGGAAGCCGCCGAGAAGGCCGGCTACAAGGGCGAGCCCATCCGCGTGCTGACGAGCCGGCAGTACGACTTCCACTACAACATGGCGCTGCTGATGGCCGAGCAGCTGAAGCGCGCCGGCTTCAAGGTCGACCTCAACGTGGTCGACTGGGCGACGCTGGTGCAGCGGCGCAATGACGCCAAGCTGTGGGACCTCTACATCACGCACAGCGGCCAGTTCCCCGAGCCCATGCTGTCGCCGCCGCAACTGGGCGACGGCGCGCCGGGCTGGTGGGGCAGCGAGGCGAAGCAGTCCGCCCTCGCGGCGTTCAACCGCGAGGCCGACCCGGCCAAGCGCGGCGCGCTGTGGGGCAAGGTGCAGCAGGTGGTCTACGACGAAGTGCCGTACATCAACGTCGGCAAGTTCAACGGCCTGTCGGCGAAGAGCCCGGCGCTCGAGAACTACCAGCCGGCGACCTGGCCGTTCTTCTGGAACACGTCGGTCAAGTGACGGCATGAACGACATCGCCCACGACGTCGTGCTCGCGCCGGGCCTGAAGGGCTTCCCGCACGCGCATCCGCCGGTCGCGGCGCGCGACATCGCCGCGCTGGGCTGGAACGTGCTCGACGGCCGCCTGCCGCTGCCGCTCGCGGTGCTGAAGCGCGAGGCGCTGGCGCACAACCTCGCGTGGATGCAGCGCTTCGTGCAGGAGCGCGGCATCGAGCTCGCGCCCCACGGCAAGACGACGATGTCGCCGCAACTGTTCCGCCGCCAGCTCGATGCCGGCGCATGGGGGCTCACGTTCGCAACCGTCACGCAGCTCGCGGTGGGCGTCGCCGCCGGCGCGCGCCGCACGCTGATCGCGAACCAGGTGCTGGCCGACGAGGACCTGGCCGGCATCCAGCAGCTGCTCGCGCGCCATCCGGGCCTGCGCATCGCGTTCCTGGTCGATTCGATGGCGCAGCTCGCGCTGATCGAGGCGTGGTACGCGGCCCATCCGCGCAGCGTGCGCTTCGAGGTGCTGCTCGAGATCGGCGTGCCCGGCGGCCGCGCCGGCTGCCGCACCGCGGACGAAGCGAGCGCGCTCGCGCGCCGCCTGCACGCGAGCACCGCGGTGGACCTGGTCGGCATCGAGTGCTACGAAGGCCTGGGCGCGAAAGGCCGGACCGAAGACGACGCACCGTATGCCGATGCGCTGATGGACCGCGTCGAGGCGATCGCGCAACTGGCCGATCGCGAGCAGTTGTTCGACACCGACGAGATCCTGATCTCGGCCGGCGGCTCGGCGATCTTCGACCTGGTCGCCGGGCGGCTCAAGCCGTCGCTCAGCCGCCCGGTGCGCGGGCTGCTGCGCTCGGGCTGCTACGTGACCCACGACCACGGCAACTACAGCCGCATGCTCGCGGCGGTCGCGCAGCGCTGCGATTGCGGCGAGACGCTGCGTCCCGCGCTGGAGGTCTGGGCCAGCGTGCAGTCGTGCCCCGAGCCCGGCCTCGCGATCGTCGCGGTCGGGCGGCGCGACATCTCGTTCGACATCGAGATGCCGATCCCGTTCGCGCGTGCGCCGCGCGGCTCGACCACGCCGCTCGCGGTGCCGGCGAGCTGGAAGATCAGCGCGCTGAACGACCAGCACGCCTACCTGCGCTGGGATACGCAAGCCGACGCGCTGTCGGCCCCGGTCGTCGGCGAGCGCATCGGCCTGGGCATCTCGCATCCGTGCACGACCTTCGACAAGTGGCACTGGATGCCCATCGTCGAGAACGACTACCGCGTGACCGACGCGGTCGCGATGCACTTCTGATGAACAACCACCACGCTGCCACGCCGCTGCTCGCACGCGTCGCCGAGATCCGCGACAAGGCGCCGGCGACGCGCCGCGCGATCCTCGACGTGCTGCTCGAGGACCCGGACCGCGTGCTGCAGGAGAGCTTCGAGCAGCTCGCCGAACGCACCGGCAGCTCGGTGCCGACCATCATGCGCACCTGCCGCGACCTGGGCTTCGCCGGGCTGCGCGAGTTCAAGCTCGCGCTCGCGCAGGAGCTCGCGCTGGGCGGCTCGCCGCTGCACCGGCGCGTCAACATCGAGGACACCGCCGACGACGTGGTCGCGAAGATCGCACGCAGCGCCGCGGCCTCGGTGGCCGGCGTGCGCAACCAGCTCGACATGGCGGTGCTGAACGCGGCGGTCGACGCGATCGCGAAAGCGCCGCACATCGACATCGTCGGCGCCGGCAACACCTCGTGGTTCATGGCGACCGACCTGCAGGCGCGGCTGTTCCGCCTCGGGCTCTCGGCCACGGCCTGGGCCGACTACCACCTGCAGCAGGTCGCGGCCGGCGCGCAGAAGCGCGGCGGCGTCGTGATCGCGATCACCCACGTCGGCGGCATGCCGTCGCTGCTCGACGCGGTCGACATCGCGCGTGCGCAGGGTGCGAAGGTCGTCGCGATCACGCGGCCGAACACCGCGCTCGCGCAGCGTGCCGACTGGCTGCTCGCGCTCAGCGTGCCGGACGATGCGGTGATGCACGTCGGCATCGATGCGTACCTGGTGCACCTGACCTTGATCGAGATCCTCACGGTGTTGATCGCGCAGCGTGTCGGCAGCCGCGCCGTGAACCGGCTGCGCGGCGTGCGCGAGGCGCTGCAGCGCCACGGCATCGATGCGCAGACGCACCCGCTGCAGAGCTGGAACGGCGGAGGCGTCGACCGTGGCTGACGCGGTGCTGCTCGAAGGCGGGCTCGTGATCGACGGGTCCGGCGGACCGTCATGGCCGGGCGACGTGCTGATCGTCGACGACTGCATCGTGCGGCTGGGCGCCGGCGTGCGCTCGCGCCTGCCCCACGGCATGGGAATCGAAGACCTCGAGATCGTCGACTGCACCGGCCTCGCGATCGCACCGGGCTTCATCGATGCGCACACGCACGACGATGCGATCGTGCTGAAGCAGCCGGCCTACCTCGCGAAGCTGTCGCAAGGCATCACGACGGTCGTGACCGGCAACTGCGGCATCTCGCTTGCGCCGTACCGCACCGACGCGGCCGGCCCGCCGCTGACCCTGCTCGGCGCCGGCTCGTTCCGCTACCCGACGATGGCCGCGTACCGCGACGCGGTGAGCGCGGCCGCGCCCGCGCTGAACGTGGCGGCGCTGGTCGGCCACACGACGCTGCGCTACGCGGCGATGGCCGATCTGTCGCGCCCGGCCAGCGCCGACGAGCGCGCGCGCATGGCGACGCTGCTCGACGAGAGCCTGGCCGCCGGCGCGCACGGCCTGTCGTCGGGCTTGTTCTACGAAGAAGCGTATGCGGCGCCGGCCGACGAGGTGACGGCGCTCGCGCGTGTCGTCGCGCGCCACGGCGGCATCTACGCGACCCACCTGCGCAGCGAGATGCAGGCCATCATCGAGGCGATGCACGAGGCCGGCGACTGCGCGTTCGAGGCCGGCGTTCCGCTGGTGATCTCGCATCACAAGTGCGCCGGCCCGTCGCAGTGGGGACGCACCGCCGAGACGCTGCCGCTGATCGACACGCTGGCCGCGCGCCAGACTATCGCGATGGACGTGTACCCGTACGTCGCCGGCTCGACCGTGCTGCGCGAGGACCTGGTCGACGGCCAGATCGACGTGATGCTGACCTGGAGCGACACGCACCCGGAGATGACCGGCCGCCTGCTGGCCGACATCGCCGCCGAATGGGGCGTGGACCAGAAGACGGCGTGCCTGCGCCTGAAGCCGGGCGGGGCCTGCTACTTCCAGATGCACGAGGACGACGTCGAGCGCGTGATCGCGCACCCGCGGTCCATGATCGGCAGCGACGGCCTGCCGCACGACCGGCATCCGCATCCGCGGCTGTGGGGTGCGTTCCCGCGGGTCTTCGCGCGCTACTGGCGCGAACGCAAGCTGTTCTCGCTGGAGCAGGCGGTGCACAAGATGACCGGGCTGACCGCGAAGACGTTCCGCGTGCAACGGCGCGGCGCGCTGCGGCCCGGCGCGTACGCCGATGTCGTCGTGTTCGATCCGGCGCGCATCGCCGACACCGCGACCTATGCGCAGCCGATCAGCGCGAGCGTCGGGATCCAGCGCGTCTATGTGAACGGCCGGCTCGCGTACGCGGAGTCCGATGGTGCGCGGGTCCTCGCGCAGGCCGGGCGCATGCTGCACCGCGTCGCCTGAACGACATCAGCGCCGGCGCCGTCAGCGGGCCGTGCCGCGCTCGTGGGCGCGCGGGATCCAGTAGGCCAGCTGCCCGGCCGCCGCGAACGCCAGCAGGCCGGTGACCACGATGCCCGCGCCCAGCGACAGCGCGGCCGCGAGCAGCGACAGCAGCGCCGGCCCGCACGACGAGCCGATGTCCGACATCAGCCGCCACACGCCGAGGAAGTGGGCCCGCCCGACACTGGGCGAGTGATCGGCACCCAGCGTCATCACCATGCCCGAGCCGATGCCGTTGCCGAAGCCCAGCACCATCGCCGCGAGCAGCAGCGTCCACGCGCCGTGGGTCAGCGGCGTCAGCAGCAGCGCCGCGCCCATCACGACCATCGACGGCACCGCGACCCAGCCCCGGCCCTTGCGGTCCATCACATGCCCGGCCGGGTAGAACACCAGCATGTCGATGCCGCCGGAGATCCCGTAGATCAGCGACGCGACCGAGGCCTCGAGCGCGAGGTGGTCGGCCCACAGCGGAATTACCGCCTGGCGCGTCGCGCGCACCGCGCTGACCAGCAGCACGCCGATGCCCAGCGTGACGAACACGTGGCGGTGGTCGCGCACGGTCGAGCGCAGCGTGGGCACGGCCACCGCGGCGCTGGCGGGCTCGGCAGCCGCCTGCACGCGATCGCGGCGCGCCGTGTCGCTGGACTCTAGATCGGGAATGCGCGCGGCGATGACCGCCGCGATCAGCAGCGCCGCGACGCCGACCCCGTACGCGCCGATCAGCCCGAAGCGGTGGATCGCCGCGGCCGCGATGAACGGCCCGAAGAACATGCCGATGCGCATCACGCCGCCCAGCGTCGACAGCGCGCGGGCCCGGAACTCCACCGGCACCGACTCGGTCAGGTAGCTCTGCCGCGCGAGGCTGAACACGGCCTGCGACATGCCCACCATGAAGCAGCCGATCGCGAACACGCCCAGGTGCGTGGTCGCTGCGCACAAGGCCATCGCGACGGCACACCACAGCGCCGCCGCGACGATGGCCCAGCGCTCGCCGCGGTGCATCGTGATCAGCGACGCGGGGATGTTGCTCACCAGCGAGCCGATGCCGATCAGCGCGACCGCCAGCGCGGCCACCGCGACCGACGCGCCCAGATCGCGGGCGCTCAGCGGAATGACCGGGAGGATGGCGCCTTCGCCGAGGCCGAAGAGCAGCGAGGGGCCGAAGGCCGAGACGGCGATGCGGCGCAGCGAGAAGGTTCGGGGATCCTGCAAACCGTGGCGGGCCCCGAGTGACTC
>DATCSE010000092.1:0-2810 GCA_036568605.1 Burkholderiaceae bacterium | reverse complement strand
GGGCCACCGCCCGCGTCGTCCGCATGCGTATGCGCATTCGCGGGCTGGCTGCCGCTCATCAGTCCGCCGAGCACGGCACCGGCCGCCAAGCCGCCCAGCGCCGCGCCCGCGACACCCAGACCGCTGCCGGGCGCGCCCATCGGCGGCGGCATGGAGCCCAACGGCTGATTCATCGCCTGCAGGCGCTGCGCCTCCAGCGTGCGGCGGGCTTCGACCTCGCTGGGCCGCTCTTCGCCACGCACCTCGGCGGCGATGTCGCGCACGCGCTGCAGCAGCTGACGCGATGGCGACAGGTCAGCGCGGGTGGCCAGCGTTGCCAGGTGGGCCGACACATCGCCCTGCGCCCGCAGCACGCGGTCCGACAGCGCGAGCCTCTGCTCGGGGCTCAGCTCGGCGCGAAAGTCGATCGCCTTGGCGGCGTCGCGCAGGTCGTTGTAGGCCTCCTCGAGCTGCGAGCGGATCTGCTGTCGCTCGCCGTCGAGGTTGCGCTTGCGCGCTGAGCGCGTCGCCACCACCATCAGCGCCGCCAGCGCGATGACCCCGAGTGCGATCCACAGGCCGGTATGGCTCGCCGCCGACGGCTGGGCCGGCGTGGCCGTCTCGGCCAGCGGGAACTGCGGCGGAGACGGCAGCGTCGTGCGCGGCGCAGGTGCGGCAGGCGCCAGCTCGCGTTCGAGCTTCGCCAGCGCTGCGGCGTCGCCGGCGAACGCGTGCGTCGGATCCAGACGCTTCGCCTCGGCGAGATCGGCACGCGCCGCGTCGAGTTGCCCTTCGCGCAGCTTGACCTGCGCGCGCCAGTAGTGCGCCAGCGCATTGTCCGGGTGCTTGGCCAGCACCTGCTGCAACTGCGAGTCGGCTTGCGCCCAACGGCCGGCTTTCATGTCCGCCGCGATGTCTTCCTTGGTGCCGGCCAGCGCGGCAGCCGAGGCGGCCACGGCGATCAGCAAGGCGCACAACGTGCGGGCGTAGGGTCTGGGCATGTTGCGTTCCTCGTTCCTTTCAACGGCGCGGCAAGCGTAGTGCATCGCGGCCGCGGTTGCGTGAAGCGAGCGTTAGCCGCTCGGGGCGCTGCGGTCCATAATGCCGCCGGGGAGAAGGCCCGGGGGGATCGGAGTATGCGCGCAGCGCCGGGCGGCAGCGCGCGCCGGGCGGCCACCCGACCCGATATGGAGGAGGATCGCATGGTCCATCGCTCATGGCATTGAGCCTGCCGCTGATCGCCATCGGCGGCGTGGCGGTCGGCGCGTTGTTCGGGCTGCTGGTCGGGCTCGATGCGCGGTCCAACGGATGGTCGCGCCATTCGTTCCTTCTGTTCGTGCTCGTCGGCGCGCTCGTGGTGCCGCCGGCGCTGATCGTGATCATGCGGTTCGCCGGCGTCCGCTGAAGTCCGCTTCGTCGAATACGAACCGGCGTGCGCCCCCGGGGCGAACCCGCGGTTCGTGGCCTTTGCCCGACATCCGAAGCCGGGCTCGTGCCGCAAAAAGTGGCATCCCCGGGCATCCGGGACTAGGATGGCCGTCCCGCCACAGAGACGTTCCGACGATGGCAGCCCGTTCAATCGCCTCCCTGACGCTGAGCTTCGGCCTGGTCTCGATTCCCGTGAAGCTGTATTCGGCGACCGAAAGTGGAAGCTCGATCAAGTTCAATCTGCTCGCGAAGGACGGTTCGCGGCTGCGCCAGCAATACGTCTCCGAAAGCGACAACTCGGTCGTGCAGCGCGCCGACATGGTCAAGGGCTACGAGTTCGAGAAGGACAAGTTCGTGCTGTTCACGCCCGAGGAGCTGAAGGCTCTCGAGGAAAGCAGCAGCCACACGATCGAGATCGTCGCATTCATCCCCGAGAAGGCGGTCGATCCGATCTACTACGACAAGGCCTACCTGCTCGCGCCGGACAAGCGCGGCGCGAAGCCCTACGCGCTGCTGCGGGAGGCGATGCGCAAGAGCGGCCGCTGCGCGCTCGCAAAGTGGGCGTGGAAGTCCAAGCAGTACGTCGTGCAGGTGCGCCCGGTCGAAGACGGCCTGGTGCTGCAGCAGCTGCTGTACGCCGAAGAGGTGCGCTCGCTGAAGGACCTGAACATCGAGCAGGTCGCGGTCACGCCGCCCGAGCTGCAGCTCGCGCTGCAGCTGATCGACCAGATCTCCGAGGACAACTACGACCCGAAGCAGTATGTCGACGAGGAGAAGCAGCGCATCCTCGCGGCGATCGACGAGAAGATCGCCGGCAAGCAGGTGATCGCGTCGGTCCGCCATGAAGAGCCGAGCAGCGCGCAGGTCATCGACCTGATGGATGCGCTGCGCGCGAGCCTCGGCAAGAAGCCGGCTGGGGCGAAGACCGCTGCCGGCAGGGACGAAACGCCAGCCGCTGAAGCGCCGAAGGAGCGCAAGGGCGCGAAGCGGGCGGCGAGCAAGCCGGCCGAGCCCGCCGTGCTCGCGCCCGCACCCGCGAAGGCACGTGCGAAGAAGTGACGACGACCTCGACGACGACGCCATCCGGTGAATCGACGACGATCACGACCTCGACGACCTACACGCTGCGCCGGGTCCAGGCCATGCTGGGGCTCTCGCGCACCGTCGTCTCGGGGTTGATCGCCGCGGGCTTCGTCAAGCCGACCCGCGGGCCGCGCAACGAACACCGCTTCACGTTCCAGGACCTGATGCTGCTGCGCACCGCGTATGCGCTGCAGGCTTCGAAGATCCCGCCGCGCAAGATCCTGCGTTCGCTCGCGCGCCTGAAGGCGACGCTGCCGGAGACGCTGCCGCTGACCGGGCTGCGCATCACCGCGGTCGGCGCCGACGTCGCGGTGCGCGAC
>DATCSE010000091.1:0-4143 GCA_036568605.1 Burkholderiaceae bacterium | reverse complement strand
CCCGCCAGATGCGCAGGTCGCCGAGCGCGCGTTCGCCGTCGAACGCATGCAGGTTGATGCCCCAGTGCAGCCCGTCGCGCGCGAGGAAGTCGTTGAAGAACTCGGTGCGCGCGAGCTCGCGGTGTGCCATCACCTCGCTGACCGCGGTGGCCCGCCGGCATGCCTGCAGCTTGAACGTGATCGGGTCGTGGAACTGGAACCAGGCGTCGTACTGCGCGACGTTGGCCGGGTCCATGTTCAGCCACACGCCGTCGCCGAAGCGGCGCGCGCGTGCGTCCCAGACGAACGACGCGAACTGGTCGGCGTGCAGCAGGTCCAGCAGCGAGCGGCCCAGCATCAGGCGCACTTCGCGTTCGCCCAGGTCTTCGGCCAGCAGGGCGAAGGTGCGCTTCAGCGCTGTGTGCTCGCGGGTGGACAAGTGCATGGTGGGCGCATCGTAGAGCGGCGCGAGCGGATGCGCCAGCGGCCCGCCATCGCCGCCCTGCGTCAACGCCGCTGCAGCGTGAGCGCCACCAGGTCGACGAACGCCCGCACCCGGGCGGCGAGGCGATGCCGCTGCGGATACACCGCATAGATGTCCGCATCGGGCGTGTAGCACTGCGGCAGCACCTGCACGAGGCGGCCGTTGCGCAGGTAGCGCGCGATGTCCCACTCGGCTCGCATCAGGATGCCGTGGCCCTCGAGTGCCCAGTTGACCGCGATCTCGCCATCGTTGGTCGTCAGGTTGCCGCGCGTCTTGACCGCTTCGGTCTTCGCGCTCCTGCCGCGGCCGCTGGAGAGGCGCCACACGCCGTACGCCTCTTCGCCCTGGCGGATGCCGATGCAGTTGTGCCGGGTCAGATCGTGCGGCACCTTCGGGATGCCGTGCCGCGCGAGATAGGCCGGCGCCGCGCACAGCAATCGGCGGTTCGGTGCCACGTACTTCGCGATCACGCGCGCATCGGGCGGCGCGCCGAACCGGATGCAGACGTCGAACGCGTCGTCGGTCAGCGCCGGCGGGTTGACCGACAGCTGCAGTTGCGCCTCGACCTGCGGATACTTGCGCACGAAGCGCGAGACGATGGGCGCGACATGGCTGCGCCCGAAGCCCAGCGTCGCGTTGACGCGCAGCAGGCCCTGCGGCACCGCCTTCGAGACGCCCAGCAGCTGCGCCATCTCGTCGATGCCGCCGAGGATGCGGCGCGCATGCTCCAGATACAGCTCGCCCTCGGGCGTCAGGCTCATGCGCCGCGTCGTGCGGTTCAGCAGCGAGACGCCCAGCCGCGCCTCCATCTGCGCCAGATGCTTGCTGACGGCCGGCGTCGTGACGCCCATCTCGCGCGCCGCGGCGCTCAGGCTGCCGGCGCTGGCGAGCATCGAGAAGAAGCCCAGGTCGGCCGGTTGAATGCTCTTTGTCGTCATCGAAGCACCGTGCGGATTGTTGAATCCAGGTTCACGATGGATTCACTTTAGCGCCGTGTCGCACGCCTGTCGCGTTCGTACAGTGGCCTCATCGCCTCCCCGAGGCCTACACGAGAGCGACAGGATGAAGACCTACCGGATCGCCATGATCCCCGGAGACGGGATCGGCAAGGAAGTCGTGCCCGCCGGGCAGCAGGTGCTGGAAGCGCTGGCCGCCGCGAGCGACGGCTTCCGCTTCGAGTTCGAGAGCTTCGACTGGGGCGGCGACCACTTCCGCGCGCACGGCGTGATGATGCCGGAGAACGGGCTGAACGCGATCCGCGACAAGGATGCGATCCTGTTCGGCTCGGCCGGCGACCCGCACATCCCCGACCACGTCACGCTGTGGGGCCTGCGGCTGAAGATCTGCCAGGGCTTCGACCAGTACGCCAACGTGCGGCCGACACGCATCCTGCCCGGCATCGATGCGCCGCTGAAGCGTTGCGGCCCGAAGGACCTGGACTGGGTCATCGTCCGCGAGAACTCCGAGGGCGAATACGCCGGCGTCGGCGGCCGCGTCCACCAGGGGCATGCGATCGAGGCCGCCACCGACGTCTCGATCATGACCCGCGCCGGCGTCGAGCGCGTGATGCGCTTCGCGTTCAAGCTCGCGCAGTCGCGCCCGCGCAAGCAGCTCACCGTGATCACGAAGAGCAACGCACAGCGCCACGCGATGGTGATGTGGGACGAGATCGCGCTGCAGGTTTCGAAGGAGTTCCCGGATGTCCGCTGGGACAAGGAGCTGGTCGACGCGTCGACCGCGCGCATGATCAACCGTCCGGCGTCGCTGGACACCCTCGTCGCGACCAACCTGCATGCCGACATCCTGAGCGACCTCGCCGCGGCGCTGGCCGGCAGCCTGGGGATCGCGCCGACCGGCAACATCGACCCGGAGCGCCGCTTCCCGTCGATGTTCGAGCCCATCCACGGCTCGGCCTTCGACATCATGGGCCAGGGCCTCGCGAACCCGATCGGCACGTTCTGGTCGGTCGTGATGATGCTCGAGCACCTGGGCGAGACCGAGGCCGCGGCCCGCGTGATGCAGGCGATCGAGACGGTCACGGCCGATCCGGCGCTGCACACCCGCGATCTCGGCGGCACCGCGACGACAGCGCAGGTGACCGCGGCCGTCTGCGAGCGGGTTGCCACGGCCGTGCGGCGCAAAGCTGCCTGAACCCATCGCGACAGCACGACACGGCGTCCCAGCGCCGGACGATTGAAGGAGACGACAACGATGACCGCGACGACTCGCCGCCGTCTGGCGCAAGCCATGGCCATGACCGCGCTGTGGCTCACGCTGGGCTTGCTCGACAACCCTGCGATGGCACAGGCCACTTCGACAAGCTCAGGACAGGCCTGGCCGAACAAGCCGATCAGCCTGATCGTGCCATTTCCGGCCGGTGGCACCACCGACGTTCTGGCCCGCTCGCTGGCCGACAAGCTCGCCCCCGCGCTCGGGCAGACCGTGATCGTCGAGAACAAGCCCGGCGCCGGCGCCACGCTGGGCGCCGACTTCGTCGCGAAGTCCAGGCCCGACGGCTACACGCTGCTGGTCGGCGCGGTGCACCACACGATCGCGTCCAGCGTCTACAAGAAGCTGCCGTACGACTTCCAGAAGGACCTGCTGCCGATCACGACGATCGCGCTGGTGCCCAACGTGCTGGTCGTCAATGCCAACTCGCCGGTCAGGAGCGTGGGCGAGCTGGTGCAGCAGCTCAAGGCCAAGCCGGGCCAGTTCAGCTATGGCTCGAACGGCAACGGCACGGCACAGCACCTGATCGGCACCCAGTTCCAGAACCTGACCGGCACCCAGCTGCTGCACGTGCCCTACAAGGGTAGCGGGCCGCTCGCGACCGATCTGCTGGGCGGACAGATCCAGATGTCGTTCGACACCATCACGCCGGTGCTGCCGCACATCAAGGCGGGCAAGCTGCGGCCGCTGGCGGTCACGACGGCCAAGCGCTCATCGGCGTTGCCGGACGTTCCGACGCTGGACGAGGCGGGCCTCAAAGGCTTCAACATCGGCACGTGGTTCGGCGTGCTGGCCCCGGCCGGAACGCCCAAGGACCTGGTGGCGCGCCTGAATACCGAGATGGTCAAGATCATCCATTCGCCGGAATTTCGCAAGCGCATGGACGAGATCGGCGCCGAGCCGATCGGCAACACGGCCGAGCAGATGGCGCAGCAGATCAAGGATGAGACCGAGAAGTTCGCGAAGCTCGTGAAGGACGCGAAGGTCACGATCGACTGAGCGGATGATTGAACGGAAAGTGCCGCCACACCGTGAGGCATGGCGGCACGTTCCGCGAACAGGCGTGCATCGCACGCCTCAGCCGCTTGGGTGCTGGCCCGACGTCTTGTCCGCGACCGCACTGGCCGCAGGCGAGGCCCTGGCCTTCGCCAGCAACGGATCGAGCTCGCCCGATGCCGATGCCAGGACCGCCAGCGTGGCGGCTATGCAGGACAGGCTCGCGACGACAGCCAGGATCACGCGGGCCAAACACCCTCTCCAGGAAAACAACTCAAATTTGAACGATTGCATGATGTGCTCCGATCAGGTTCTCTTGCACGTTGGTGAGATTCGAGCGTCAAGACGACGCCCTGCTCCCGCCGACCCCGCGATGCGCGGGGTTGCGGATGCATGCTTCGAATCAGCAGTCGACGAACGCAGCGCCGGTGGACTTACCTGCACCGCACCGGAAA
>DATCSE010000090.1:0-21780 GCA_036568605.1 Burkholderiaceae bacterium | reverse complement strand
GCGGAAAGGGTAGCCCATGCTGCAGGGTTGCCCGCCGCAAACCGCGGGCTTGTATTTCGTCAGCATCAGCACAGAAGCCACAGCCTGCGTCAGCTTCGGATCGGGGGACTTCATCACACTCACCGAGGTCGCCCGTCCCTGCGCATCGACCTCGACGAACATTGTCAGATCGCCTTGCGCCAGCACGGCGTCCTGAACCTTGCGGATCGCGTTGAACAGCGGCAGCAGCCCATCCGCTGGGTACGGCGGCTCGTCCAGCGGCATCATGGCTTCGTACCGGGACTTCACGATGTCCTGTTCGGCCGGCGTCAGCTCGCCGTAGCGCCGGTTGAGCGGGAGGTCCGAGCTCGTCGCCACCTTGCGCGGGATGTTGGTTCCGAGGCTCGGCACGTCCTGCTTGATCGCATAGATCGGCGGCGGCAACTCGTCCGCGGCCTGCGCCGTTGGGCACAGGGTACCGGTCAACGTCGCCGCGGCGAGAAGTCCGACCAGGCGTTTCATCGCGATCAGGCGCCCAGCACGCTGCGTACGGTCGTCACCACGTTCTCCGCCGTGAACCCGAAGAACTTGAACAACGCGCCGGCCGGTGCCGACTCGCCGTAGCGGTCGATGCCGACGACCGCGGCGCACTGGTACTTCCACCAGAAGTCGCTGACGCCCATCTCGACCGCGACGCGCGGCACGCCGGCGGGAAGCACGCTTTGCTTGTAGGCCACCGGCTGGCGATCGAACACCGTCGTCGACGGCATCGAGACCACGCGCGCCGCGATGCCGTGCGTCTTCGCGAGCTCGGCCTGCGCGTGCAGCGCGAGCTGGACTTCGGAGCCGGTCGCGATGATCACGACCTGCGCCTTCTTCTTCAGCCCGACCTCGCTGGGCTCGGCCAGCACGTAGGCGCCCTTCGCGATGTCGTCCAGCGATTGCTTGGGTGCATACGGCAGGTTCTGGCGCGACAGCAGCAGCGCGCTCGGCCGGTCGCGGGTCTCGATCGCGCGGGCCCAGGCGACCGCGGTCTCGGCGGTGTCGCAGGGGCGCCAGACGTCGAGGTTCGGGATCAGGCGCAGCGCCGCGGCGTGCTCGATGCTCTGGTGCGTCGGCCCGTCCTCGCCCAGGCCGATGCTGTCGTGCGTGAAGACGTGGATCACGCGGCGCTTCATCAGGGCGGCCATGCGGATCGCGTTGCGGCTGTAGTCGCTGAAGGTCAGGAACGTGCCGCCGTACGGGATCAGCCCGCCGTGCAGCGCGATGCCGTTCATGATCGCGGCCATCCCGAACTCGCGCACGCCGTAGTTGATGTGGCGCCCGCCGTTCGGCGCGCCGTTCGCGCCGTCGAAGCGCAGCGGCGGCGTGCTGCTGGTGTTGGTGAGGTTCGAGCCGGTCAGGTCGGCGCTGCCGCCCAGCAGTTCCGGCAGCGCCTTCGTGTAGGTCTCGAGCGCGAGCTGGCTGGCCTTGCGGCTGGCCACCGTCTCGGCCTTCGCATGCGCAGCCGCCACGGCATCGGCCGCGGTCTGCGCCCAGTCGGCCGGCAGCTCGCCGCGCGTGCGGCGCACGAACGCGGCCGCGAGCTCGGGGTGCGCCGCCTTGTACAGCGCGAACTTCGCATCCCACTGCGCTTCGGCGGCGGTGCCCTTGGCCTTCGCGTCCCACAGCGTGTAGGCGTCTTCGGGCACGACGAACGGCTCGTGCGGCCAGCCCAGCGCCTCGCGGGTCAGCTTGACCTCGTCGGCGCCCAGCGCCTCGCCATGCGCCTTCGCGGTGCCGGCGCGGTTCGGCGCGCCCTTGCCGATGGTCGTGCGGCAGACGATCAGCGTCGGCTTGTCCAGGCACCCCTGCGCCTGCTGGATCGCGGCGTCCACCGCGTCGGCATCCTGGCCGTCGAGCGGACCGATCACGTTCCAGCCATAGGCACGGAAGCGCTCCGGCGTGTTGTCGACGAACCAGGGCGTGACCTTGCCGTCGATCGAGATGCCGTTGTCGTCGTACAGGCCGATCAGCTTGTTCAGCTTCCACGCGCCGGCCAGCGCGCAGGCCTCGTGGCTGATGCCTTCCATCAGACAGCCGTCGCCGAGGAAGACGTAGGTGTGGTGGTCGACGATCGCATGCCCGTCGCGGTTGAACTCGTGCGCGAGCAGCTTCTCGGCCAATGCCATGCCGACCGCGTTTGCGAGGCCCTGACCGAGCGGGCCGGTGGTCGTCTCGACGCCCGGCGTCAGGTCGACCTCGGGATGCCCCGGCGTCTTGCTGTGGAGCTGGCGGAAGTTGCGCAGCTCGCTCATCGGCAGGTCGTAGCCGGTCAGGTGCAGCAGCGCGTACTGCAGCATCGACGCATGGCCGTTGCTGAGCACGAAGCGGTCGCGGTCGACCCAATGCGGGTTGCGCGGGTTGTGGCGCAGGTGCCGGCCCCACAGCGCCACCGCGATCTCGGCCATGCCCATCGGCGCGCCGGGGTGGCCCGAGTTCGCTTGCTGCACGGCGTCCATCGCGAGCGCGCGGATCGCGTTGGCCATCAGGGTGGTCTGGTCGGCGCGGGGGGAGACGATGGAGGAAGCCATGCGAGTTCGGTGCAGCGTGGGAAGCGGAGGGAGAAGGCGGATGGGACGGCACGCCTCAACGACGATGCGCCGGCAGCCCGCCCGAAAGCTCGGCATTTTACGGGCCTGCTTCCAGAGCGCCGCCGCGCCGCCCGGGACCCGCCCGCGCACCCGGATAATCGCCGCATGCATGGCCTGCACCTGACCGCCGACCTGCGCGGCTGCGCGACCGCCGAGCCGGCGATGACCGACCCCGCCGCGCTGCGCGCGCTGTGCCTGCACGCCGCCGAGGGCGCGGGGCTGCGCCCGGTCGGCGAGCTGTTCCATCGGTTCGAGCCGCGCGCCGCTGCGCCGCGTGATGCCGGCGACGGCGCCCTCAGCGCGGGGACCGGCATCACCGGCGTCGTGCTGCTCGCCGAATCGCACCTCGCGGTGCACACCTGGCCGGAGATCGGCGCGGTCACGCTGGATGTGTACGTTTGCAACCTCGGCCGCGACAACTCCGCGCGCGCCCACGCTGCGCTCGAGGCACTGATCGCGGGGTTCGCGCCGGACCGCGTCGAGCGCCACGCGCTGGCGCGCGGCGAGGCTGCAGCCGACCCGCGTGCCGCAAGCGCGATCTCGCGCGCCAGCCGTATCGCCTCGGCATGAAGGCGATGATCCTCGCGGCCGGCCGCGGCGAGCGCATGCGCCCGCTGACCGACCACACGCCCAAGCCGCTGCTCGCCGTTCGCGGCAAGCCGCTGATCGAGTGGCACCTCGAGGCGCTGGCGCGCGCCGGCGTTCGCGACGTGGTGATCAACACCGCATGGCTGGAGCAGCAGATCGTCGCGGCGCTGGGCGACGGCGCCCGCTTCGGCCTCGCGATCCGCTACTCGATGGAGGGCCGCGACCACGGCGGCGCACTCGAGACGGCGGGCGGCATCGCGAAGGCGCTGCCGCTGCTGGTCGAGCACGAGGACGACGCGTTCTGGGTCGTCTCGGGCGACATCTATGCCCCCGGCTTCGTGTTCGACGCCGCGGCCGCACAGCGCTTCGCCGCGGGCGAGGCGCAGGCCCACGTCTGGCTCGTGCCGAATCCGCCGTTCCATCCGAAAGGCGACTTCGGTCTGGACCGCGACGGATACGGCCTTGCCGACACAACCGGCCCCGACGGTCAGCAATGGACCTACGCAAACCTCGCGCTGGTGCGCGCGAACTTGTGCACCGGCATCGCGCCGGGCACGCGTGTTGCCCTCGGCCCGCTGCTCTACGAGCGCATGCGCGAACGCCGCATCACCGCGGAGATCTACCGCGGCGAGTGGGAGAACGTCGGCACGCCGGCACAGCTCGCAGCGCTGAACACATCGGGATAAACCTCCCCGGTGACAGCCCGGGCAGACGCCGCAACATCGGGCGGCGCGCACTATGATGTCCGCAGGGAGAGCCGCCGACCGAGCGGCCTGGCATGCTGAAGCGTCGTACAGCATCCTGCCCCGCCAGTCTGCAAACGTGCGCGGCGGCTGGTTGTCCTGCATCCACCCGCGCCGACTCTTTCAGGAAGGGATACCGATGAACGCGAAGTCCGCCACCCTGTCGTCGAGCAACCTCGAAGCCGACGTCAGCGACGCCATTTCCGATGCCGAGGAGATGCTGGCCGAGGCCGCCGGCAGCACCGGCGAAAAGGCCGCCGAGCTGCGTCGCAAGGCGCTGGAGCAACTGCAGACCCTGCGCGGCCATTTGCGCGACGCGCGCCTGAAAGCGGTGGACCAGAGCAAGGCCGCGGCCCGCGCGACCGATGACTACGTGCACGACCACCCGTGGCGCGCGATCGGCGTCGCCGCCTGCCTGGGCGTCGTGGTCGGGATGCTGATCACGCGGCGTTGATGCCTCGCTGGCGATCGTCATGAGCACACGGCGCAACGAGCCCGGCGTGCTCGACCTGTTGCAGCGCCTGGCCGGGCATCTGTTCGGCATGGTGCAGAGCCGTCTCGAGCTCGCGAGTCTGGAGCTCAGCGAGGCACGCACGCGGCTGATGCAGATGATGGTCGTCAGCTTCGCCGCGGTGCTGCTGCTCGGGGGTGCGGTGTTGGCGCTCTCGGCCTGGGTCGCCGCCGCGCTGTGGCCCACGCTGGGACCCAGCGTGCTGGCGTGGATCGCGCTGGCGTACGGCGCCACCGGCGCCGTGCTCGTCTGGTGGCTGCGCGTGCGCTTCCGCGACGACCCGCCGCTCCTGGCGGACACGCTGGCCGAGCTGCGCCACGATGCGGCCGCGATGCGCGGCGAGGCGGCCGAGGAGCGGCGATGACCCCGGCCCGCCTGGACAACGAGGCGCGCCGCCAGTTGCTGCTGACGCGCATCGCATTCGAGCGCGACGAGCTGCGCATGGACATCGCCCGGCTGCACCAGGCGACGACCCTGCCGCACCTGCTGCGTTCGATCTTCGGCATCCGCCTGAAGCCCGATTGGTTCGGCTCCCCCAGCGCCGGCCTGGGCGACTGGGTCAGCACAGGGCTGTCGTGGCTGCGCCGCTACCGTCTCGCGACAACCGTCCTCGGCACGCTGTTCGGCGGCGCCGCGCCGCTGCTGCGCAAACGCGGCCGCAGGCGCCGGTTCGTGCTGCTCGCCGCGGTGGGGGGGGGTGTCGCGTACTGGGTCTGGCGCAATGCGCAGAGCGGTGGCCGTCGCAGCTGAACCTGACCGGGAGCCGTTCGAAGACCTGGTGCCCCATGCGCCCTTCGATACCTCAGGGCGAACGGGGGGTGCGCGAACAGGGGTGCACCGGAGTGCACTCTGCGGATGACGCCTACTGCGCGATCGGCCCCGAGATCGCGTCGATCGCCTCCAGCACCTCCGGCGTCAGCTTGCCGATCACGTCCACCGCGCCCAGGTTGCTGCGCAGCTGCTCCAGCTTCGACGCTCCGGTGATCACCGACGACACGCGCGGGTTCTTCGCGACCCAGGCGATCGCGAGCTGCGCGACGCTGCAGCCGAGCTCGGCGGCGATGCCCTCGAGCTGCGTCACCGCCTTGATCCTCGCCGGGTCGGCGAGGCTCTTCGCGAGGAAGGCCATCGTCGGCATCGCGCCGCGGCTGCCCGGCGGGATGCCGTCCTTGTACTTGCCGCTCAGCAGGCCGCTCGCGAGCGGGCTCCAGGTCGTCAAGCCCAGACCGATGTCGTCGTAGAGCCGCGCGTACTCGTTCTCGACGCGCTTGCGATGGAACAGGTGGTACTGCGGCTGCTCGACGATGGGCTTGTGCAGGTGGTGCTTGTCCGCGAGTTCCCAGGCCGCGCGGATCTCGCCGGCCGACCACTCGCTGGTGCCCCAGTACAGCGCCTTGCCGCGCGCGATCATGTCGTGCATCGCCCAGACCGTCTCCTCGATCGGCGTCAGCGGGTCGGGGCGGTGGCAGTAGACGAGATCGACGAACTCCAACCCGAGCCGGGCGAGCGAGCCATCGAGCGCCTGCAACAAATATTTGCGATTCAGCGTGTTGCGCCGATTGATCTGCTGGGGCGAGCCGTCGTCCAGCCCCCAGTACAGCTTGGTCGAGATCACGTAGTTCAACCGCGGCCACTTCAGCGCGCGGATCGCGTCGCCCATCACGCGCTCGCTCTCGCCGCCCGCGTAGGCCTCGGCGTTGTCGAAGAAGTTGATGCCGGCGTCGTAGGCGACAGCCAGCATCTCCTTGGCGGCCGACGTGTCGACCTGGTTGTGATAGGTCACCCACGAGCCCAGCGAGAGCTCGCTCAATTGCAGGCCGCTGCGGCCGACGCGTCGGTATTGCATCGTCGTCGAATCGGAACAGTTGGTGGAACTGCGTAGGCTAGCGGAACTGCGGCCGACGCTACAGTCCGGCATGGACAAGACCTCACGAGACGCCTGCGAGCGCCGCCGCGCGCAGGTCGCCGCGGCGATACGCGCCGCCGGCGGCGGCATCGCGGTGCTGGCGACCGCGCCGGTCCGCCCGCGCAACGGCGACAACGACCACCCCTACCGCGCCGACAGCAACTTCCTGCACCTGACCGGCTTCGACGAGCCGGAGGCCTGGCTGCTGCTGGACGCCGACGGACGCTCGACGCTGCTGTGCCGCCCGAAGGACCTGGAACGCGAGATCTGGGACGGCTACCGCCTCGGCCCCACGGCCGCACCGGCCGCGCTCGGCGTGCACGAGGCCGACGACATCGCCGCGCTCGACGAGATCGCGGTCGAGCGGCTTGCCGATCAACCGACGGTCTGGTTCCCGTTCACCGAGCCGGCCGGCGCCGAAGCGCGCATCGACACGTGGCTCGCCACGCTGCGCGCCCGCGACCGCGGCGGCGTGCGTGCGCCGCACGGCAAACGCGACCTCGCGCCGCTGCTCGCCGAGCTGCGCCTGCGCAAGGACGACACCGAGCTCGCCACGATGCGCCAAGCCGCCGCCATCAGCGCCGCCGCCCACGTCCGCGCGATGCGCTACTGCGCCTCGCGCTTCCGCGCCGAGCCGACCGGCAGCGTGCGCGAGTACGAGATCGAAGCCGAACTGCTGCACGAGTTCCGCCGGCATGGCGCGCAGAGCCCTGCGTACCCGTCGATCGTCGCGGCCGGCGCGAATGCCTGCGTGCTGCACTACGCGGCCGGCCGTGCCGAGCTGCACGCCGGCGAGCTGTGCCTGATCGATGCCGGCTGCGAGCTCGACGGCTACGCGAGCGACGTCACGCGCACCTTTCCCGCCGATGGCCGCTTCAGCGCCGAGCAGCGCACGCTGTACGACATCGTGCTGGCCGCGCAGCACGCGGCGGTCGCCGCGACGAAACCCGGCGCGCGCCAGCGCGATGCGCACCATGCCGCGGTGCGGGTGCTGACCCAGGGGCTGCTCGATGTCGGACTGCTGGACCGCAACGTCGTCGGCGACGTGGACGCGGCGATCGAATCGACCGCTTACCGGCAGTTCTACATGCACGGCACCGGCCATTGGCTGGGCCGCGACGTGCACGATGCCGGCGAGTACCTGTCGCTGGACGAAGCGCCGATCGAACAGCCCGATTACTCCGGCAAGCGCGTGACGATGAAGCCGTGGCGCAAGCTCGAACCGGGCATGGTCGTGACGCTGGAGCCCGGCCTGTACGTGCGGCCGGCCGACGGCATCGCCGCGCGCTGGTGGAACATCGGCATCCGCATCGAGGACGACGCCGTCGTCACGCCCGACGGCTGCGAGCTGATCAGCCGCGGCGTGCCGGTCGAGGCCGATGCGATCGAAGCGTTGATGAGGTCGTGATGAACGAAGCAGGCGAAGCGTCGGCGAGCGCGATGAGCGCCGACTTCGAGCAGATGTTCGAGCTCGCGCCGGTCTCGCTCTGGCTCGAGGACTACACCGGTCTGCATGCGCTGTTCCAGCGCTGGCGCGCCAATGGCGTGACCGACCTGCGCGCCTGGCTGAATGCCGACCGCACGCGGGTCGACGAATGCAGCAAGCAGTTGCGCGTGCTGCGCGTGAACCGGCGCACGCTGGAGCTGTTCGGCGCGCGCGATGCGGCGCACCTGGTCGCCAACCTCGACCGCGTGTTCCGCGACGCGATGCTGGACCAGCACATCGAGGAGCTGGTCGCGCTGTGGGACGGCAAGCTCGGCTTCACGAGCCAGACCGTGAACTACACGCTGGACGGCCGCAAGCTCGACATCATCCTGCACGGCAGCATCCTGCCCGGCCATCAGGCGCACTGGGACCGCGTGCTCGTCGCGATCGAGGACATCAGCGCGCGCAGCCGCGCCGAGCGCAGCCTCGCGGCCAGCGAGCGTTATGCGCGCGGGCTGTTCGACGACTCGCCGGTGTCGCTGTGGGTCGAGGACTTCAGCGCGATCAAGCGCCTGATCGACGACGTGCGCCTGCGCGGCATCGACGACTTCCGCGTGTTCCTGCAGGTGCACCCCGAGTTCGTCGAGCGCTGCATGCAGGAGATCCGCGTGATCGACGTGAACCGGCGCACGCTCGAGATGTTCCGCGCGGACGACAAGGCGACATTGCTGCGCCAACTGGACCGGATCTTCCGCGACGACATGCGCCCGGCTTTCACCGAGCAGCTGATCGACCTGTGGAACGGCCAGCTGTTCCAGCAGCGCGAGACCGTGAACTACGCGCTGGACGGCGAGCAGGTCGACGTGCTGCTGCAGTTCTCGGTGCTGCCCGGCCACGAAGAGAACTGGGGCCTGGTGCAGATCGCGCTGACCGACATCACCGCGCGCAAGAAGGCCGAGGCCTACCTCGAATACCTGGGCAAGCACGACGTGCTGACGCGCCTGCGCAACCGCGCCTACTTCGAGGAAGAGCTGAACCGGCTGGACCGCCGCGGGCCCTGGCCGGTGGCGGTGATCGCGATCGACCTGAACCGGTTGAAGGCCGCCAACGACCAGGGCGGGCACGCGGCCGGCGATGCGCTGCTGCGGCGTGCCGGCGAGGTGCTCGCGAAAGTCGTCGACAAGCCGGCCTGTGCCGCCCGCATCGGCGGCGACGAGTTCGCACTGCTGCTGCCCGGCACCGACGAGCGCGGCGCGCAGCAGATGATCGAGCGCGTGCACGCGTTGCTCGACCTGAACAACCAGTTCTACCCGGGCACGCCGCTCAGCCTCGCGATCGGCTACGCGGTCGCGGCACGCGGCGAACGCCTGGAGGCCACCGTGAGCCGGGCCGACGAGCAGATGCTGATCGGGAAGCACGAGTACTACGTCGCGAACGGCCTGGACCGCCGCGCGGCCACCCGCCCTGCACCGCTGAGCTGAGCGCGCGGCTCGCTGCAAGCACGTTCGGCGCCGCTACGGCGACGCGCCCACGACCGACCGAAGCACCTCGGCGCGCCGGCTCTCGCTCAGAGGCGCGACCTCGCCGTTGGCCAGACGCACGCCCAGCTCGCCGAATTCGCGCGGAATGATCGCCTGCATGCGCTGCCGGTTGACCAGTGCACCACGGTGCGTGCGGATGAACCCGTGGTCGGCCAGGCGTGCCTGCATCTCGGCCATGGTCTGGCGCAGCAGCCGCACCTGCCCCTGCACGTGCAGCCCGACGTAGTTGCCCTGCGCCTCGATCCAGTCGACGTCCGCGGCCCGCACCAGCAGATCGCCCTGCGCCGTGCGCACGAGGAAGGTCGGCGCCTCCGCCTGGCCGTCGCCGGGTGACGGCGCGATCGTGGCGGCGGGTTCCGCGTTGGCCGTGGGCACCACGGGACCCTCATTCATCGGGGCGCGCTGCCGCTCACGCTCGATCAGCAGCCGCCAGCCGGCGGACAGCGCGAGGATCGTCGCGAAGGTCAGCACGTCCTTGCGGTATTCGTAGACGAAGCCGGCCAGCCACGGACCGAAGTCGTACCGCCAACCGAGCAGCCCATAGGTGGCCTCGCGCAGCGCCACCATCGTCGCGACATGGGCCATGCAATACACGATGCTGCCCAGCACGTACACGCCCAGCCGCGCCGCGGGACCGCGAACCCGCGCGCGCAGCAGCGCATCGGCGGCCAGCAGCGGCAGCAGCCAGGCGATCAGCGCGAGCACGCTGCTGAACTCCCAGATCCACGGCTCGGCAGGTCTGAACGCGAGGCCGCCGCGGCTCATGTCGCTCGCGACCGAGACGCTGTTGACGACGGCATGCGCCAGCGCGGTCACCACGAAGCTGACGACGAAGATCCAATGCGCGCGGCGCGGCGACAACGCCGCCAGACGCGCAGCCCAGCGGCCGGCCGGCGCCGCCGCGGTCGTCACATCGGCGTCTGGATTCGTCCCAGCGGAGGGGGCGTTCGTCACTTTCGCGTTCGTCGGCGTCAGGGCTGGGTCATTCTATGCAGCGACCACGACGACTCCTCGAGGACATCGATGCACAGACGACACCTGCTCCAAGCCACCGTCGCGCTGCCACTGGCATGCGGGCCCGGCACGCGATTCGCCGCCGCGGCCGGCGAGCGGCCACCCGGGCGCGTCCGGCCGGGCGACGCCGACTGGCCGTCCGAGGCCCGCTGGCGCGAGCTGGGGCAGCAGGTCGGCGGGCGGCTGGTGCGCGTCGAATCGCCGCTGGCCGCATGCCGCAGCGCACCGGACAGCCCGGCCTGCGCCACGCTGTTCGGCCATTCGCTGAAGAACCCGTACTTCCTCGGCGACGAGGTCGGGCTGACGCAGACCCTGGGCTGGGTCGATGCCTGGACCTCGCGGCCCAGCGCCTACGCGGTCGCGGCGCAGACCCGCGACGACGTCGTCGCAGCGGTCAACTTCGCGCGCGAGCACCGGCTGCGGCTGGTCGTCAAGGGCGGCGGCCACAGCTACCAGGGCACGTCCAATGCAGCCGATTCGCTGCTGATCTGGACGCGCCGCATGAAGCGCGTGACGCTGCACGACGCCTTCGTCGGCGCCGGCTGCGCGGGGCGCGTCGAGCCGCAGCGGGCCGTCTCGGTCGAAGCCGGCGCGCTCTGGGGCCAGGTCTACGACGCCGTCACCACGCAGGCCGGCGGCTACGTGCAAGGCGGCGGCTGCATGTCGGTGGGCGTGGCCGGGCTCGTGCAGAGCGGCGGCTTCGGCAGCTTCTCGAAGCGCTGGGGGCTGGCCTCGGCGAACCTGCTGGAGGCCGAGGTCGTGACTGCCGACGGCACGGTGCGACTCGCCAACGCCTGCACCAACCCCGATCTGTTCTGGGGCCTGAAAGGCGGCGGGGGCAGCAGCCTGGGTGTGGTGACGCGGCTCACGCTGCGCGTCCACGAGCTGCCGGAGACCTTCGGCGCGGTCAACATGACGATCCAGGCGACCTCGCCCGCCGCGTTCCAGCGCCTGATCGGCCATGTGATCGGCTTCTACGCCCGCAGCCTGATGAACCCGCACTGGGGCGAGCAGATCCGGATGCGCCCGGACCACGTGCTGAAGATCGCGATGGTGTTCCAGGGCATGACGCGCGGCGAGGCGCTGGACGCGTGGCAGCCGTTCCTCGCCGTTCTCGATGCCGCGCCGCAGGACTACCGGGTCGAGTTCTCGCCGTTCAAGTTCGTCTCGACGTCGGCGCGCGAGTTCTGGTCGCCGACGCTGGCAAAGCGGCTGTTCGGCTTCATCGGCCGCGACGAGCGGCCCGGCGCGCCGCCGACGAACCTGTTCTGGCCCGGCGACCAGGGCCAGGCTGGCCAGGTGCTGCATGGCTACCAGTCGATGTGGCTGCCCGCGGCGCTGCTGGACGACGCGCAACGCGAGCGTCTCGTGCAGGCGCTGTACGCCGCATCACGCCACTGGACCATTTCGCTGCACGTCAACAAGGGCCTCGCGGGTGCGCCGGCCGAGGTCATCGCCGCAGCGCGCGACACCGCGATGAACCCCGCGGTGCTGGATGCGTTCGCGCTGGTGATCTGCGGCGCCGGCGACGGGCCCGGCTATCCGGGCATCGCCGGCCACGAGCCCGATGTCGCGGTGGCGCGCACCCGTGCGCAGGCGATCGCGCGCGCGATGGACGAGCTGCGCGTCGTCGCGCCGCGCTCGGGCTCGTACCTGTCCGAGAGCAACTACTTCGAGCCGGACTGGCCGCGGTCGTTCTGGGGATCGAACTACGAGCGGCTGCTCGCGGTGAAGCAGCGCTACGACCCCGAGGGCCTGTTCTTCGTGCACCACGGCGTCGGCAGCGAGCGCTGGAGCGCCGACGGGTTCACGCCGCAGGCGTGACGCGGCCGCGCGGCGCCGCGGCCGCGGCGCGCAGCTGCGTCGCGACACGTGTGCCGTGATAGAGCGCTTCCTCGAACACCGAATACGCCGACAGGTCGGCGTGCGCAAAGTGCACGCGGCGCTGCGGCTGCGCGAGCGCCTGCAGCGCGGCACTGCTGCGCAGCCCCGGCACCGGGATGCTCATCGCGTGGCCGTAGCGCATCAGGTCCACGCGTTGCAGCTTGTCCGGCAGGTCCGGGTGCGCGCGCTCGAGGTCCTGCACGATCGCCGTCGCCCAGGCCTGCCACGGCTCGGTGAGCAGGCGCGCGCGATGCGCCTGCAGCTGGGCCGTGCTGTCGCCGGCCAGCGCCCAGTACGCGGTTAGCACGGTGGGCCCGGGGTACGGCCGCGTGCTCTGGTGCATCGCGTCGACGTAACCGAGCATAGCCCCGGCCGGGCCGGCCTCGTAGAGCACGTTGTCCCACGACGGCGGCGCGCCGGGGCGGTCCTCGAGCGCATCGGCCAGCTGCAGGTTCGCGACCAGCCACGGCGCGTGGCGCATCGCGCCGGCGGCGCTCGTGAGCGCATCGCCGGGGGTCTGCAGCAGCCGCGCCGCGATGAACAGCGGCGTCGCGAGCACGAGCTGCGGCGCGCTCCAGCGTTCGACACGGCGTGCTGCGTCGTTCCACACGTCGACCCGGACCTCGTGCCGCTCTTCGCTGACGCGCAACGCGATCGTGCCCGTCTGCAGGCGATCGCCCAGCGGCCGCGCGAGCCGGCGGACGAGCCAGGCGTTGCCTTCGGACCAGGTCAGCACGCCGTCGCGCTCGTCGACACCGTCGCCCGGCGCATGGAAGCCATGCCGGCTCGCGAAGTAGTGCAGCCCGGCCCAGGCCGAGACCTGCGCGGCGCCGGCGCCGTAGTCGTCGCGGCAGCAGTAGTCCAGGTACCAGCGCAGCGCCGGCGCGTCGAACTGCCGGGCATCGAGCCAGCTCGCGAAGGTGACCGCGTCCAGTTCCTGCAGCGCCGGGCTCCATGCCGAGCGCGCCGTCGGGATCGCGAACGCGCGGCCGCCGTCGCCCGCCCGTTCGACCGCCGCGGCGAACCGCTGGTACTGCGCCTGCGTGGCCGCACGCTTCGCGAGCGGCAGCGCGTCGAGCGGCGGCAGCAGGCCCTCGTGCCAGTGCCCGCCGATGAACAGGCGCTCCTGCGGGCTGTGGCACAGGTGGCGCTCGTCGTAGACGGGCTGGCCGTTCTCGATGCGGCGCAGCCCGAGCTCGTCCAGCAGCTCGGCCACCTCGACCGCATGCTCGCCCGGCACCGGCAGGTAGTGCGCGCCCAGCGGGCACGCCATGCCGCCCATCGCGTGGCCGCGGCTGTTGCCGCCCGGCGCGTCTTCGAGATCGAACACCCGCACGTCGTCGACACCGGCCGCGATCAATGCGCGCGCCGCACCCAACCCCGCGATCCCGGCACCGACGACGATCACACCGGCCCGTCGCTGCACCGCGGGCTCGGGCCACGCGCCCGACTTCGTGTCGCGCCATCGATGGCCGCGCTCGACATCCGCGCCGACCCAGCCGCCGACCAGAGGCCTGGGCTCGCGCTTGCGCCGGCAGGCCGCGACCAGCGGTGCCGCCACGGCACCAACAAGCAACGCGCGCCGCCGAACCGAGCCCAGCGAACGCCGTGGATCCGGCTCCGCCGGTCCACTGGCGTTGCCCCCTGGAGGGGGAGCGCCGAAGGCGCTCCGGGGGTGGGTCAATGAACTCTTCCCCATTCGTCTTCGAACGTTTGCACCAGCACCTGGTTCGACAGCCGGTTCACTTCGGCCGGCACGCGGGCCATGTCCAGCGGGAAGTTGAACAGCGTCGGCAGGTCGCCGACGCTCAGGAACCGCAGGCCCGCCGGCAGTTCGTCGGGCCGCTGCGGCACACGATAGGGCCGGCGGCTTGCGAGGATGAAGCCCCATTCGCCGAAGCTGGGCACGTGCGCGTGGTACGGCGTGGTCGTCAGGCCGGCGGCTTCGAGCGTGGTCGCGACGGTCCAGAAGCTCTTGCGGGCTATCAGCGGCGAGGTGGTCTGCACGACCGCATAGCCGCTCGCGTTCAGGTGCTGGTCGATCAGCCGGTAGAAGCTGGCCGTGTAGAGCTTGCCGATCGAGAAATTCGTCGGATCGGGGAAGTCGACGACGATCACGTCGTAGCTGCCGGGGTTCGCCTCCAGCCACGCGAACGCGTCCTCGTTGACGATGCGCACTTTGGGCGAATGCAGCGAGTCGGCGTTGAGCTGGCGCAGCAGCGGTTGGGTCGAGAACAGCGTGGTCATGTGCGGGTCGAGCTCGACCAGCGTCACGCGTTCGACGCTGGCATACTTCAGCACCTCGCGCACCGCCATCCCGTCGCCGCCGCCGAGCACCAGCACGTTCTTCGGTGCGCCATGGCCAGCCATCGCCGGATGCACCAGCGCTTCGTGGTAGCGGTATTCGTCGCGCGAATGGAATTGCAGGTTGCCGTTCAGGAACAGCCGCACGCCATGCGGACCGGCAGTCACGACGACGCGCTGGTACGCGCTGGTCTCGCGGTACAGCACCGGCTCGGCGTAGAAGCGGTCCTCGGCCCAGGTGGTGATGTGGTCCGCCGCGACGAACGCCGCGAGCAGCGACGCCACGACCAGCCCGCAGGCCATCGCATGCGCGGCAAAGCGGCGCAGCTCGCCGCGGAACAGCAGCAGCGCCCAGACCGCGACCGCCGCGTTCATCAACCCGAACAGCACGCCGGTGCGCACCAGGCCCAGCTGCGGCACCAGCAGCAGCGGGAACGCGATCGAGACCGCGAGCGCGCCGAGGTAGTCGAAGGTCAGCACCTGCGAGACCAGCTCCTTCAGCGCATAACGCCCGCGCGACCCGCCGTCTGCCGCACCGCGGAACTGCCGCTTCAGGATGCGCATCACCAGCGGGATCTCGAGCCCGACCAGGATGCCCACCAGCAGCACCAGCGCATACAGCGCAAAACGGAACGACGGCGCGGCGAGCGTCTGCAGCGCGAACAGCGCCGCCGGCATCAGCCCGCCGACGAAGCCGACCAGCAGCTCGATGCGCAGGAAGTGCGCGACCAGCTGGCGCTCGAAGAAACGCGACAGGTACGAGCCCACGCCCATCGCGAACAGGTAGCTGCCGATCACGGTCGAGAACTGCAGGATCGAGTCGCCCAGCAGATAACTCGCGAGCGTGCCGGCCGCGAGCTCGTAGACCAGCCCGCAGGCCGCGACGACGAAGACCGAGGCGAGCAGCGCGACTTCGGCGGGGCGGGCTCGGCCGGCGGCGCGGTCAGACGCGTTGTCGACCAGGGGAGTCATCAATCCACTCGGCGCTCGCCAGTCAGTCGAGCAGCGGGTTGCGCAACGTGAGGCTCGGAAAGCGGCCGAAGTCGCGATCGACTGACCAGAACTCGCGCACGCCGTGGTCGACACAGATCGCCGCGATGCGTGCGTCATGCACCATCGGCCCGCGTACCTGGGCCGAGCTGATCAGCCGCCGCAGCGTCAGCCAGTGCTTGGGCGTCTCGCCGATCACCACGAGCGACGGCGATTCGTGCCATGCGTCGATCTGCGCGATCGCCTTCGCGTGCGACGTCGGCGTCTTGAAGACTCGTGCGTTCGTGACGACCCCGAAGAACTCGTGCAGGCACGGCCACGGGATCGCCCACGGCGATGGCGCGTCGGCCAACGTCTGCAAAGAGCGCTTCGCCGCCTCGTGAAACGGCATCTCGCCGCGGTGGGCGCAGACCAGAACGTTCGTATCGACGGCGATCAAGAGCCGCGGCCTTCGTAACTCAACATGATGATGTCGTGCATGGACAGGTGCGCGACTTCCGGGCGCAAGCCGTCCCCCTTGACGCTCGCATCGCGCAGCCGGAACGGCTTTCCGCCTTTCGCGTTGCGTTGCGCGAGGACCGTGCGCAGTCCCTGCTCGACGAGCGAACGCAAGGTCTCGCCATCGCGCGCGGCAATCTTCTTGGCTTCTTCGAGCAGCGGGTCGGCGATCTCGATCGTCGTCTTCATGATGCAGTAGCGGCCCCCGATATGGGTACCCATATCGTAGCAGGCAGGGGTTGGTTTGCGCGCGCTCTCGCGTCACGGGCATTGAGCCCGTGCCGCTCGCCGGCCGCTGCGCTGGTCGATCCCCACGGGCCACGTCGTGGCCCCTTCGTGGCCCTGCGGGGCCTCTCGCCCTTCGCTTCGCGGCCTACCCATGCACCGCCGCCGCGACGATCAGCCCGATCGCGATGCACATCGCGCCGACGACGATCGCCAGTGCGACGTTCTTCTTCTCGACGATCTCGCCCCACAGGTCGTACGGCGTGATCTTGTCGACGATCACGAAGCAGATCCAGAAGATCGCCACGCCGATCAGCGCGAACATGATCGAGCCGACGATGACGCCGGGCTTCATCCACTCAATTCCCATCATGGCTGCTCTCCTGTGCTGCGTTGTTGCTGCTGCTGACGTTGCCGTGGCGAGCGCGGCTACTTGTGCCCGCCACCGCCGCTCGAAAACCCGCCGAACGAGCCGCCGCCGGTGCGGTAGCCCGACCCGCCGCCGCTGCGCTGGCTGTTCAGGCAATTCTGGTACTCCTGCGATGCCTGGCCGAAGGTGTTCAGCGTGTCGGTGCAGTCCACCGGCCCGCTGTTGCCGCTGCCGCAGCGGAACAACAGCAGCAGCACGAAGACGATGAACGCCCAGAAGATGACCTTCGCGAGCAGCGACCCTTTCAACGCGGTCGGCGCGGCATCGCGTCGCAGCGCCGCGCTCTGCGCGGGCGCGAGGCGGAAGGCCTTCATCACCGCATCGGCCGAGAGCGTCTCGCCGGCCGACCAGACGATCTCCTGCACCGCCTCGGCCCCTGCGCCGCTGCGCGTGCGCTCGCGGTTCAGCCGCTTCGCCGAAGCGCTTCCGGTGCCCTGGTAGTCGGTGTTGGCGGTGCGCTGGTCGCGCGTCAGCTGCCAGTAGAACTCGCCCAGCACGTAGGTGATCTGGCCGGTGTAGTCGTAGAGCTTGCGGTAGACCGCGCCCTCGTAGCGCGCGGTGTCGCCGGCGAGCTGCGGCACGCCAGTGATCGGGACGGTCCACGACCAGCCGTCCTCGGCATCGACGATGAACGCAAAGCCTTCGCTGCGGTTGTACAGCAGGTACTCGCGCCAGAAGCTCTGCTCGTCCTCGTCGCTCTCGGGCACCTCGCAGCGCTCGACATACCCGACGACCTGCCACGGCTGCGCCTGCTTGCCGCCGAGCGCGAGCGTGCCCACGCTGCCCAGCGGCAGCAGCGGCTCCAGGCCGTTCTGTTGGGTGTAGTGCCGCAGCTCGCCGCCGACGCCTTGCGAGATGTCGACGACCGCATGGCACTGGTGGCAGACGATGGACTGCGTCGTCGCGAGCTTGACTTCGAGCGACGCGCCGCAGTTCGGGCACTGCAGCGTCCGCCCCTTCATCGACTTCTCGGTGCCGCCGCCGCCGGCCCCGCCCTCGATCAGCCCGGTCATCGCCAGCTCGGCCAGCCCGACCGAACGCCCGATGGACCAGCGTGGCTTGCCCGGGTCGCTGTAGTCCAGCGTACCGACCTCGCCGCGCGCGCTTCTCAGGTCGCAGACGAGAAAGCCGCGCGCGAGGTTCGGCGTGTACGGCAGCTCGCCCTGTGCGGCGATCAGCTGGGTCGGCGTGACCGACGCGGCGGTCCAGCTCTGGCCGTTGACAAGGTATTGCGCGCCGGGCTTGAGTTCGGTGCCGCTCGGCACCTCGAGCTGCAGCGGCGCATCGAACGCGAACACATAACGGCCGTTGTCCTCGCTGAGCCAGCCCGATCTGCTGGTGCCATCGCCGCCGTCGAACAGCGCGTGCCACTCGTTCCAGGTGCCGTCGGCATAGCGGTACTGCAGCCGGCCGACCAGCGTGAACGGCGCGCCCTGGTACTTGCCGGCCGCGCCTAGCTGCAGCGGCGAGTGGTCGTCGAACAGCTCGGCGCTCTGCCCGATCTTGCGCAACGCGTCGCCCTCGCGGACGATGGTGCTCTTGCAGAAGCTGCAGACCGCGAACGCGGAGGCCGGCGAGCGGAAGTCCACCGGCGCCCCGCAGTTGGGGCACGCGGCTCGGTAGGCGCGCTGCGAGGGCGGGTCGGTGGCCAAGCGGTTGGGCGCGATGGGGCTTCGACAGGCTCAGCCCGAACGGGTTGGCGTCAGCCTGAACGGGTTGGGATCAGCTCGAACGGGTTGGGGTCAGCCCGAACGGTTGGGGTCAGCCCGTTCGGGTCAGGCGTTGCGGCATCACACCAGCTTCTTCAGCAGCTCGGCCTTCTTCGCGTCGAATTCTTCTTGCGTGACGATGCCCTTGGCCTTCAGGTCGGCGAGCTTCTCGAGCGTCGCCATCACCTCGTCGGGCTTCACGCCGACCGGCGCGGCGGCCGCGGCAGCACCGCCCTCGGCAGGCCGCTGCTGCAGCCCTTGCGCGAGCTGCCCGGCCATCACCTGGCCGAGCGCGACGCCGGCCCCCAGGCCCACCGCGTCGCCGACCACGCCGCCGCCCTGGCCGGCGTTCGCGGCCAGGGTCGGGATCGCCTGCGCAGTCTGGTACTGCATGAACTTGCTGGTGTCGCCGACCATGCCCATGCCGATCTTCTGGTCGAGGATCTTCTGCAGCTCCTCGGGCAGCGAGACGTTCTGCACCGTCACGCCTTCGAGCTTGAGCCCGACCGCTGCGAACGCCGGCGCGGTCGCGTCCAGCAGCGCCTTCGCGAATTCGACCTGGTTCGCCGCGAGGTCCAGGAACGCGACGCCGCTGGAGGCGACTGCGTCCGAGATGTGCTGCAGCATCAGGCCGCGCAGCTGGCCGTCGAGGTCGGCGATCGTGTAGACGTCGCGCGTGCCCGAGATCTCGGTGTGGAACTGCTTGGCGTCGGCGATGCGGTAGCTGTAGTTGCCGAACGCGCGCAGCCGCACCGCGCCGAAGTCCTTGTCGCGTATCGTGACCGGCTGGGTCGTGCCCCAGCGCTGGTCGACCTGCTGGCGCGTGCTGAAGAAGTAGACGTCGCTCTTGAACGGGCTCTTGAAGAGCTTGTCCCAGTTCTGCAGGTAGGTCAGCACCGGTAGCGTCGCGGTCGTCAGCGTGTAGCGGCCGGGGCCGAACACGTCGGCGATCCGGCCTTCGTTGACGAACACCGCGATCTGCGACTCGCGCACGGTCAGCGAACCGCCGTTCTGGATCTCGCGGTCCTGCATCGGGAAGCGCCAGGCGAGCGTGCCGTCGCCGGACTCCACCCATTCGATGATGTCGATGAACTGCTTCTTGATGAAATCCATCAGCGCCATGACCGAGCTCTCCTTGCCGCCCGCGGATTCGGGTGCGGCGAATAATACGCCGGCCCCCTTGAACCTCCAGCCCGACGAAGGGCGAGTCCCATGAACGAAGCCACATTGAGCATCGCAGTCGTCGGCGCCGGTCCGGTCGGCCTGGCGCTCGCGCTGCACGCGGCGCGCGCGCTGCCGCGCGCGAACGTCACGCTGTTCGATGCGCGCCCGGCCGAGCAGGACGTGTCGGGCGACCCGCGCACGCTCGCGCTGTCGCTGGGCAGCGTGCAGATCCTCGAGCGGCTCGGCGCGTGGCGCGCCGACGCGGCCCAGCCCATCCTGGAGGTGCACGTGTCGCAGCAGCCGCCCTCGGGGCTGTCCGAGCTGCCGCTGGCCGCCGAGCTGCTGCCGGCGTTCCTGGCCGAGCGGCTGCGCGAGCCCGAGCTGCGCATCCGCGCGATCGACGAGGCGGTGCCGCTGCTCGGCGCGGTGCTGAGCTACGGCCGCATCGTCGCGCCGCTGCAGCAGGTCTGGTTCGAGGCCGAACGGGCCGAGCCGCTGCGGCTGCACAGCCGCTTCGGGACCAAGGTCACGGCGCTGAAGAATCTCGAGCACGCCGTCGAGATCGATGCCGGCATCGCCGAGCGCTACGACCTCGCGGTGATCGCCGAGGGCGGCGTCTACACCGAGCGCAGCGCCGTGGTCGACGCCGGCCGTGCGCTCGGCGCAATGCCGAAGACGCCGCTGCAGCACGACTATGCGCAGACGGCGTGGGTCGGCCAGGTCACGTTCGCCGACGACGCCGCTGCCGCGAAGCGCGCAAGCGGCGTCGCGTTCGAGCGCTTCACGCGCCACGGCCCGGCCGCGCTGCTGCCGCTGAAGGACGGCCGCGCGGCGCTGGTCTGGTGCGTCGCGAGCGACGACGACCCGGTGCGCGAGCTGACCGATGCGCAGCGCGTCGCGGTGCTGAACAGCATCTTCCCGAGCGCGGCCGGGCAGATCGTCGCGATCAGCCCGTTGAAGGCGTTCCCGCTCGGCCTGATCGCCGAGCGCACGCTGACCGACGGCCGCACCGTGCGCATCGGCAACGCGGCGCAGACGCTGCACCCGGTCGCCGGCCAGGGCCTGAACCTCGGGCTGCGCGATGCGTTCGAGCTGGTGAGCGCGCTGCGCCACGAGCCCGATGTCGACGCGGTGCTGCGGCGCCTCGAATGGCAGCGCGCACCCGACCGCTGGGCGATGATCGCCGCGACCGATTTCCTCGCGCGCAGCTTCACCTGGAAGCTGCCCGGTGCCGGCGCCGCGCGCGGCCTCGGACTGGCCGCGTTGCAGGCGCTGGGCCCGCTGAAGTCCGCGCTCGCGCGGCAGATGATGTTCGGGCGCCGCTGATGGCAGGGACTAGCGGGACCAGGCCTCCCAGCGTTGTGGGCGGATGAATCAGTGCTTCCTGCCGTGCAGGCAGAGCAGATCGCGATACGCGCACAGCTCGTCCAGCAGCGGCCATTCGTCGGCGAGGATCTTCGCCGCCTCGGTCTCGCCGACCAGCTGGATCATGTAGCTCTGCTCCGGGCGACCCTGGCGGTCGATGAACGGCCAGCGAAGGCTCGCGAGATCGGCCAGGTCCGGCTTGGCGCCGATGTCTTCGTTCGTGAGACCGGGAGCGTAGAACATCAGGTGCGGCATCGACATGGTGTGAACCTTCATGTCCGGCGGACTGTTCGTGCGCATCAGCGGCGCGACCATGTACGACAGCCCGGCGCTTTCCGGGGCCTTGTAGGTCCCGCTCGTGTAGCGCCTCTCGATTTCCGCTTTCAGCGCGCGGCCGCTTATCCCTTGCGCACGCAATGCGGCGGTGTCCATGATGACCTTCAGGTGCGCCCGGGCTCCGGCGGCGTCGTAGCACAGCGGCACGTAGACGTCGTCGCGCAGTTCACCCCACTCCCATTGCGTGCGCTCGACCAGGCAGGAGAGCGCGCTCCTTCCCCGGCGCGAGAGCCGATAGCCGCTCGTCGGATCGAGCAGATAGACCGAGGCTTCGCTGCGCAGTGCCGGTGGCAGCGCGCTCAACGCCAGGCGCGTTTCGAGCGGGGCGGGCATAGCCGCGAGCGGCGGCTCGGTCGCAAGCGCCTCCAACGCGACGCCAAGGACCAGCGCGACGACGGTCAGGATGTGTCGGATCTTCATGATCTAGTCCGTCACGCCGCCCATCGTCAGGTTCACGGTCGTCCCCGTCATCCCGCTGGCCTGGTCGGACGCGATGAACACCGCCATGTGGGCCACCTCCTCCAGCGTCATCAC